>NZ_CP099490.1:2828481-3142756 GCF_023923205.1 Ornithinimicrobium cryptoxanthini | reverse complement strand
TGGCTGCCGAGCTCGGCCACCCGGCCGTCGATGACCACCGCGATCCGGTCGGCGTCGTGCGCCGTGTGCAGCCGGTGCGCGATCGCGACCACGGTGCGAGTCGACAGCAGGGCGTTCATCGAGCCCTCCAGGTGCCGGGCCGTGCGCGGGTCGATCAGCGAGGTCGCCTCGTCGAGCACGATCGTGTGCGGGTCGGCCAGGATCAGTCGCGCGAGCGCGACCTGCTGGGCCTGCCCCGGCGTGAGGTCCTGCGCGCCGGAGCCGATCCGGGCGTCCAGCCCCTCCGGCATCCGCGACACCCAGTCCCAGGCGCCGACGGCACGCAGGGCCGCGACGACCTCGTCGTCCGAGGCCTCCTCGCGCGCGAGCACGATGTTGTCGCGCACGGTGCCGATGAAGACATGGTGCTCCTGGGTGACGAGCGCGACCTCGCGACGCAGGTGGTCCAGCGGCAGGGAGGTCAGGTCGACCCCGCCCACCCGCACCGAGCCGGTCCGCGGGCCGTGGATCCCCGCCAGCAACCGGCCCAGGGTCGACTTGCCCGACCCGCTGGGTCCGACGATGGCCAGCCGCTCACCCTGGGCCAGCGACAGGTCGATGCCGTGCAGCACGTCCTGACCGGGGCGATAGGCATAACGCAGGTCCGAGCCCACCAGGGCGGAGTCGACCGGCTCGCCCTCGTCCGCCTCGCGGTCGGGCGGCACGGTGGCGATCCCCAGCAGACGGGTCGTGGACGCGATGCCGACCTGCACGTTGTCGAGGGTGTGCACCAGCATGTCGAACGGGCCCCACAGCGCCTCGGTGTAGAGCACTGCCGTGGTGATCTGCCCGATCGTCGCCCACTCCTGGGTGTAGGCCACGGCACCCAGGGTCAGCACCAGCACGCGCGGCAGGCTGAAGGCCAGGTCCATCACCAGGAACAGCAGGTTGCGCAGCGTCAGCCCGTAGCGCTCGGCCTGTGCCGACACCTCGATGTCGTCGTCGCCGATGCCCAGGCGCTGGTCCCCGATGCGGAGGGCCTCGACCGTGCGGGCCCCCTCGACCGTCTCGGTCAGGTGGGTGTTGATCCGCGAATACGTGCCGCCCTCGGTCAGATAGCCGTTCGGTGCGCGCCTGAGATAGCGCCGCACCTGCACCAGGGAGATCGCCAGCAGGACGAGGGAAGGCAGAGCGAGCAGCCAGCTGTTGACCACCATCGCCACCAGCGTCGCGACCACGGTGGTGCCCGCCACGATCACCTGCGGCAACGCCCAGCGCACGCTCTCACTCATCGTGCCGACGTCGCGGGTGACACGCGTGACGAGGTCGCCGGAGCTGGCGGACTCCACCCGGGAGAGGGGCAGCCTGAGGATGGCGCGCACCACGAACTCCCGCGCCGACGCCAGGATCCCCTGTCCGAGGACGGCGGAGGCGCTCTTGGCGGCCAGGGTCAGCAGCGCCTGCAGCACCACGATGGCGCCCACCACCAGCGCGACCGTGTTGGCCGTCGCCAGTGCCGCGTCGGTGCGACCGGCCGCCACGTCCGCGACGGTGCTGTCGACCAACCGGCCCAGCCACCAGGGCACCAGGAGGCCGGCGACGGCGGCGAGGGCGTTGCCCAGGACGACGGCCACCACCCCGAGCCTGCGCTCGGCCAGCAGGCGCCCGATGAAGCGCATGACCTGACGCGGTGCCGCGATCGGCAGTCCCCGGGTCGAGCTCATCGTGTCGGCGACGAACTCAGCGGCTCGCCGCTCGCGGAGCAGGTGCCGCCGGCGCATCGCTGCGGCGCGCTCGGGCACCGTGGCAGTGGTGGGAGGCACGAGCTCGTCGGGGATCACCGGTCCACCGGAGTCCCCGGCGTCCCAGGTGCGTGCCGACTCAGCCGCCAGGCCGGGCGGCAGCAGCGGGGCCTGTGTCGTGCTCATAGCACCTCCTGGGGAGCGGGGCGGGTCATCGAGTGGCGGGTCTGCGGGGGAGTGTCGTCGGGCTCGGGGTCGTCGACCGTGGCCGACTCCTCGCCCCGGACCACCACCGAGCGGTATGCCGGGTTGCCGGCCAGCAGGTCGGTGTGCGTGCCGCGGGCGGTCACCTGACCGTCCTGCAGGAGGACGACCTCGTCCGCGTGGTGCAGCAGCAGGGGAGAGGTGGTCATCACCACGGTGGTGCGACCCTCGCGGGCGGTGCCAAGCCGCTCGGCGATTCGGGCCTCGGTGTGGGCGTCCACAGCCGAGGTGGGCTCGACGAGGACCAGCACCTCCGGGTCGGCGGCCAGCGCCCGCATGAGGACGAGCCGCTGCCGCTGCCCACCGGACAGACCCCGGCCCCGCTCGTCGAGCTCACCCGCCCAGCCGCCGGGGATTGCGTCGAAGACGTCGTCGGCCGAGGCGGCCCACAGCGCGGCCTCGGCGGCCTCCCGGTCCAACCGGCCGTGCGGGTCCACCGCCGAGCGCAGGGTGCCGGCGAAGAGGTGCGGGGTGGTGTCGCTGACCAGGATGCGGCTGCGCACCTGCGCGAGCTCGGCCTCGGAGAGATCGACATCGCCGACGCGCACGCCCCACGCGCGGTGGGCCCGTTCCTCGTCGCGCACGGCCTGCTCGGCCCGAGCGATGACCCGGCGAGCACGCTCGCGTCGCGCAGCCCGGCCCTTGAGGTCCTCGGGGAGCTCGAGGCTGATCTGGGCCTCCGGCTCCTCTGGCAGGTAGCGCCCCAAGCGGGCGGCCAGGGCCGCCGAGTCGTCGGGCACACCTGAGGCGACCATGGTCAGGCGGCCCGGCGAGACGACCAGGCCGGAGGCGTCGTCGGTCAGCGGAGCGTCGTGCGGGAGGGTGCGCGCGGTTGTGGGGGGCACCCAGGGCGGTCGCTGCTCCAGGACCGCAATCGCCTTGCGGGCCGAGACGACCGAGCGGGTCATCTTCTGGGCGAACTCCACGAAGGTGCGCATCGGCTGGATCAGGAACAGGCCATAGCCCAGGACGCTGATGAGCTGGCCGATCATGAGCCGCCCCTGGACGACCTCGCGCACGCCGACCCACATGAGGGCGACGACGAAGGTGCCGCTGAGCAGCACCCCGAGAGCCTCAACCGCGGCCTGCCAGACTCCCGCGGAGACGCCGGACTGGCGCACCCGCTGGGACTGGCGTGCGTAGTTGCCACCGAAGGTGGCCTCACCACCGATGCCGCGCAGGATGCGCAGACCGCCGACGATGTCGGTGGCCATCGAGGTGAGCTCGGAGTTGCGGGAGCGCTCGATGCCCTGCCAGCGCTGCATGGGGCGCAGCAGCGGCAGGCCGCAGAGCACCAGCAGCGGGGCGGAGATCAGCACGAGTGCGCCCATCGAGGGGCTGATGGAGATCACGATGACCGCCACGCAGAGGAAGGCCACCAGCTCGGAGAAGGCCCGGGTGACGATCTCGATGAAGCCACCGAACTGGTCGCTGTCGCTGCCGGAGACGGACAGGACCTCGCCGGTCGGCGTGCGACGCGGCAGGACGTGGCCGAGCTGCAGCGTCTTGCGGGTGACCAGCTTGGTGGTGCCATAGAGCGCCACGAGCCACTCGCGCACCATCACCGTGTGATAGACGGTGCCGCTCAGACCGCCCACCACCGTGATGGCCAGCAGCACGAGAACCCACTGCAGGAACAGGTCGCTGTCACCGCCGACGATGCCGTCGTCGATCGCGCGCCCGACCAGCCAGGGGCCGAGCACCTGGGGAAGCATCCACACCAGGGCGATGCCCACGCCGGCCAGCGCGAGCGTGCCCTCGAGCCGGATCATCCACCAGAGGAAGTGCCTCGGGCTGCGGGTGTCCGGCGCGGCGTCGTCGCGTGCTGAGTAGGCCCGGATCTCGGGCGGGAAGTCTTGCATGGCTTGACCAAGGGTACGGTCCCGCAGAGCTGGTCGGCCACCGAATTTGCGGCGCGCACCAGCGCCTACGCTGGGCAGGTGACGACGACGCAGAACACCACGGACGAGCACGCCTGGCTTGAGGACGTCGAGGGGGCCGCCCAGCTGGACTGGGTGCGGGAGCGCAACGCGGGAGAGGGGGCGAGGATCGCGGCCACAGCGCAGTTCGCCAGCACCCGCGACCGCATCCTGGAGATGCTCGACTCCGAGGCCAAGATCCCCGACGTCAGCAAGATCGGCGAGCACTACTACAACTTCTGGAAGGACGCCGCGCACGAGCGCGGCATCTGGCGGCGCACGACGCTGGAGTCCTATCGCACTCAGGACCCCGACTGGGAGACCGTCCTGGACCTGGACGCGCTCAGCGAGGCGGAGGGGGAGAACTGGGTCTGGCACGGGGTGAGCGTCCTGCGCCGCAGCAAGGACAGCACCCAGGACGACCACCGGCTGGCCATGGTCGACCTGTCCCGTGGCGGTGCCGACGCGGACGTCTCGCGCGAGTTCGACCTGCACACCAGGTCGTTCGTCACCGGCGGCTTCGAGCGCCCCGAGGCCAAGGGCAACATCTCGTGGGTCGACGAGGACACGCTGTTCGTGATGACCGACCACGGGCCGGGGAGTATGACGGACAGTGGCTATCCGAGGACCGCTCGGCTCTGGAGGCGGGGCACCGACCTGGCCGAGGCGGAGCTCGTCTTCGAGGGCGCCCAGGAGGACGTGGCGGTCACGGCGATGCACGACCAGACTCCGGGTCACGAGCGGGACCTGGTGTATCGCGCCATCGCCTTCTATGAGGGGGAGCTGTTCCTGCGCGGCACCGACGGCGGGCTCACCCGGATCGAGGTGCCGAACTCGGCGCAGGCCTCGGTGACGCGCGAGTGGCTCACCGTCCGCCTCCGTGAGGACTGGACCCCCGCGGACCGCACCTACCGCGCCGGCTCGCTCCTCGGCATACGGCTCGACGACTTCCTTGCCGGCTCCCGGGACCTGCTGGAGCTGTTCGTCCCCACGGCCGCCAGCTCGCTGGCCAGCTTCACCTGGACCCGCCACCACCTGGTGCTCAACGTCCTCCAGCACGTCACCCACCGGCTCGAGGTGCTCACCCTTGACAGCCACGACGGTGCATCGCTCGAGCGCACCCCGTTCCCGGGAGTGCCGGCCGTGGGAACCGTCCAGGTAGCGGCTGTGGACCGGGTCACCTCGGACCAGGTCTGGCTCTACACCACGGACTTCCTGCACCCGACCACGCTCGCCCTCGCGGACGTTGCCGCGGGCGGCGAGCCTGAGCCGGTCAAGGCGATGCCGACGTTCTTCGACGCAGCCGGCCTGGTCGCCGAGCAGCGATTCGTCACCTCGGCGGACGGCACCCGCGTGCCCTACTTCCTGGTGCACCGCGAGGACCTGCCGGCCAACGGCACCACCCCGACCCTGCTCTACGGCTACGGCGGCTTCGAGATCTCCCTCACCCCGACATACTCCGGTGGTCTGGGGGCCGCCTGGCTCGAGCGCGGCGGTGCCTATGCCCTCGCCAACATCCGCGGTGGTGGCGAGTACGGCCCGACCTGGCACCAGCAGGCGCTGCGCGCCAACCGGCACCGCGCCTATGAGGACATGGCGGCGGTCGCACGCGACCTGGTCGACACCGGGGTCACGGTGCCCGAACGCCTTGGGGTGCAGGGAGGTTCGAACGGCGGTTTGCTCGCGGGCAACATGCTCACCCAGCACCCCGAGCTGTTCGGCGCCGTCGTGATCCAGGTGCCGCTGCTGGACATGAAGCGCTACTCGCACCTGCTGGCCGGGGCGTCCTGGATGGCGGAGTACGGCGACCCCGACGTGCCAGACGACTGGGAGTTCATCGCCACGTTCAGTCCCTACCACCTGTTCGACGCGGGGCGGGACTATCCGCCGGTGCTGTTCACCACCTCCACCCGCGACGACCGGGTGCACCCCGCGCACGCGCGCAAGATGGCGGCGCAGATGCTGGCGGCCGGCAAGGACGTCACCTACTACGAGAACATCGAGGGCGGTCACGGTGGCGCGGCGACCAACGCGCAGCTGGCGCACATGCAGGCGCTTGCCTATCGCTTCCTGGCCGAGCGGCTGGGCCTGGGGTGAGCGTCAGCCGCCAGGGGTAGGTTCGGGGCCATGGACGCGCCCATCCTGGTGGAGTCACTGCACAAGTCGTTCGGGTCCACGCACGCGCTCGACGGTCTGGACCTGACGGTCGCCCGGGGTGAGGTGCACGGCTTCCTGGGACCGAACGGATCCGGCAAGTCCACGACCATCCGGGTCCTGCTGGGGCTGCTGCGCCCGGACTCCGGGCAGGTCCGACTGCTGGGTGCAGACCCCTGGCGGCACGCCGCGACCCTGCACCGTCGCCTCGCCTATGTGCCCGGCGACGTGGCGCTGTGGCCCGGGCTCACCGGCGGCGAGGTGATCGACCTGATCGGCCGGTTGCGCGGCGGGCTCGACGAGTCGCGCCGGGCCCGGCTGCTGGACGACTTCGAGCTCGACCCCGCCAAGAAGAGCCGGACCTACTCCAAGGGCAACCGCCAGAAGGTCGCGCTGGTGGCGGCCCTGGCCTCCGACGTCGAGCTGCTGATCCTCGACGAGCCGACGGCCGGTCTGGACCCGCTCATGGAGGAGGTCTTCCAGGAGTGGATCCACCGGGCCAAGGACGAGGGCCGCACCGTGCTGCTGAGCAGCCACATCCTGGCCGAGGTGGAGGCGCTGTGCGACCGGGTCTCGATCATCCGGGCCGGGCGCACGGTGCAGAGCGGCACCCTGGCCGACCTGCGCCACCTGACGAGCACGACGGTGACCGCAGAGACGGACCGGGCCGCCGACGGGCTTGCCGCCATCGCCGGGGTCAGTGGTCTCGAACGCAGCGACGGTCGGGTCACCTTCAAGGTCGACACCGACCATCTGGACGAGGCGATCACCCACCTGGCGACCCTGGGGATCCGCTCGCTGCTCAGCCACCCACCGACGCTGGAGGAGCTCTTTCTGCGCCAGTATGGCGACCAGCCGCCGGCGTCGTCGGACTCCGGGGCGGCCGACGGCTCGGCTTCGGACGGCGCGGGGGCGTCGGGGGCGTGAGCACGCTGATCGGCACAGGTGAGATGGTGCGCCTCTTCCTGCGGCTGGACCGGATCCACCTGCCCCTGTGGATTGGGGCGATCGTCGGCATCGTCGTGGCTTCTGCGTCAGCGGTGCAGGGCGTCTACAGCACTCCCGCGCTGCGCGCCGGTTATGCCGCCACCGTCAGCAACAGCCCAGCGGCGATCGTGATGAGCGGCCCGCCCCAGGCGCTGGACACCGTCGGTGGCATCACCCTGTTCGAGGTCAACCTGACCGCGGCCGTCGGGACCTCGCTGATGGCGATCTTCCTCACCGTGCGCCACACGCGTGCTGAGGAGGAGGCCGGACGCACCGAGCTGCTGCGCGCCGGGGTGCTCGGACGGCACGCACCCCTGGCTGCGGCGCTGGTCGTCGTGGGTGGCGCCAGCGTCGTCATCGGGCTGCTGCTGGGCCTGTCCCTGTGGGCCCTGGGACTTCCCGCGAGCGGGTCACTGCTCTTTGGCGCAGCAATGGCGTGCCTGGGCGTGACGTTCGCCGCGGTCTCGGCGGTGGCGGCACAGATCACCGAGCACGCCCGCGCAGCGCTCGGCATCGCCGTCGCGGTCCTGGGCCTGTCGTGGGGGCTGCGCTCACTCGGTGACATCGAGGGCGGTGCCGCGACGTGGTTCTCGCCGGTGGGGTGGGTGCAGGCGGTCCACCCCTTCGGCGAGGAGAGGTGGTGGCCGCTGCTGCTTCCGCTGGCCTGCGCGGCCGTGCTCACGGTGACGGCGGTGCTGCTGACCGGACGGCGTGACGTCGGTGCTGGCCTCGTGGCCACCAGACCCGGGAGCCCACGTGCTTCCGCGCTGCTCTCCTCTGTGCCGGGTCTCGCCCTGCGTCAGCAGCGCTCGTCGCTGTTCTGGTGGGCGGTCGGTCTCTGCCTGGGTGGCCTGGCCCTCGGCTCGTTCGGCCACGAGGTGACCACCATGCTGGAGGACAACCCGGAGCTGGCCTCGATGATGGGCAGCGAGGGTGGCGAGGACCTGGTGACCGGCTACTTCGGGCTGATCCTGCTGATCCTGGTCCTGGTGGTCGCCTGCTTCACCGTGTCCTCGGTGCACCGGTTGCGATCCGAGGAGTCGCAGGGGCGGGCCGAGTTCGTGCTGGCCACCAAGACCCCGCGCCGGTCCTGGCAGTTCGGCTGGCTCGCGGTGACTGGCGGCGGCACCGTGCTGCTCCTCCTGGCGACCGCGGTCGGCGTCGCCGTGGCCGACGCGGTGGTCAGCGGCTCGGCCGACCGCTTCGGGCAGCTCGTCGGAGCCACGCTGGCCTATCTGCCCGCGGTCGCGGTGATCGGCGGACTCGCCGCGGCGCTGCACGGCTGGGCGCCGCGGCTCGGCGGGCTCGTCTGGGTCGTCCTGGCGGGCTGCTTCGTCGTCGGCTGGTTGGGCGACCTGCTCAAGATCCCCGCGGCGGTGCGTGACCTCTCGCCGTTCAACCTGACCCCTCGGATGCCGCTGGAGGCGATGGACTGGACAGTCGTCGCCATCCTGACCCTCGTCGCCATCGCCCTGCTGGTCCTGGCCGTCCTGGGCCTGAGGCGCCGCGACATCGGCAGTGCCTGAGGCAGTTCGCGCAGGCGGATGACATGATGTGCCCGTGAGGATCGCAGCCAGTTCCCTGACCCGTGCCCGTGCCCGTCGCTCCCTGACCGCGGCCACCGTCGCCGCCGCTGGAGCGCTCGCGCTCTCCGGCTGTTCGGGCGATGCCAGCCTGTCCGCCGGCGTCGCCGCCGTGGTGGACGGCAAGGAGATCAGCGTCGCCGACGTGCAGGAGGCGACTGCGCAGTTCAACACCCTCCCCGTGCAGCCCGCGACGACCAGCGACACCCTGACCCTGCTGATCTATGGTGACCTGGCCGAGACGGCCTACACCGAGGCGGGCCTGCCGCCGGTGCCCGATGCCCAGCTGGAGGCTCAGATGCGCAGCGGGGGCGTCGAGGAGCCCAGCGACAGCCTGATCAACCTCTATCGCTCGATCACCCACCTCAACGGGCTGGGTGGCCTGCCGCCCGGCGGCGGCGCGGACATCCAGGTCAACCCGCGGTTCGGCAGCTGGGACGCCGAGGCCGGCCAGGTCATCGCGCAGGCACCCGACTGGATCACGGACATCAGCGAGGTCCAGAACTGAGTGAGCGCCCGGGACCGAACGGTCGCCTCAGCCTGCTGCTGACCTCACCGCGGCTGGCGCCCGGCCTGCTGTCACGAGAGGCCTGGGAGCGTCTCGAGTCGGCCGACCATGTGCTCGCCCGCAGCGTCTCGGACGCCCAGCCTCGCGCCATACTGGCTGCCGGCACGACGGTGACCGCGGCGGAGGGTCACCCTCGGACCCTCGCGGCCGGCCTGCTGGACCGGGCCGTGGGCGGCACGGTCGTCTGGGTGGGCAGCCCCGACGGCGACCCTGGCCTGACCGACGCTCTCGCTGCAGAGGCGACGCGCCGCGGCGGCGGCTCCGCCCCGGAGGTCGAGGTCCTGGTCGGCTCGTGGGACCAGCCCGGCTCGCGGCTGCTCGACGTCGTCGCCGTCATGGACCGGCTGCGCTCGCCGGGGGGTTGCCCCTGGGACGCGGAGCAGACCCACCAGAGCCTGGTGCCCTATCTCGTCGAGGAGGCCCACGAGGCGGTCGAGGCGCTCGAGTCCGGTGACGATGAGCACATCATCGAGGAGCTGGGCGACGTGCTGCTGCAGGTGGCCTTCCACGCCCGGGTCGCGGCCGAGCGCGAGGACGGGTTCGACATCGACGACGTCAGCGCGCGGCTGGTCGAGAAGCTGGTGCACCGCCACCCGCACGTCTTTGCCGGCGTCGAGGCCGCGGATGCTGCTGCGGTGGAAGCGAACTGGGAGCAGCTCAAGGCCGCCGAGAAGCCGCACCGCGAGCACCCGCTCGACGGCATCCCCGCAGGTATGCCGGAGCTCGCCCGGGCCGCGAAGGTCGTCTCCCGCCTGGAGCGGGTCGGCGGGGGGCCGTGGTTGGCGCAGTGGGTGGCTGACGAGCGTGGACGGTCGGGGGCGGACGGTTCAGCAGAGGTGGACGAGGAGACTCAGCAGACCCGGGTCGGTGCGGCGCTGCTGGCCCAGGTCATCGCCGCCCGCGACGCCGGTGTCGACCCGGCAGCTGCCTTGCGAGCGGTGCTCAGGCGGGTCGCGACCGAGCTGCCGGCGGAGCCCGCAGGACCGTGAGGCAGCCGACGCCCGCGCGGACGGCCTGGGTCTGGGACGAGCCGGTCCCGAAGGAGCTGGCTCGGTGGGCGCAGACCGCTGCGGTGCGCGACCTGTTTGTGGCGACGCCGACCCGGTGGGGCGACACTGGGCGACTCCCGTGGCTCCGTGAGGTGCGGGCCCGGCTGGGCGGCAGGGTCGGCCTGCAGGCGCTCGGCGGCGATCCGGCATGGCTCGACGAACCGGGCGAGGCACGCACCTGGCTGCGGACGGCTCAGACGGCCTCCCTCTTCGATGGGATCCACCTCGACCTCGAACCGTGGGGGCACCCGCAGTGGGACGACGACCGGGAGGACGTGGTCCGGCGCTATCTGAGGTTGCTGGAGGAGCTCGCGACCGCCAGCACGCTGCCGGTCGAGGTCGACGTGTCGTTCTGGCTGCATCAGGTGGAGGTGCCGGCTGAGCCGGGCGTGCCCGACTGTGGCCGGCTGCTCGATGCGGTGCTGGACCTGGTCCCGACCGTGACCGTGATGGCCTACCGGCGGGCGGTGACCGGACCGGACAGCATCACCGAGCTCGCGCGGCCGACGGTCGTGGCCAGTCGGGAGCGAGGCCGGCGCTGCCGAGTCGGTCTGGAGACGCGTGACCTCCGTCCGCACCCTGTGGCTGACAAGCAGACCTTCTTCGGTAGGCCCCGCGCCGAGCTGGACGCGGCGATGGGCGAGGTCGAGACGCTGCTCGGTGGCTGGCCGGGCTGGGGCGGGCTGGCGGTGCACGACCGGGCGGGGTGGGTCGCCCTCCCTGCCGATCGGACGCCACAGTGAGCTCGCGCAAGGGCGGAGCCGTCCCTCGCCACCGCGCTGGCGGAGATCCCGCGCGTCAGGCGGGCGGCACTGCCGAGCGGCCTCTGACGGTGCACACGCGCAACGCGAGTTTCCAGCAGTGGCAGGCGCTGCTGACCAACCGCACCAAGCGCAACCGCACCGGCGAGTTCCTGGTCCACGGCGTGCGTCCGCTGCGCCTGGCCCTCGAGCGTGCTTGGCCGGTGCAGGCCCTGTTGCGCCCCGACCGGCCGCTGTCCGACTGGGCCGAGGATGTCTGGCGCAGCACACCCGGCCAGCACGCGGTGCTCGCGGACGAGCTGATGGCTGAGCTGGGGCAGAAGGACGACTCGGTCCCAGAGCTGATCGCTGTGCTGGCGTTGCCGCCGGACGACCTGGACCGACTCCTGGTCGACCCCGCCCTGCACGACCGTTCGCAGCCCGTCCCGGCAGCACCCCTGATCACGGTCTTCGACCGCCCTGCCAGCCCCGGCAACATCGGCACCCTGGTGCGCTCGGTCGACGCGTTCGGTGGCACGGGCGTGGTGGTGACCGGCCATGCCGCCGACCCCTATGACCCGCGCTGCGTGCGCGCCAGCACCGGCTCGATGCTGACGGTCCCGGTCGTGCGGGTGCCCTCGCACGCCGAGGTTCTCGCCTGGGTCCAGCAGCAGGCAGCCGGCGGGTTGGCCGCAGCCGGCGCGGGCGGCGCAGCGCCCGAGCCACCCGCCAGGTGGGCGGTGCTCGGTCTGGACGAGGGCGGCCGGGCTGCCCTGCGCCGCACCGACCTGACCGGCCCGACGGTGCTGGTCGTCGGCAACGAGACCCGCGGCCTGACCCGCGCCTGGCGCGATGCCTGCGACGAGGTGGTCAGCATCCCGATGGTCGGGGCCGCCAGCTCGCTCAACGCCGCGGTCGCCGGGTCGGTCGTGCTGCACGAGGCGCTGGCGCAGCGACTACGCTGACGCCGCTGGTGCGGGATCGTCGGTGATCTCTGAGCCCTGGCGCGCAACACGCCACACCGACACCGTGCGCGACACGCAGAAGACTCCCTCACGGTCAGCATCAGGCACCGGGGAAGTCGCTGACGCGGTTCTCTGCCGGTGGCAGCGTGATCTGCACCTCCTCATCGACAGCGAGGACAGTCAGCGTCGCGGCACCGTAGGGGAGAGCTGTGAGCAGTTGGCCCAGGGCCTCATCGTCGCCGGCGTCGATCGTGTGCACCTCCGGCATCAGGGACAGAGACTGCAGGAAGCCGGTCTCGTCGAGTGTGACCTCTGCCGTCATGGTCCCGGTCACTCCGAGCGCGGCCTCAGGATTCTGTCTCAGGTAGTTGCTCAGACCCAACAAGCTGAGGGCGTCCACGGCGGGCAGGGTGCCAGAAAGCACGGTGATCCCCGTCCCTGCCCCGGGGCGCGCGGTAAGCGGGGCAAAGTCCACCAGCTCGGCCGGTGGGAAGAAGTCACGGAAGTCCGTGTGCGTCAGATCAGCAGGTAGGCCTGCGTCGCCCACCGACTCTGGTGTCATCTCTAGCCACATACCGTCCATCTCCGGCATTGTGCTCACCCACCCCGGCATGTGCAGCAGAGCCCGGTCCGTGGTGATCACCACGATCATCTCGATGTCCTCGGGCAGCCCGGACTCGGCTTCGGACGGGCCCGACACGGTGGCGTGGACCTCGGCGAGTTCCTGCTCCCGGTCCACGACGGTTGTGCGCAGCGAGCTAAACCCGCCGTAGTCCTCCAGGAGGGCGCTGTCGATTGTGTACTCCAGGGTGGTGATGTCGGAGAAGCGACCCAGTGCCATGTCCCATGCCGCGGTCGCGTCGATGGACTCCGCGTCCAGAGATTCCACCTCCAGGGGCTCCGCCGAGCTCTCCACGCCCTCGGTGGAGCCGTCTTCGGTCGAGTGGGTCCGGGTCGTGTCGTCCGGGGCAGGACCAGAGTCGGCGCGTGGTTCCTCGGCATTGCTCGCGCAACCGGTGGCGATGACAGCCACGATCATCGCCAGAACGACTCTTCTCAGACCCATGGCGGGATGGTATAGCCACGGCCGGCCCACGCCGCCGGTGGCGCGCCGCGCTCGGTCCCGGGCGTTCGGTGCAGGAGAATCTCGCGACACGGTGGGTTCCGTCGGGCAGGGACGGCCCGGGCCGTTAGGCTCAGGGTCGACCCGTTGTGCTCACCCGCGGGCGCCTCTCTGGTGTCCATGAAGAAGGAGTAGTCGTGGCAGTCATCGACGCGATCATCGCCCGGGAGATCCTTGACTCCCGCGGCAACCCGACCGTCGAGGTCGAGGTCGGCCTGGACGACGGCACGGTGGGGCGGGCCGCGGTGCCCTCGGGGGCATCCACCGGACAGTTCGAGGCTGCAGAGCGTCGCGACGGTGACGAGGGCCGCTACCTCGGCAAGGGGGTCGAGCAGGCCGTGGCCGCTGTGATGGACGACCTCGAGCCCCGCCTGCTGGGTTTCGACGCCAGCGAGCAGCGACTGGTCGACAACGAGATGCTCGCCGTCGACGGCACCGACAACAAGTCTGAGATCGGCGCCAACGCCATCCTCGGCGTCAGTCTGGCGGTGGCCCACGCGGCCGCGGAGTCAGCAGGGCTGCCGCTGTTCCGTTATGTCGGTGGCCCCAACGCACACGTGCTGCCGGTGCCGATGATGAACATCCTCAACGGTGGCTCGCACGCCGACTCCAACGTCGACATCCAGGAGTTCATGATCGCTCCCATCGGCGCCGGTTCCTTCCGGGAGGCGCTGCGTTGGGGCACCGAGGTCTACCACGCGCTGAAGGCGGTCCTGAAGGAGCGCGGGCTGAGCACCGGGCTGGGCGACGAGGGCGGTTTCGCGCCCAACCTGGAGTCCAACCGGGCCGCGCTCGACCTGATCATCGAGGCGATCGGGAAGGCCGGCTACACGCCGGGCAGCGACATCGCGCTGGCCCTGGACGTGGCCGCCAGCGAGTTCCACGAGGACGGCTCCTACACCTTCGAGGGCGGGAGCAAGTCGGCCGAGGAGATGATCGACTACTACGCCGGACTGGTCGAGGACTACCCCCTGGTCTCCATCGAGGACCCGCTGGACGAGGAGGACTGGGCCGGTTGGAAGGCGATCACCGACCGGCTGGGCACCAAGACCCAGCTCGTGGGCGACGACCTGTTCGTCACCAACCCCGAGCGCCTGCAGCGCGGCATCACCGAGGGCATCGGCAACTCGCTGCTGGTCAAGGTCAACCAGATCGGCACCCTGACCGAGACGCTCGACGCGGTCACGCTGGCCCAGACCCACGGCTACCGCTGCATGATGAGCCACCGTTCCGGGGAGACCGAGGACGTGACGATCGCCGACCTGGCCGTCGCCACCAACTGTGGCCAGATCAAGACCGGCGCACCGGCGCGGTCCGAGCGCGTGGCTAAGTACAACCAGCTGCTCCGCATCGAGGAGGAGCTCGACGACGCCGCGGTCTATGCCGGCGCCGGAGCGTTCCCCCGCTTCACCGCGCAGTCCTGACGACCCACCCGAGCCGACAGACCAACCCAGCACCCGGCATACGTCCGAGAGGAGGACACGGTGGCAGCAGGCGCTCGAGGCCCCGGCCGCGACTCGTCCCGCCCAGGCACCAAGCGACCCGCAGCACGCTCGCGGCAGAGCGCCAGCGCCCCCCGCTCGGGGGCCCGGCCGGCCCGTGCCGCCTCGGGCCGGCGCCAGACACCACCGCACCTGTGGCGTCTGGGAGGACTGCTGGTGCTGCTCGGGTTCCTGGCGCTGTTCCTGACACCGACCCTGCGCGGCTATCTCGACCAGCGGGCCGCGATCTCCAAGGCGGAGCAGCAGATCGCGTCCGAGCAGGCTGACATCGAGTCCATCGAGAGCGAACTGCAGCTGTGGGAGGACGACGACTATGTCGAGCAGCAGGCCCGTGAGCGGCTGCGTTTCGTCCGGCCGGGGGAGGTCGCCTTCACCGTCCTGGACGACACGGGCGAGCAGCTGACCGAGCCGCTCGAGGGGATGACCCCGGTCACCCAGGACGTGCACACCAACCGACCCTGGTTCGGTCAGGTCTGGGAGTCCGTGGTGACCGCCAACGAAGGACTGCCGGAGAGCGATGACGCCGAGCGACCCTGAGACCACCGCCCCGACCGGCGCGGCCCTCAGTGTCGGCAGCGATGGGTGGGCGGCGCCGACCGAGGATGACCTGGCTGCCATCCACCGACAGCTGGGCCGGACACCGCGCGGCGTCGTTGCCATCGCGCACCGCTGCCCGTGCGGCTGTCCGACGGTGGTGCGCACCGAGCCACGGCTGCCCGACGGCACGCCGTTCCCCACCTCCTTCTATGCCACGTGCCCGAGGCTGACCGGCGCCATCTCGACGTTGGAGAGCGAGGGGATGATGCGCGAGATGACTGAGCGACTGGCCGTCGACGCCGACCTCGCCGAAGCGTATGCCGCAGCGCACGAGGACTACCTGGCCCGTCGCGCTGAGCTCGGCCAGGTCCCCGAGATCGACGGCATCTCGGCCGGCGGCATGCCGACCCGCGTAAAGTGCCTGCACGTCCTGGTCGCGCACTCCCTGGCGGTCGGGCCGGGCATCAACCCGCTCGGTGACGAGGCGCTGGCCGCGCTGCCCCAGTGGTGGTCGGGTGGTTGCTGCGACGAGGACGAGGAGGAGTCCGTATGACGAGGGTCGGGGCGATCGACTGCGGCACCAACTCGATCCGCTTGCTGATCGCGGACGTCGAGGGTGGCGCGCTCCGGGAGGTGCACCGCGAGATGCGGATCGTGCGGCTCGGTCACGGGGTGGACGCGACCGGACGCATCGGCGCCGAGCCGATGGCACGCACCCTGGCTGCGGCCGCCGACTATGCGGAGCTGTGTGCGGAGCACGGGTGCACCGCCGTCCGTTTTGTCGCGACCTCCGCCTCCCGTGACGCCGAGAACTCCGAGGAGTTCGTGGCAGGCGTCCGCGAGGCGTTCGCCCACTTCGGGACGGTGCCCGAGGTCGTGTCGGGCCAGGAGGAGGCGGCCCTCTCCTTCGCCGGTGCCACCGCGGGTCTGTCGGGCGGCGGCCCCTATCTGGTGGTGGACATCGGCGGCGGGTCCACCGAGCTCGTGCGCGGCACCGAGGGCGTCGAGCAGTCGGTGTCGGTCGACATCGGCTGCGTCCGGCTGACCGAGCGGCACCTGCGCAGCGACCCGCCGACCGAGGACGAGATCTGGCCGGCGCTGGGTGACATCACCAACGCCATCAACTCTGCTGCCGGGCAGGTGGACCTCACGGGGGTCGGCACGCTGATCGGGCTGGCGGGGTCGGTGACCACGGTGACCGCGCACGCACTGGCGCTCGACAGCTATCAGCGTGAGGCGATCCACGGTGCGGACGTGCCTGCGGACCGGGTCATCGCCGCGTCCACCGAGCTGCTGCAGCTGAGCCGGGCGCAGCGCAGCGCACTGCCCTACATGCACGAGGGTCGGGTTGATGTGATCGGCGCGGGTGCTCTGGTGTGGCGCAGCGTCGTCCAGCGTGTCCAGCACGACTCGGGGCTGGCCTCGGTGCGGGCCTCGGAGAGCGACATCCTCGACGGCATCGCGCTGTCCCTGGCACCGTCGGACAGCTGAGCTGGCGGCGACGGCCCCGATGCGCACGACCGACCCGCACCCCGTCACCGGTCAGGAGTTTGCCTCACCGGTGCCACCTGGGACGGGCTGGCCGGGAGACCCGGCCTCACGGCATACTCCCGTGGCGGTGACGCCCCACCAGGTGGCCGACCTGGCGGCCTCGTGCGCGGACGTGGCCGAGCTCGACGCACGGATCACCGTCTGCCGTGCCTGTCCGCGGCTGGTGGACTGGCGCGAGTCGGTCGCGATCTCAGGACGGCGGGCCTCGTTCGCGGACCAGCCCTACTGGGGCCGCCCCGCGTCCGGCTTCGGCCCGGCTGGGGCCCCGGTGCTGATCGTGGGGCTGGCCCCCGCTGCGCAGGGAGCCAACCGGACCGGCCGGATGTTCACCGGCGACCGCTCCGGCGACTGGCTGTATGCCGCGCTGCACCGGGGTGGTTATGCCAACCAGCCGACCAGCGACCACGCCGGCGACGGCCTGGAGCTGCAGGGGCTGCGCATCGTCTCAGCGGTGCGCTGCGCCCCGCCGCAGAACAAGCCGACCACGCAGGAGAGAGCCACCTGCGCGCCGTGGCTGCACCGCGAGCTGGAGCTGGCCGCGCCGACCCTGCGTTCGATCCTGGCGCTGGGCTTGATCGGCTGGGACGCGACGCTGCGCACGGTCAAGCAGATGGGGTGGGAGGTGCCGCGCCCCAGGCCGCGCTTCGGGCACGGCGCGCAGGCACAGCTGGTGACCCCGGACTCGCGGGTGGTGCGGCTGGTCGGCAGCTATCACGTCAGCCAGCAGAACACCTTCACCGGCAAGCTGACCGAGGCGATGCTGGACGAGGTCATCGCGACCTTGTGAGGGCACCGGCGTCGATCGGATGCCGGTCGGGAACTGGGTAGGGTTGGCCGCGGCCCTCGTAGCCCAACCGGCAGAGGCAGCCCACTTAAAATGGGTCCAGTGCGGGTTCGAATCCCGCCGGGGGCACTCGCGTCCACGTGCGACCTCGGTGGTCGTCAGCGGCCGAGCAGGACCCCGACTGGCTCGAGGGCGGTGGGCACCGCGCGGTAGTAGACCCAGGTGCCACGGCGCTCGCTCTCGATGAGCCCGGACTCACGTAGCTTGCGCAGGTGGTGGGAGACCGTCGGCTGGGAGACGCCGAAGTCTCCGAGGTCGCACACGCAGGTCTGGTCCGGCGCGGCCGCGATCCGTGAGTAGAGCCGCAGCCGCACCGGGTCGGCCAGCGCCTTGAGCAGGGCCGACACCCGGTCGGCCTGCTCACGCGAGAGGCCCTCGCCGGGTGCGCAGCCCGCGTCGCACGCAGGAGTGCCGGTCGGGCTGGCGGCAGGGGCGGTGGTCGTGGGCATACGGCTATATTGACAACTATCGAAGAATGTTGCAAGAATGCGTTGCATCGACACTTATCGAAGCAGGGAGTTCTTGAGATGACATCGTCAGCACTGCCCGTCGTCGTCATCGGCGCCGGACCCATCGGTCTCGCGGCCGCAGCCGAACTGGTGGTGCGCGAGCAGGACGTCATCGTGCTGGAGCGCGGCGAGCGAGCGGCCGACGCGGTCCGGCAGTGGGGGCACGTGCGGTTGTTCTCTCCGTGGTCGGAGGTGACCTCGCCAGCCGCTGTCGCACTGCTCGAGGCGGCCGGTTGGGAGCATCCCGACCGCGCGGCATACCCCACGGGTGCTGAGTGGTCCCGTGACTATCTCGAGCCACTGGCGCAGCTGCTGGGCGAGCGCGTGCGCACGAGCAGCCAGGTGATCGGCGTCGCGCGGCTGGACCGGGACCTGCTGGTTGACTCGGGGCGCGATGAGCAGCCGTTCGTGCTGCACGTGAGCAGTCCCGGCGGCACGCACGACAGGGTCCTGGCGCGCGCGGTCATCGACTGCTCCGGCACCTGGAGCTCGCCGAACCCGCTGGGCGCGGAGGGCTATCCCGCTGCGGGGGAGGATGCCGCGACCGGGCAGGTCCTCCACGGCATGCCCGATCCTGTCCGCGACCTGACCCGCTTCCAGGGAGCCTCGACCGCGGTGGTCGGCTCCGGTGCCTCGGCCCTGACCGCGTTGATCGCCCTGACGTCAGCGCCGCTGCACACCGCTGACTCCCGCGTGGTGTGGGTGGTGCGACGCGGTGCGGTGGGCAGCGCCTTCGGCGGCGGTGAGCTCGATGAGCTGCCGGCGCGCGGGGCGCTCGGCACCCGGGTCCGCACCGCCGTGCAGGAGGGCCTGATCGAGGTCGTGACCGGGTTCCGGGTCAGCGCGGTCGAGCGCCACGGCCGGCAGGTCGCCCTGTGGGCGGCCGACGGGCGGCACATGGACGGGCTGGACCAGGTGGTGGGGGCCACCGGGTTCCGCCCGGACCTGACCTTCCTGTCCGAGGTCCGGCTCGACCTGGACGCGCGACTGCAGGCCCCGACCGCGCTGGCGCCGGGCATCGACCCCAACCTGCACTCATGCGGCTCGGTCCAGCCGCACGGCTTTGAGGTGCTCGCCCAACCAGAGAGGGAGCTCTTCCTCGCCGGGATGAAGTCCTATGGCCGGGCGCCCTCGTTCCTGGCGATGACGGGTCATGAGCAGGTGCGCTCGATCGCGGCGGCGCTGGCCGGCGACCTCGTGGCCGCCCGGGCGGTGGAGCTGCAGCTGCCGGACACCGGCGTCTGTGGAGGGGCCGGCCTGTTCGACGAGGAGCCCGGCGCAGGTGGCGGTTGTTGCGGCACAGACCCCGGCCCACAACCCCTGACCCTGACCGCACCGGCGGGGGTGGCGCGATGACCAGTCCCAGTGTCCTGTTCGTGTGCGTCCACAACGCCGGCCGCTCCCAGATGGCCGCGGGCTATCTCCAGACGCTCGGGGCCGGCCGGATCGAGGTCCGCTCGGCCGGGTCAGCTCCCGGCGATGCCATCAACCCGGTCTCTGTGGCCGCGATGGCAGAGGAAGGCATCGACATCTCGGCCAACCAGCCCAAGGTGCTGACCACCGAGGCGGTGCAGGACTCCGACGTCGTCATCACGATGGGCTGTGGCGACGCCTGCCCCATCTTCCCCGGCAAGCGCTATGAGGACTGGAGCCTGGACGACCCGGCCGGTCAGGGCATCGAGGCCGTGCGACCCATCCGTGACGAGATCCGCCAGCGGGTGCAGGTCCTCATCGACGAGCTGCTGCCCGCCAGCGGCTGAGACCTGCCGACGCGAGCCGGAGGGGTCGCGCCGCACTCACGTCGCCTTGCGGCGCATCTCCTCGGCGAGCGCGGGGTTGCTGGCGTCCAGCTCCTCGGTGATCCGCTCCCAGACCTCGGGAGACTTGTTCTGGCTCAGCTTGGCCCGCGCATCGAACCGGGTGACCCGCAGCCGCAGCCCGACCGTGCCCTTGGCGATGCGCCGGGTGCCCGCCTCGTCCTGCGACAGGCTGCGCGCTCCCTCGCGGCCGTGCTCGAAGTGGTCGGTCAGGCGCGAGAGGACGCCATAGTTCTCCTCCTCGGAGAGGATCTCCGGCACGCCATAGAGGTGCGCCGTGACGTGGTTCCAGGTCGAGACCAGGTCATCAGGTGCATACCAGCTCGCCGAGACATAGTCGTGCGGCCCCTGGATGACCACCAGCACCTCGTGCTGACCCAGCTCGTGCAGCTTTTCGTCGGGGCGCCCGACGTGGCTGACGATGCTGATGCCCTCGGCCTCCTCCTCGAGCAGGACCGGGTAGTGCGAGGCGACCAGGCCGTTGCTCGTCGGCGAGACGATCGTGGCCCACGGGTGGGCGCGGATGAGCCGTCTGACCTCCTCAGGGTTGGTCATCAGGTAGTGCGGGGTGTGTCTCACGGCGTCCTCGTCTCGGTGGGGCTGTCGCTATTGTCACCCGGCCGTCAGCCACCCTCACCAGTGACCCGTCCGCGGCCGGCCTTGGTCTGGGAGCGTTGCCGCTTGGCCTCCAACCGGCGTCGCTGGCTGCCCCGCGTCGGCCTCGTCGCGCGTCGGGTGGGAGGTGGGGGAGCTGCTGCGGCGCGCAGCGCTGCGACCAGGCGCTGGCGCGCAGCCACCCGGTTCTGTCGTTGCGCGCGGTGCTCCGAGGCGACGACCACCAGCTGCCCACCGACCAGGCGAGTCTCCAGACGATGCAGCAGCCGGTCCCGGGCAGCCTCGGAGAGCTCGGCGACCGCGATCGAGGACGCGGGTCGATAGATGAGCTCGACCCGGCTGTCCGTGGTGTTGACGCCCTGGCCACCGGGGCCGCTCGACCGGGAGAAGCGCTCCAGCAGCTCGCCAGAGGGGATCGTCATGCCGTCGACCAGGCCCGGTCCGGGTGGGACCACCAGGTCCGCCCCCGGCTGGGGTGCCCGTGCCACGGCTCAGTCCTGCAGCGAGGACCAGAACAGGGCTCGGCCCACCAGCGCGAACTGACCCTTCGGGTGGGCCCGGAAGAGCGGCTCGCTGCCAAAGAGCACGGCCGCACCGTCGTAGTCGGCACCGCTGACGATCAGCGGTTGGCCCGCGGCGGCGTCCTGGCCGCCCTCCTCAGCGGTCCCCGCCCAGTGGCCGCTGACCAGGACGTCGTCACCGGCGTAGTGCTGATCGACGGTGACATCCTCGCCCAGCTCGGTGAACCAGGCGGGGGAGTAGACGAAGGAGTGTGGAGTCGCACCGGCGCTGATGGCGGTCTCGGCGTTGTCGACTGCCACCACGCCGTTGCCGTCGCTGCGACCGCGCTCCAGGGTGACGTCGAGCAGGTCGAGCTCGGCGTTGAGGTCGGTCCCGTGGAGTCCGCGCCCCACGAACCCTCCACCGTTGCGCAGGAAGGAGGTCATGTCATTGCGGGCCGGGTCCTCCAGCGAGGACCATGAGACCGCCGACGTCGAGACGTAGAGAGCGTCGACCTGCGAATAGTCGAATCCGTCGTTGAGGACGGTCGCGTTGACCTCGCGCACCTCGAAGCCCATCTCCTGCAGGGCCCACACCTCGGTCGACGGCGCGGCCGCAGCGACCACGAACTCGTGACCGACCGGCGTGCCGGAGGCACCGTCCGGTGCGGGGGTGAGGGTGACGCCGAAAGACTCGGCGGTCGCCCGGGCCTGGTCGGCCGCTTCCTCGGGGATCAGCACGGTGCCGTCGTCGAGCCATTCCGGCACGACGTCGGAGCGCGCGAAGTGGTTCAGGGCCGCGAGGTCGTTCGGGTCGTCCAGGTGCAGCAACAGGTCACCGGTGCCGGTGACCTGGCCCGTGGGGGCCGCTGCCTCGATCGCGGACCCGGCCCGCGGCATACGGCCGTCCTGCGGGATGGTCGCGACGTCCGCGCCCCACAGCAGCCCCAGGCTCCAGCCGGAGATGTCATACATCGCGTCGACCCGGTCGCTGATGTCAGTGCCGGCGCCGAGGATCGTGTTGGCCAGGCCCCGCTTGCCCTGGTGCAGGTCGACCAGATAGCTGCCGGCCGGGTGGGTCTGCCCGTCGAGAGTCACCGGCACCCGGGTGGTGCGGACCTCGACGCCGTTGGCGATGAGATGGTCGACGAGCCGGGCAGCGGCCGGTGCCGAACGCTGCCCGTCGCCGACGGGGATGACATAGGCGCGGGGATACTCCGTGAGATAGACGTCCTCAGGACCGATCTCGGGGAAGAGCTCGTCGGTGACCTCGAGAGGGTCGGCGCCGGTGACCCCGCGCCGGAAGATCTCGATCTGGTCGGCCAGGAGCTCGCCGCGGTGCTCCTGCAGATAGCTGATGGAGGACTCCATCGCGGCGTGCGCGATGTCCGTGTTGATCGCGGCCCGGCGCTGCAGCTCCTCCTCCGGCCGGTTGTAGCTGCTGTTGTTCACCCGCAGCGGGACCTCGATGGTGTGCGCGACGGCACCGTGGAAGGCGGCGTACTGCGGCGTGAAGATCGGCGGCCAGTCGTCCCAGCCCTCGGCCCAGTCGCGGAACGGGATCTGGGGCGGGTTCACCCCGTCGTCCTCGACGGTGAAGCCGAGGTCGAGCACCGCCTGCTCCATGCCCAGCCCGTTGGGGTAGGCGTGCTTGATGAAGAGGTCGTACTCGTAGTTCTCGCCGTGCGGTGGCGTGGTCGGCTCGATCAGCGTGCCGTTGACATAGCCGTGCAGGTCAAGCATCACCAGCGGCTGGGTGTCCACCAGTGCGTCACGGACGGCGACCACCTCGGGCTGGGTGGCCGTGATGAAGTCGCGGTTCAGGTCGAAGCCGGAGGCGTTGGCGCGGGTGTTGCCGTGGCGCCCGTCCGGGTTCATCGACACGACGACATAGATCCGGCTCTGCTGCAGGGTCTGCACGACCGCCGGGTCGTTGCTGGTGGCGTAGTCCTCGATCAGCCGCAGGGCCGCGTCGGTGCCCTCCCACTCGTTGCCGTGGATGTTGTTGTTGATGAAGATCGGCGTCTTGTAGTTGCGCGCCAGATCGCGGTCCTTTGCGGCCTGGTCGGGCTGGTGCAGGATCCGCTCGCGCATCTGGTCCTGCTGCCGTGACTCGGCGGCTGACTCGGGCGCGGTCAGCGTCACCAGATAGAGCTCGCGGCCGGTGACGGTCTGACCGATGACCTCGGCGCTCACCCGCTGGGACCGGCGCTGCAGGTCGTTGAGCAGCGGCGCGATCTGGTCGTATGCCGTGAGGCCGAGTCTGAGGGAGGCGTCCGAGGAGTCGGCGGGCGGCTCGTCCAGCACGTGCTGTCGTGGGTAGCCCTCGCTCTCCGCGGAGGATGCCTGGGCAAGACCCACCCCGGCCGACGGCGCCGTGACAGCGGTGCCGGCCGCGCTGGAGCTCGGCACGCCAAGGCCCGCCACGGCCAGCGCGGCCGCAGCGGTCACGCACGCAAGGCGTGCGGGCCTAGCACTCGGCATCGGTGCTCCTCAGCGAGCGGAACGATTTGTGGAAGACTTGCCAGGATACCGGTCGGTGGCCTTCCCGCGCCAAAACGTTGTGGAGGAGGGGAACAAGTTGGCGTCCCGGTTCGCTCTAAACTGTGACGTGACGACACGCACGTGCCGCTAACGAGGAGGGCCAGAGATGGCGACCAACCCTGTCTTCAACCGCATTGACAAGGAAGCCCAACAGTACGCCGGGTTCAACCAGGCCCCCCAGCAGGGCTACGGCCCGCCCCCGCAGGGCCAGCCGCAGATGCCGATGGGCTACCCCGGCGCCTCCGAGACGATGAGCTCCGAGCAGCTGGACCAGATGTATCGCCAGGCACCCGCCGGCCCGGCCCAGACCGGACGACTCACCCTGGACGACGTGGTCATCAAGTCGGGGGTCCTCTTCGGCGTGCTCCTGGCGGTCGCCGCCGGCACCTGGTTCGTCGTGAGCGGGACTGTTGACCCCGACACCGGACTGTCCCCGATCGCGATGCCGATCTGGTTGCTGGGCATGTTTGGCTCTCTCGGGCTGAGCTTCGTGATCGGCTTCAGCAAGAAGGTCAACGTCCCGCTGATCATGGTGCACGCCGTCCTGCAGGGTGGCTTCATCGGCGCCATCAGCTTCACCTTCGAGCAGTACTACCCCGGTGTGGTGACCAGCGCGGTCGTGGCCACCCTCGGCACCTTCGCCGGCATGTTCATCGCCTGGAAGGTCGGCTTCATCAAGGTCACCAGCAAGTCCCGCCGCATCTTCGGGATGATGGCGATGGGCTACCTGGTCTTCCTGCTGATCAACATCGGCGCCAGCTTCCTGGGCTTCGGTGACGGCTGGGGGATCTACGGCGGCTGGCTGGGCATCGTCATCTCGCTGCTGGGCGTCGCGCTGGCCTCCTACTCGCTGGCCGTCGACTTCGACTCGATCGACCGCGGCATCCAGGCCGGGGCCCCGGAGAAGTACTCCTGGCTGATGGGCCACGGTCTGGTCGCCTCGCTGGTGTGGCTCTACATCGAGTTCCTGCGTCTGTTCGCGATCCTGCAGCGCGACTGAGATGAGCACTCCCGACCCGCGCGCAGCCGCGCGTGATGAGGTCGGGACAGAGCTGAAGCGCGTGGTCCGGCGGTGGCAGCAGCTGCCGCTGGACCACGCGCTTTCTGCGTCCCCGCGCGTCCGCGAAGTCGTGCAGCGCCTCGCCGACGACGTGGCCCGCGAGGTTGGTATGCCGCTCACTCCCGTCCCCGACCTGGGTCCCGCCGTCCTGATGGACCAGCTGCAGGTCATGGTCTACGACCACGGACAGGCGGAGCTGGACCCGGTGCCGCTCGCGGCCGCGCTCACCGCCCTGCGCCGCGCCCTCTAACCAATTTTCCGAGTGGTTTTGCAGGCCATTCCCGCAATTTCGTAGCGGTTTTGTAGGCTCCCCGGCGCCGCGACGAGCCACGGCAACAGCGCCAACGGGCGCCATCGCATCGAGGCGCCTGGACTCGACCGACGGCCAGCCCGTCGCGAATGACTCACGGCGGACTGACCCTCCGGCGAGGCAGTCTGTGGGAACCGGCAGACGAACCACGACAAAGAGCCGGACCTGACCGACAGAACCACGACAAAAAGCCGGGCTCGGCAGACGAAACCCCTATGAAAATTGGCGGAGGGATCAGCTGAGGCGCTCGAGGATGATCGCCATGCCCTGGCCGCCGCCGACGCACATCGTCTCCAGCCCGAACTGGCCGTCCCGGGTGCGCAGGGCGTTGATCATGGTCGTGCTGATGCGGGCACCGGTGGAGCCGAACGGGTGACCCAGGGCGATCGCGCCACCGTGGACGTTGAGCTTGTCGAAGTCCATGCCGAGGTCGTCGGCGCTGGGCAGCACCTGGGCGGCGAAGGCTTCGTTGATCTCATAGAGGTCCATGTCGCCGATCGTCATGCCAGCGCGGGCCAGCGCCTGCTGGGAGGCCTCGACCGGGCCCAGGCCCATGATCTCGGGGGACAGGGCGGACACTCCGGTCGACACGACCCGCGCCAGCGGCGTCAGGCCGAGCTCCTTGGCCCGGGTGTCGCTCATGACGACCAGGGCGGCGGCCCCGTCGTTGAGCGCGCAGCAGTTGCCTGCCGTGATGGTGCCGTCCTCGCGGAAGACCGGCTGCAGCGAAGAGACCTTCTCGAGCGTGACGCCCGCGCGGGGGCCGTCGTCCTTGGCCACGACAGTGCCGTCCGCGAGGGTGACGGGGGCGATCTCCCGCTCGAAGACCCCCGCGTTGATGGCGGCCTCGGCGCGGTTCTGGCTGGTGACACCCCACTCGTCCTGGCGCTCGCGCGAGATGCCTCGGGCGGTCGCGACGTTCTCGGCCGTCTGTCCCATGGCCAGATAGATGTCGGGCAGCAGCCCCTCGGCACGCGGGTCGGTCCACGTGGCGTTGGTCTCGGCGATCCGGGCGCTGCGGGCGGCGGAGTCCGCGAACTTCGGGTTCTGCCACTCTGCCTTGCTGCCACCGGCGCCGGAGAAGTCGGCATAGCGAGAGACCGCCTCGACGCCGGCGCTGATGAAGACGTCGCCCTCACCGGCTTTGATGGCGTGGAAGGCCATCCTGGTGGTCTGCACGGAAGAGGCGCAGAAGCGGTTGATAGTGGCGCCAGGCAGCCCGTCCATGCCCAGCAGCACCGACACGACGCGGGCCATGTTGCTGCCGTGCTCGCCCCAGGGCTCGGCGCAGCCGAGATAGAGGTCGTCGATGGTGGTCGCGTCCAGGTCGGGGACCTGGTCGAGTGCGGCGCGGATGACACCGGTGGCCAGGTCGTCGGGTCGGACGGTGGTCAGGGAGCCCTTGAACGCACGCCCGATCGGGGTTCGGGCTGCGGCGACGATGACTGCCTCGGGCATGGTTCCTCCTGGTGGGGTCGTTGCCCAGAGTCTAGAAGCCGTCCCGCGCGGCGAGATCGTCGGTCCCCTTGTGCGCCGGCCTGCCGCACCCCCGTGCTGGCCCGATACGCGGGTCCGCCGTGCGCCGTGCGCCGTGCGCCGTGCGCTGACTGTGGCACCTCCAGCGGCCATGAGGTTCCGGTCCTGCAAGTCCGGTGCTCTGACCCTGGTTCTGCAGGACCGGGACCGCATGACGCTCGGGCGACCGGCTCAGTGGCGGACTGAGGCGGTGATGGAGTTGCGGTGGGGTCTGTCCGCGGTCGGGTCTAGCCGGGTCTAGCCGCGGTCGGTCTTCGGCTCATAGACGTCCGGGATGCCGTCGGCGTCGCTGTCAACCTGCTCCTCGGCGGCGAGCGCCGCGTAATGCCGGTTGCGCGCGGTCAGGATGATCGATCCGACCACCGCCGCGATGAGGGAGGCGACGAAGATGCCGACCTTGGCGTGGTCGCCCAGCTCGGTGCCCACCCCGAAGCTCAGCTCCGCGACGAGCAGGGACACCGTGAAGCCGATCCCGGCCAGAGCGGCGACACCCACGATGTCGATCCAGCGCAGCGACGGATCGAGACTGGACCGGGTGACGCGGGTGACCAGCCAGGTCGTGCTGGTGATGCCGATGATCTTGCCGACGACAAGGCCGGTGACGATCCCGATCGTGACCGTCGCGCTGAGGGCCGACGTCAGTCCCTCGAGGCCCCCCACGGCGACCCCGGCGGAGAAGAACGCAAAGACCGGCACGGCAAAGCCGGCGGACAGCACCCGCATCCGGTGCTCGAAGATCTCAGCCAGGGCGTGCTGCTCCTCTCCTGGTCGCTCTCCCCGGTCCGCGCGCAGCCTGGCTGGGACGGTGAAGCCGAGGACGACGCCGGCGATCGTTGCGTGGATGCCGGAGGCGTGGATCAGCGCCCAGAAGACGGCGCCGACCGGCAGGAGCAACAGCCACCACGACAGCTGCCGATGGCGGAAAAGCGTGCGTTGACGCCGGGCGAGCAGGGCATAGGCCACCAACGGCACCAGGGACCAGAGGAGCATCGTGACATCGATGCCGGAGGAATAGATGAGTGCGATGATCAGGATCGCGATGAGGTCGTCCACGACGGCCAGCGTCAGCAGGAAGATCCGCAGCGCGGGAGGCAGACGCGAGCCGATGATGGCGAGCACCGCGACGGCAAATGCGATGTCGGTCGCTGTCGGGATGGCCCAGCCCCGCAACGCCTCGGGGTTGCTCCAGTTGATGGCGGCATAGATCAGGGCTGGCACGACCACACCGCCAAAGGCCGCGGCCACCGGCACGATCGCGCGGTCCCACTGGCGCAGGTCGCCGACGATCACCTCACGTTTGAGCTCGAGTCCCACCAGGAAGAAGAACATCGCCAGCAGCCCGTCGGCGGCCCACGAGCCCAGGCTCAGCCTCAGGTGCCACGGCGCATAGCCGACCTCCGTGTCCCGGATCGAAAAATAGGTGTCGGCAAACGGTGAGTTGGCCCAGACGATCGCGATGAGGGCCGCCCCCACGAGCAGCATGCCGCCGACCGTCTCCTTGCGCAGGAGGGTTCCGATGCGGACGACCTCGGCGTAGCTGGCCCGGCCGAGCGTGCGGCGCCGGGCGGATGACGGGTCTGGTGTGCGGGACAACGGTGTCTCCTCGGGGTCGACAAAAGGACGCCGACCAGACTTCCCGGCACACCATTGGCTACCACCCTAACGGCACGACGGTGCGTATGCCGAGGGCTGTCAGTGCGTTGGCGCGCCACCACCGGTGGTGCCGCTGGGGGCGAAGTCGCCACCAGCGTCGCCGGCCTCGACGTGGTGGACCACCGGGTCGTCCGCTGCGTTGTCGTCCGTGTTGTCGTCCGCGTCCCGTGGGTCGGGACCCCGGTGCCGGCGCAGGAGCTGCGCCCACCGGCCACGCTCGCCCCGGCTGTGCCCGTCGACATGCGTCGCGCTGACCTCGCTGCCGGGGTCGAGGACGGCGCGCTGCGCGGCCTCGGGCAGCGGCTCGACCCGCTCGCCGCGGCGGTGGTCCGGGCTGCGGTCGGTGTCGAGGGTGCGCAGGCCGAGGCCGTCCACGACGCTGGGCAGCAGCGCAGCGGCGGCCCGGGCGTAGCCCGCAGAGGACGGGTGCAGCCCGTCCGGGCTGAACATCAGCTCCGGGGACTCCCGGAAGGAGGGGCCGAGCAGGTCACCCAGGGACACTGTGCGGCCTCCCGCCTCGACGACGGCGACGGTCTGGGCGGCGGCCAGGTCGCGGCTCCAGCGCTGCACCAGGGCACGCAACGGCTGGGGGATGGTCCGGACCGTCCCCAGGTCGGGACACGTGCCGACGACCACCTCGGCGCCGGCTGCCACCAGCTGCGCCACCGTCTCGCTGAGGGCGCGCACGGAGGCGGTGCGCTCCAGCCGCTCCTTGACGTCGTTGGCGCCGATCATGATGAGAGCCACGTCCGGCTCGGGCATGGTCTGCAGACCGCGCTCCAGCTGACCGAGGAGCTGTGGCGAGGTGGCGCCGCTGCGGGCCACGTTGCACAGGTCCACCGGGTGGCCGCTCAGTGCCGCGACCCCGGTCGCGACGATGGCCCCGATGGTCTCCCGTCGGTGGCTGGCGCCCACGCCGGCCCCAGTGCTGTCGCCGAGCACGAGGATCCGGTGCGCCTGGCCCGTCCCCGCGCCATACGTCCCCTCGTCGTGCCGAGGAGTCCCAGGACCGTCACCGATGATGCGTCTGGCGAGCAGCACCTCGGCCTGCAGCAGCGCCCACCCGGCCAGGCCAGCGGCAGCGACCCCGCCGCCGCCATAGGCCGCCGCGGCCGCGATGCGGCGTGCCCGCGATGCCCTGCTCATCCCTCGGCCCCAGTCCTGTGTGTCATCGTCACCTCACGGCCTGCTCGTGGTGACTCCGGCTGTGCCCACGCTACTGGCCCGCCGGTGTCCCTGCAGCAAGGAGTCGCAGACCCTCGGCGAGGCTGACCCTCGGCGTCCAGTCCAGCACGGCATGGGTGTGCCGCTGGTCGAACCAGTGGGCGGTGGACAGCTGCTCGGCCAGGAAGCGGGTCAGGGGAGGCTCGGTGATGGTCGGCACCCCCGGCACAGCGTGCGAGACGACCATGGCGCCCTCGACCGCTGCACCGAGCGCCCACGCCAGACGCGCCGGGACGTGCCAACGAGGGGCCGGGGCGCCTCCCGCGCGGCAGATGTCGCCGATCAGCTCACCGATGGGGCGCGGCTCACCGTTGGTGACGACCAGTGCCTGCCCGTGCGCCACGTCGATCCGGTCCAGGGCAGCGACGATCGCGTCCACCGCGTTGGTGACATAGGTGGTGTCGACCAGGCTCGTCCCGCGACCGACGATCGGCAGCCGGCCCGCGCGGGCCCGCTCCAGGATGCGCCCGATGAGCTGGGTGTCGCCGGGACCCCAGACCAGGTGCGGGCGGACGGCGGTCACCGCCAGCTCAGGTCCGTCCGCGTCCAGGGCGATGACCTCGGCCGCGGCCTTGCTGCGGGCATAGTTGCCGCGGGCGTGCGCCGGGTCTGCCGGCCCTGCGCCCACCCCCGCGAGCGACGCACCGGCGTGTGCCACCGAGGGCGAGGAGACCTGCACGAAGCGGGTGACCCCGGCAGTGCGAGCGGCATCGACCACGGTGCGGGTGCCGGTGATGTTGGTGCGCGCGTAGTCCTCCCACGGCCCGACCACATCGACCTTGGCCGCGAGGTGGATGACCGCGTCCTGCCCCTGTGTTGCCTGGGCGACGGCGACCGGGTCGGCGACATCCCCGAGCACCTCGCGGTGCGGGCTGCTGGACGGTCGACGCTGCAGCACGGTCACCAGGTCGCCGCGGGCGGACAGGTGGTCTGCGACGGCCCGCCCCAGCATGCCGCTCGCGCCCGTGACCAGCACGCGCATCAGCGGCTCCGTCGGCTCGGGGCCTTGGGATGGTAGCGGAACTGCTCGCGGGCCGCCCGTGACCCGTGCAGCAGCCCGGTGGCCCATCGGGCCATCTCGGTGCGGTCCACCTTGGCCGCGTGCCTGATGTCGACCGGGAGCCAGTCACGGCGGAGCACCGCCGCAACGGGGACCCCGGCGACCTCGCGCACCTGTTGGGCGATCTCGGGCGGGACGCTGGTGTCGCCCTGGCGGACGCGCTGTGTGACCGCCTCCAGGAGACGTCCGGGACCGCTGCGCCCGGGGCCGCTGTGTCCAGCTAGCCCCTCCGGCACGACGACGGCGACCACCTGCTGGGTGCCGACGGGGCCGACTCCGACGACAGCCGCCCGCCGGACACCCGGGACGGACTCGATCAGCTGCTCCACGGGATAGGGAGCGACCGGGCCCTGCGCCGTCCGCACCACATGGCTGAGCCGACCCTCGACCCACAACCTGCCACGGGCATCAAGATGACCGACGTCACCGGTCCGGTGCCAGCCGCTCGGGCGCTCGCTGGCCCGCTGCGTGCCCCAGAGCCGGTCGTAGCGATCCTTCACATGAGGCGCACGGACCACGATCTCGCCGAACTGCCCTGCCGCAGAGGACAGCTCGTCGCCCGCGCCACCGTCTGGCGACAGTGGTGCCACCCGCACCGTGACGCCGGGCAGCGGCGCCCCGACACACACCCCACCCTCGCGGTCGACGGGGTCTGCCGGGTCGAGGGTGGTCGGGTCGAGCGTGGCGACCGGCAGTGCCTCGGTCATGCCATAGGGCGTGTGTGTGGCAGCCGCCGGCAGCAGCTCCTGGAGCCGGCGCAACAGCGCGAGCGGCACCGGCGCCCCCGCCGAGAGGACCAGGCGTGGGCCTTGCAGTGCCTCCAGCTGGTGGGCCGAGAGGTCGCCGGCGGTCGCCACCACGTTCTCCAGCGCCGCGGGCGAGGCGAACACCACGGTGGCCTCCACTGCCTCCACGGCGTCGGCGAGCGCACTAGCGGTCAGGGTGTCCGGCGCCGTGACGTCCATGTCCGGCACGGCAGAGCCGAGCCCGAGCGCCGGGCCATAGAGCGCGAACGGTGCGAACGCCGCGACGAACCGCTCTCCGGGGTGCAGCCCGAAGGTGTCGCGCAGCAGGCCCACCTGGGTCCCGACCTGGCGGCGGGTGTAGACCACACCCTTGGGCGGTCCGGTCGCACCCGAGGTGAACAGGACCGCCCCGTCGTGGTCGAGGTCGGCTGTGGCACTAATGAGTTCAGCAGGGTCAACCGTGTGTCCGCACCCGTCGGCGATCAGGGTGGTGACGTCCTCGGGGCCCAGGCGGATCCACTGGCCCGGCACGTTCGCCGCCACGACGAGGGCGCGGGCTGCGGGGAAGCCGATGACGTGGTCGGGGGCGGCACCGCGCAGCGCGGCGGCCAGCCGGCGGCGGCCCAGCCCGGCGTCGGCCACGACAGCCACGGCGCCCAGTCGCCACACGGCATACAGCACGGTCGTCAGGTCGACGCCGGGGCGCACCAGCAGAGCGACGCGCTGGCCGCGGCGCACGCCGCGCAGGTGGAGGCCGCGGGCCAGGCCCTCGACCCGCTCGGCAAGCGCACCGAAGGTGATGTGTCCGCCGGCGCCGGTGAGCTCGACGATCGCGGTGGCCTCGGGTGAGGAGGTGTCGATGCGGATCGGCACCGTGGGAGCAGGGGCGGAAGTCACCGTGGTCCTGGGGCGGGTCAGCCAGTCCCAGATCAGCGCGACGCCCTCGGGTCGGTCCTCGAGCACCAGGTGACTGGCCCTCGGATAGGTGTGCACGTCCGCGTGCGGCAGACGACGCTGCAGATCGGTCAGGTAGCGCCCGGAGAAGACGGGGTCGGCCAGGCCCCAGACCATCAGCACCGGCACCTCGGCGAGCCCGCCGAGACTCTCGGCGATGGCGGTCAGCGTCGGATGGCTGGGGTGCGTGGCGCTGGTGGGGATGTCGGCCACGAAGTCACCGACGGCGACGCGACGGTCCCTGCTGCGGTATGGCGCCGCGAACGCCGCGCGGACCGGTGCCGGCAGCGCGGGGCGACAGGTGGCGGTGGTCGCCCAGACGAAGCCCGGCGTCTGACGGCACACGAGGTCGAGCAGCGGTGGTGTGCGGACCGCGGCGATGGCGGCCGGCAGCGGGGAGCCCTTGGGCTGGTGCACGGCGGTGTTGGTCAGGACCACGTGGGTCAGCTGCTCGCGGTGGGCGAGGGCCCAACCGAGGCTGATCGGGCCTCCCCAGTCGTGGGCGAGGGTGGCCACGGGGCCGTCGATGCCGAGGGCCTCGGTCAGCCGTCCCAGGTCCTCGACCCGTTGCGCCAGGGTGCGCGGTGCCTCGGTGCGCTCCGAGTAGCCCATGCCCAGCTGGTCGACGGCGACCACGCGCCATCCCGGCGGTGCCGCCTCGAGCACGCGTCGCCACAGATAGGACCAGGTCGGGTTGCCGTGGACGCACAGGAGGGTTTGCTCGACCGGGACGCCGGACGCCGCCAGCGCTGGACCGTTGTCCAGCACGTGCCAACGGCGCTCGATCCCGTCGGCGTCCGCAGCGAGCACGGTGCGCGACCAGGTGCGGTCGACCCCTGGCAGCCCCGCAGGCAGTGGCGACTCCGCGGGCAGCGGTGACTCCGCAGCCTGCGGTGCCCCTGCCGTCACCAGGCTAGTTCCATGCAGGTCATGTTCAGCCCCGAGCCGATGCCCATCATCAGCACCCGGTCGCCGGGGGTGAGGTGCTCGACCTGCTTGGCGAGCGTGACGGCGACGGCGGCGGGGCCGATGTTGCCGAAGGTGGGGAAGGTCAGCGGGATGCGGTCGGCCGGCAGCCCGAGCACCTTGGCCGTGCGGCCGGTGTGGACCTGCGAGACCTGGTGCACGACATAGCAGTCCATGTCCGACCAGTCGAACTCCCCACGGGCGTCCTCCCAGAGGTCACCGGCCAGCTGCATGCCGGCGATCAGGAGGCCCTTGGTGTCGGTGCTCATCTTTTCGTAGTCGCCGACGCACAGCTCGTGGTGCTGGGTCGCCGCACGGGAGGCGCCGCCCACGACGCGGTGGCCCTCGGGGTGCTCGCTGGCCCGGCCCAGGACCATGGCGGCCGCACCCGAGCCCAGCGTCAGCGTGGCGAACTCGTTCTGCAGGTCCTCGGCGGTGGTGTCGGGTCCGGTCAGCCGCTCCAGGGTGCGCTCCTGGGCGGGGCGCGATCCTTCGCCGTCCACGATCAGGGCGTAGTCGATCTGCCCCGCGTCGATCATGGTGGCCGCCAGCTGCATGCCGTTGACGAAGCCGAGGCAGGCGTTGGTCAGGTCGAAGTTGAGACAGTTGGTGGGCAGCCCGAGCTCGGCGTGCACCCGCACGGCGATGGAGGGCTCCAGGTGCTCACGGCATACGGAGGTGTTGATCATCAGGCCGATGCGGGCCGGGTCGACCCCGGCCTCCGCGATCGCCTTGGCCCCCGCCTCGATGGCGCCGTCGACAAAGCTGGTCCCCTCGGGCCACCAGCGCCGTTCGTGGATCCCGGCGAGCTTGGCGAGCATCCCCGGCCGCATGCCGGTGCGGCGGTAGGTCTCCGCCAGCCGCTCGTCGAACTGGTCCGAGGTCACGACGACGGGAGCGTCGATAGCCGTGACAGAGAGCACAGCGGTGTCGTGGTGCCGGAAGATGGTGTTGCCGTTCATGGAACCTCGGTGCTCTGCGAGTCGTCAGTCAGTTAGATCAATAAGAACACAGCCCAGCGTCGGGTCGTGAAACGATGAGGTATCCGCGGCGAGAATCGCTGCTCAAGAGGGAGGCAACAACATGCGCAGGAACAGCACTACGTGGGGCATGATCGCATCCAGCGGAGCCCTTGTGCTCACCCTGGCTGCGTGCGGGGGAGACTCTCCTGAGGTGGTGGATCCGGGGACCCCCACGCAGGACGTCAGCACCGACGACGGGTCCAGCACCGAGACCGACACCACCGGGGACGCCGCGGACGCGACCACGGACGACGCGGGCGATGACAGCGGGACCGAGACCGAGACCGACTCCGGTGAGCAGGCCGCCGGCACCCCCATCAGCCCGGACGAGTTCATCACGCTGCTCAAGAGCCCGGGCATGGAGAACATGACCTCGTTCACCCTGGACATGAACATGGGGATGGACGGCCAGAGCATGATCATGAAGGGTGCGGCTGACCTGTCCGACGGCACCGCGATGGACATCCAGATGGAGGTGCCCGGCGCGGGCAACATCCACATGATCCTCATCGACGGCGACGCGTTCATGTCGATGCCGGGCGTCACCGAGGACGGCCAGTTCATCCAGATGCCGCTCGAGGAGTTCATGGGCGCGGACGCCGAGGAGTTCACCGACCAGGTCGACATCACCTCGCAGTGGGACGACTGGGAGGCCGGCGCCCAGGAGGTCACCTTCGTCGGGGTCGAGGACGTGGACGGCGAGCAGCTCAACCACTACGAGCTGCTGCTCGACACCAGCAAGGTGGAGTCCGAGGACATGGCGGGCATGCCGGGCGAGCTGACGTATGACGTGTGGCTGGATGACCAGAACTTCATGCGTCAGGTGATCTTCGAGCTCGAGGGAGTCGAGGCCGTCATGAAGATGGACAACTGGGGTGAGCCGGTGGACATCGCCGCCCCCGACGCCGCCAACATCATGCAGATGCCGGGGATGCCAACCGGCCGCTGAGCTGAGACCACAGCACTGCCCCCGCACTCCGCCGGAGTGCGGGGGCAGTGCTGTGTTCCGGGTCGTCGGGTGCGTCGCGGCCCCAGGTGCGGGAGACTGCGGGGGACATGCTCATCGTGGCGTCGACTCGCGAGTAGTCGCCCGAACGTGGCAACGTCAGATGCACCCCGTGTCAGCAGCCAGCGCCGCCTTAAGAAGTTGGAGACGAATGTTCTCTCGAATAGCCATCGTCAACCGCGGCGAGGCCGCGACCCGACTGATCCACGCGGTGCGCGACCACAACGCGGCCGGCGGCACCCCACTGCAGACGATCGCGCTCTACACCGACGCCGAGCGCACGGCCATGTTTGTCCGCGAGGCCGACCTCGCACACCCGCTGGGACCGGCGTCCGCGCGGCCCTACCTCGACCTGGCCGTGCTGGAGCAGGCGCTGGTGGACACCGGCGCCGACGCCGTCTGGGTCGGCTGGGGCTTCGTGGCGGAGGACCCCGCGTTCGTGGACCTGTGCGACCGACTCGGTGTGACCTTCATCGGTCCGAGCGCCGAGGCGATGCGCAAGCTCGGCGACAAGATCGGCTCCAAGCTGATCGCCGAGGAGGTGGGGGTGCCGGTGGCCCCGTGGAGCAGGGGTGGGCTGGAGACCCTGGAGGCCGCGCTGGCCAGTGCCGACGAGGTCGGCTACCCGTTGATGCTGAAGGCGACGGCCGGAGGGGGCGGCCGCGGCATCCGCAAGGTCACCAACGCCGACGAGTTGCGCGAGGTCTATCAGCGCACGCGTGACGAGGCGCAGCGTGCCTTCGGCAGCGGGGTCGTCTTCCTGGAGAGCCTGGTGACCGGGGCCCGGCACGTCGAGGTGCAGGTGATCGCCGACGGGCAGGGCACGGCGTGGGCGATCGGCGTGCGCGACTGCACGATCCAGCGGCGCAACCAGAAGATCATCGAGGAGTCGGCCTCCCCGTTGCTGACGCAGGCGCAGGCCGACGAGCTCAAGGGCGCGGCCGAGCGGCTGGCGCTCGCCGTCGGCTACCGGGGCGCGGGCACCGTCGAGTTCCTCTATCACCCGCAGTCCCAGCAGTTCGCCTTCCTCGAGGTCAACACCCGCCTGCAGGTCGAGCACCCGATCACCGAGATCACCACGGACGTCGACCTGGTCCGGGCCCAGCTGCACGTCGCGGCCGGTGGGCGGCTCGAGGGCGAGCGGCCGGTCGAGCGGGGCCATGCGGTCGAGGCCCGGCTCAACGCCGAGGACCCGGACCGTGACTTCGCGCCGTCCCCCGGTCGCATCGCGTTGCTGGAGCTGCCGACCGGACCGGGCGTGCGCGTCGACACCGGGGTCGGTGAGGGGGACACGATCCCCGCCGACTTCGACTCGATGATCGCCAAGATCATCGCCCACGGCCGCGACCGCGACGAGGCCCTCGCCCGGCTGCGGCGGGCCGTCGGTGAGACGACCGTCGTCATCGAGGGCGGCGCCACCAACAAGAGCTTCGTGCTCGAGCTGCTCGAGCAGCCTGAGGTGGTCGGACCTCCGAAATCTGCTGAGCCTGAGGGTGTCCCGGGGTCTGGGGGCGGAGCCCCCAGCGGGGGCAGCCGGGGGCAGAGCCCCTGGGCGTGGGTGGACACCGGGTGGATCGACCGGGTCCGCGGTGAGGGGCGGCTGGTCAACCACAGGCACTCCGGTGTGGCGCTGGTTGCCGCCGGGATCGACGCCTACAACGATGAGCGCCAGGTCGAGCTCGCTCGGCTGCTGGAGACCGCCCGCGGCGGACGGCCCCAGGTCCAGCACGCCACCGGCCGTCCGGTCGACCTCAAGCTGCGCGGGGTGCCGTGGCAGGTGACGACCGTGCAGACGGGCCCTCAGCACTTCCGGGTCACGGTGGCCGGGGCGGGCCAGTCCCAGTCCGTCGATGTCGAGGTCGAGCCGATCGACGCCTTCCACACGCGCCTGACCGTCAACGGTCGACGGCACCGCATCGTCAGTGCCATCCACGGCCCCGTCCACCTCGTGGAGGTCGACGAGGTGACCCACCGGGTCAGCCGTGACGAGGGCGGGGTCCTGCGCGCGCCGTCGCCGGCCCTGGTCGTGGCCACGCCGGTCGCGGTCGGTGAGGAGGTCGCTGCGGGCGCCCAGGTGCTGGTCCTGGAGGCGATGAAGATGGAGACGGTGGTGCACGCGCCGTTCGCCGCCCGGGTGCGTGAGCTGATGGTGCGCACGGGCAGCCAGGTGGAGACGGGCACGCCGATGGTGCGGTTGGAGCCGACGGGGGACGAGGCGGAGGCGACAGCGGTGGGCGGCGCCGACCTGGACGGTCCGGACCTCGACCTGCCGGACGACCCGGAGGTCGCCTCGCTCGAGAAGCGGGCGCAGGTGAGCCGCGCCGCCCTGCTGTCCCGGGTGCTGGGTTATGACCTGCCGGCCGGTGACGGTCGTGACGCGCTGGCGTCCTACCTGGCGGTCCGGGCTGAGGCCAAGGCGCAGGGTGTCGATGTGCTCGACGGTGAGATCGAGCTGCTCAGCGCCTTCGCCGATCTCGCCGAGCTGAGCCGCAACCGCCCCAACGAGGACGAGGAGCGCACGGAGCTGCGCGTGCACAGCGCCCGCGAGCACTTCCACACCTATCTGCAGAGCCTGGATGTCGAGCGTGGGGGGCTGCCGGAGTCGTTCAGCGACCGCCTGCAACGGGTGCTGTCGCACTACGGCGTCACCGACCTGGACCGCACCGAGGCGCTGGAGGACGCGGTGTTTCGCATCTTCCTGGCGCAGCAGCGCTCCACGAAGGACCTCCAGGTCGTCACCGCCCTGCTGCAGGCCTGGATCGCGGAGCCGACTCCGGCGGCCGAGCGCGCGGCCGAGGCACGCGCCGCGCTGGAGCGGCTGGTCCGCGCCACCCTGCTGCGCTATCCCGTCGTGGGAGACCTGGCCCGCAGCGTGCGGTTCCGGTGGTTCGACCAGCAGATGGTCGACGCGGCCCGGGCCGAGGCCCTCGCCGGGGTCGCCGAGGAGGTGGAGGCGCTGGCAGCCTCCGACGACCTCGCGGGGCGTCCCGAGCGGATCGATCGGCTGGTGGCCATCCCGGAGACGGTCGCCGGGGTGCTGGCCGACCGGCTCGAGGCCGGGGTGCCGCACCGTGAGCCGCTGCTCGAGGTGCTGGTGCGTCGCCACTACCGTGAGTTCGACCTGCACGACGTGCGCCGCGTGACGGTGGCAGACCGAGAGCTGGTCACGGCCGACTACGTCCTTGACGACCGCCCGACCCGCCTGATCACGACGGTCGGCACGATGGCTGAGATGGAGGACCCGGCGTCCGCACTGGTCGACGCCCTGGCCGCCGAGGTGGAGACCGGGAGCGAGCTCGGCGGGGTCGTGGTGGATCTCTATCTGCACTGGCCCGGCATGCCGGAGTCGACGGACGAGGCGAGCGCGGAGCTGGGCGGTGTGCTCGCCGGGCTCGACTTCGCGCCGCGGTGCCGCCGCGTGGTGGTCGCCGGGTGCCCGGGCGGTGGGCGCGAGATCGAATACCTCACCTTCCGCCCCGACGGTGCCGCGGGCACCCAGGAGGACACCTTGGTGCGTGGTGTGCACCCGATGGTCGGCCGCCGGCTGGACCTGTGGCGCCTTCGGGAGTTCGACATCACCCGCATCGAGGCGCCTGACGACGTGCTGCTCTATGAGTGCATCGCCCCTCACAACACTGCCGACCGACGACTGGTGGCGCTGGCCCAGGTCAGGCAGCTGACCGTCATACGAGATGAGCACGGTCGGGTGATCAGTCTGCCGCAGGGCGAGCGTGCGGTGGAGAGCTGTCTGGAGGCCATCCGCCGGGCGCGCACTGAGCGTGGCGGGCCGGGGAAACCCCTGGACGCCAACCACGTCTGGGTGCACGTGTGGCCGGTCATCGAGGCAGGAGCCCACGAGCTGAGCGCGCTGCAGCACAAGATCACCCCCCTGACCGAGCGAGCCGGTCTGGAGGAGGTCGTCGCTCAGGGCAGGGTCGCCAGGGGCGACGGTCCGGTCGCGCCGGTCGCGATCCGCTTCCGCGCCGAGCCCGGTGGCGGCGTGGTGACCTCGTTCGACCCCCCTCCGACGGAGCCGCTGAAGCCCCTTGACGACTATCAGGGCAAGGTGCTTCGCGCCCGCCGGCGCGGGCTGGCCTATCCCTATGAGCTCACCGGTGTGATCACCGGACCCGGTGGCAGCATGGTCGAGCACGACCTCGACGACTCCGGCCGGCTGGTGCCGGTAGCGCGTCCCGGCGGGCTCAACAGCGCGGCGATCATCACCGCGGTCGTCACCACGCCGACCGACCTGCACCCCGAGGGCATCACCCGGGTCGTTCTGGCTGGCGACCCGACCAAGGCGCTGGGTGCGCTCTCCGAGGCCGAGTGCCGCCGGGTCATCGCGGCCATCGATCTGGCCGAGGAGCTCGCGGTCCCGGTGGAGTGGTATGCCCTCTCCGCAGGAGCCCGGGTGTCGATGGACTCCGGCACCGAAAACATGGACTGGGTGGCCGAGGCGCTCAAGCGCATCGTCGAGTTCACCCAGGACGGCGGTGAGATCAACGTGGTCGTGGCAGGTATCAACGTCGGCGCCCAGCCCTACTGGAATGCCGAGGCCACGATGCTGATGCACACCAAGGGCATCCTGGTGATGACCCCGGACAGCGCGATGGTGCTCACCGGCAAGCAGTCGCTCGACTTCTCCGGCGGGGTCTCGGCCGAGGACAACTTCGGCATCGGCGGCTACGACCGGGTGATGGGCCCCAACGGGCAGGCGCAGTACTGGGCCCGCGACCTCACCGGCGCGGTGGACACGCTGATGGCCCACTACGAGCACACCTACGTGGTCCCCGGCGAGGCGGGGCCTCGTCCGGTGACCACCACCGACCCTCACGACCGGGACGTCACCGTCTATCCCCACGAGCACCCGTCGGCCACGGACTTCGCCACGGTCGGCGACATCTTCTCGGCGCAGAAGAACCCGGACCGCAAGAAGGCCTTCGACATCCGCACCGTGATGGCGGCGCTGGTCGACCAGGACCACCCGACGCTGGAGCGGTGGGCCGGGATGGCCGACGCCGAGACGGCGGTGGTGCAGGACGCTCACGTCGGTGGTCACGCGGTCTGCCTGCTGGGCATCGAGTCGCGCTCCGTGCCGCGGCACGGCTTCCCGCCCACCGACGGGCCGGACACCTACACCGCCGGCACGCTCTTCCCGCGTTCGTCCAAGAAGGCAGCGCGCGCGATCAACGCGGCCAGCGGCAACCGGCCGCTGGTGGTGCTGGCCAACCTTTCGGGGTTCGACGGCTCCCCGGACTCGATGCGCAACCTGCAGCTGGAGTATGGCGCCGAGATCGGCCGGGCGATCGTCAACTTCGACGGCCCGATCGTGTTCTGCGTCATCTCGCGCTATCACGGCGGCGCGTTCGTGGTCTTCTCCAAGCGGCTCAACCCTCGTATGACGGTGCTCGCGATCGAGGGCTCCTTCGCCTCGGTCCTGGGCGGGGCACCGGCAGCTGCGGTGGTCTTTGCCGGCGAGGTCGACAAGCGCGCCGCCGCCAGTGCGCAGGTCCAGGAGCTGCAGGAACGGATCGCCTCAGCGCCCCAGGAGGAGCGGGCGGCCCTGATGGTCGAGCTGGCTGACGTGCGAGCCGAGCTGCGGGCGGACAAGATCAGCGAGGTCGCGGCGGAGTTCGACAGCATCCACAGCATCCACCGGGCGGTTGAGGTCGGTTCGGTCGACGCGGTGATCGCGGCTGCTGACCTGCGTCCCGCCGTGATCGATGCCATCGAGAAGGACCAGCAAACCTGAAGTCGTTCGTCCGCAATCACGCGTAGCGTCGCGTCCATGGAGCGAGAAGAAGACGTGACGACGTGGTTGTTGGCCGGTGACCCTGCGATCCGGTGGCAGGTGCTGCGCGACCTGACCGATGCCTCGCCGCAGGAGGTGGCGGCCGAGCGTGCCCTGGTGGCCAGCAGTGGCTGGGGCGGGCGACTGCTCGATCTGCAGGTCGACGGGCAGTGGGCCGGTGGCGCCTGCTTCCCGGGGTCGGGCTGGCGCCCGCCGGGTCCGGTTGTCGGTGATCCGGAGGGGCAGCCGTGGGTCGCGACCCTGCCGACGCTGCGACTGCTGCGAGAGTGTGGCGTCGATCCCGCCGACCCGGCGGTGCGCACCGCGGTGGAGGGCGTCCGGGACCACAGCCGGTGGGAGTATGCCGGTGAGCCGTTCTTCGAGGGCGAGGTCGAGCCGTGCATCAACGGTGGAACGGTCGCGATCGGTGCCTATTTCGGCCAGGACGTGGAGGGCGTCGTGACACGACTGCTGGGGGAACAGCTCGAGGACGGCGGGTGGAACTGCGAGGCGGGGAACGGTTCGACCCGCTCCTCCTTCCACAGCACGATCTGTGTGCTGGATGGTCTGCTGGAGTATGAACGGTCGGGCGGCTCCCAGCAGGTGACGCCCTCGCGGGAGCGCGGGGAGGAGTTCCTGCTCAGCCGCAACCTGTTCCGCAGGGCCAGCACCGGCGAGGTGATCGACCCCGACTGGTTGCAGTTCTCCTTCCCGACCCAGTGGCACTACGACGTGCTGCGCGCGCTGGACTACTTTCGGGTCGTCGGGGGCACGCCCGACCCCAGACTGGCCGAGGCCGCGGACCGGGTGCGGGACAAGCGGCAACCGGACGGCACCTGGTTGCAGGAGAACACCCACCCCGGCCTGATCCACTTCGAGCTGGAGGACGGTGACGATGCCCCGAGCCGGTGGAACACGATGCGTGCGCTGCGGGCCCTGCGCTGGCACGACGGTGCCGCGTGATCTCCTGAGACACTGGCGGCATGGGCTGGTGGAACGAGCGTGTGGTGCCGCGGATGACCCACGCCACCTTGGACAACCCGATCGTGGCTGGCTATCGCAGACAGGTCTGCGTCGACCTCGCAGGTGACGTCCTGGAGCTCGGGTTCGGCACCGGCCTGAACCTGCCCCACCTGCCCTCCGCCGTGCGCTCGCTGACCGCGGTCGAGCCGTCCGACCTGTCGTGGCAGATCGCCGAGGAGGCGATCGCAGCCAGTCCGGTGCCGGTGACCCGAGGGGACCTGCGTGCGGAGGCGATCAGCCTGGCCGACGCGAGCGTCGACGCCGTCCTGGTGACGTTCTCTCTGTGCACCGTCCAGGACCCCGGCCAGGCGTTGTCCGAGGCACGGCGCGTCCTGCGACCCGGCGGGACCGTGCACTTCCTGGAGCACGGCCGCGCGCCCGGCGAACGAGTGCGGCGCTGGCAGCACCGGCTCGAGCCGATGGAGCGCGCGGTGGCGGGTGGCTGCCACCTGACCCGGTCGGCCCCCGAGCTGCTCGAGGCGGCAGGGTTCCGCCTCGGTGCAGTGGACTCGTGGTATGTCCCCGGCCCAGCGGTCACCAGACCCTGGGGCTACGTCTCGCTCGGGCGGGCTGAACGGCCGAAGGTGTGACCGTCGACCTCGTCCGCATCGGGCGGGGCCTGCCCTTCGCCACGGCCGTCCCTGCCCTTCAGGCTGCCGTCCGTGAGCGGGGGGTCGCGGTCGTCCAGGCGCCCCCGGGCACCGGCAAGACAACACTCGCCCCGCCGGCGGTGGCGGAGGTGCTGGCCGCAGCTGCCGCGCCGGGACGCGTCGTCGTGGTGCAGCCGCGCCGCATCGCCGCTCGGGCAGCCGCCCGGCGGCTGGCGCACCTGAGTGGGACACCGCTAGGGGAGCTCACCGGCTTCACCGTGCGCGGCGAACGGCGGGTGTCGGCGGGCACGCGGATTGAGTTCTGCACACCCGGGGTGCTGCTGCGCCGGCTGCTGGCCGACCCGGACCTGCCTGGGACCGCAGCCGTGATCCTCGACGAGGTCCATGAGCGAGGCATCGAGACGGACCTGCTGGTGGGGATGCTGGCTGAGCTGCGCGGCCTGCGGGAGCTGGTGCTCGTGGCGATGTCGGCGACCCTCGACGCCCCGCGCTTTGCGGCCCTCCTGACGCAGGGACAGCAGGGCGCACACGGGCGGCCCGACCCCGCGGCCGTCGTCGACTGTCCGTCCGCCCTTCACCCGCTCGAGGTCCGGTGGCTGCCCCCACCGGGTCCGCGCACCGACGCCAGGGGTGTGGCCGATGCCTTCCTTGAGCATGTCGCGGTCACCACCGCCGAGACACATCACCAGGCTGCGGCCGTCCTCGGGCTCCCCGAGCCTCCCGACATGCTCGTCTTCGGGCCAGGGCTCCGCGAGATCGAGCGCCTCGCCAGGCGGCTGCGTGACCTCGTCCCCTCAGCCGAGGTGCTCGAGCTGCACGGCCGGCTCGCCCCCAGCGCACAGGACCGGGTGACTGCCGGACCACGCGCCGGCGAGGCGCCACGCATCGTGGTCTCGACCTCTCTGGCGGAGTCCTCGCTGACCGTCCCGGGGGTCCGCGTCGTCGTCGATGCCGGCCTGGCGCGTGAGCCCCGTCGTGATGCCGCTCGCGGCATGACCGGGCTGGTCACCGTCGCCGCCTCGCGCGATGCCGCGATCCAGCGCGCCGGGCGGGCCGCCCGGCAGGGTCCGGGGCTCGCGGTCCGGTGCTATGACGAGACCACGTTCGCCGCGATGCCGGCGCACGTCACGCCGGAGGTCGCCGTCGCCGACCTGGTCGGGCCCGTGCTCACCCTGGCCTGCTGGGGCTCCCCACGCGGCGTCGGGCTCGCGCTGCCGGACGCCCTGCCTGCCGGAGCGCTCCACGATGCGGAGGTCGTGCTGCGTCGGCTCGGTGCCATCGACGAGCAGGGCCGTGCCACGGGGTTGGGGGCCCGGCTGGCAGCGGTTCCCGCTGATCCGCGCCTGGCCAGGGCGCTGCTCGACGGGACGGAGCTGGTGGGGTCCCGCGCGGCTGCGGAGGTGGTGGCGGCCCTCGCCGACGATCACCGCCCGGAGGGCGCCGACCTGCCCGCACTCCTGCGTGCCCTGCGCCGCGGCACCGCACCTGGAGCCAGCCGGTGGAAGGAGGAGATGCGGCGGCTGCGGGACCTGGCCACTCGGCATACCGACTCGAGAGGGACCACCGATGACGCGGCAGGTGATCCACGCCCCGCCACCGTGGGGGATGCCACCGGCCTGGTCGTCGCGCTCGCGCACCCGGACCGCGTCGCGCGACGCGCGGGTGCGGCCTACCTGCTCGCGTCGGGCACGCGAGCCGCACTCCCGCCCGGCAGTCTGCAAGGCCATGAGTGGCTGGCGGTCGCGGACGTGTCCAGGGCCCAGGGACGGGTCGCGGCCGGGACCGGCGCGGTGATCCGCTCCGCCGCACCACTGAGCAGCGAGACCGCCGAGCTCGCGGCAGCCGGACTGCTCACCGAGCGCACCACGGCGGCCTTCGGCGACCATCGGGTGACCGCCCGCCGGGTCCGCGCGCTCGGGGCGATCGAGCTCTCCTCCGTCGCGGTGCGGCTGAGCCCGGAGGACGCCCGCACCGCCGTCGAGTCAGCGCTGGCGACCCACGGGCTCTCGGTCTTCACCTGGTCGCCTGCCGCTGACGGGCTGCGCCGTCGCCTGGCCCTGCTGCACCGCGTCCACGACGACCCGTGGCCCGACATGTCCGACGCCGCCCTGACCCGGCACTGGCGCGAGTGGCTGGGCCCTGAGGTCGACGCGCTCGCCGCGGGTGGCCGGGCCGACCGCATCGACTTGCACGATCCGCTGCGTCGTCTGCTGCCCTGGCCGCAGGCGTCCCGGCTGGGCGAGCTCGCGCCGGAGCGGCTGGCCGTGCCGAGCGGGCGCGACGTGCGGATCGACTATCCAGCGGTCGACGATCCCGACGGACGGCCGGTTGTCGCGGTCAAGCTCCAGGAGTGTTTTGGATGGGCGGAGACGCCGACGGTGGCCGGGGTGGCGGTGCTCTTCCACCTGCTCTCGCCGGCTGGACGCCCGCTCGCGGTCACCGACGACCTGGCCTCGTTCTGGTCCGGGCCCTACGCCCAGGTGCGGGCCGAGATGCGCGGGCGCTATCCGAAGCACCCGTGGCCGGAGGATCCGTGGACGGCTCCCGCGACCGCGCGCACCCGCCGCCGCCCCTGACAGTCCGGCCGCGTGGGGTGCCGCTGGGTTGGACCTCTGGATTGTTGTCCGCGGCAAGCATAGGAGCGGTCGAACCTGAGAAGACTCGGCGCGCGTGGGCTCACTCCCGGCCGAGCACCGACTCCTGGCTGGGCAGCTGGTCCTGGCGCACGATGCCGACGGGGCAGGTCATGCCGTTGGGTCCGTGGTTGCAGTAGCCCATCGGGTTCTTGTGGAGATACTGCTGGTGGACGCGCTCGGCAAAATAGAACGGGCCCACCTCGGAGGCCGGCGCGAGCTCTGTCGAGATCTCACCGAAACCGTTGTCGGACAGCACTTCCTGGAAGGCATCGTGGGTGGCGAGCGCGGCCGCCTCCTGGTCCTGCGTCGTCCAGTAGATCGCCGAACGATACTGCGTGCCCCGGTCGTTGCCCTGCCGGTCCTGGGTCGTGGGGTCGTGGTTCTCCCAGAACGCCTTGAGCAGGGTCTCGGCGTCGGTCTGCGAGCGGTCATAGGCGACCAGCACCGCCTCGGCGTGACCGGTGCGACCGGTGCAGACCTCGTCATACGTCGGGTTGGGGGTGGAGCCGCCCATATAACCGGCTGCGGTCACCAGGACACCCGGCTCGCGCCAGAAGATCCGTTCGGTGCCCCAGAAACAACCCATCGCGACATACAGGATCGCCGTGTTGCCCCCCCACGGGCCGTGCAGGGGAGTGCCGAGCACTTCGTGGGTCAGGGGGATGTCGGGCAGTGGTTCGGGCCGCCCGGCGAGCGGACGACCGATGATTTCAGGCGCAGACTTCCTCATCCCTCCAGTATGCGCCGGGTCGCCCGGATGAACACGGTCGGCCACGGAGCCGGCGAAGGCAGCGGGACAGCGGGACAACGGGACAGCGGTGAGTATGCCGACACCCGGGTTCTGCGCTCGCGGCTGACCTGGCGATGTGGCAGGTTGCCTGCCATGGACGTTGCACTGCGGTTTGGGCTGCCCCTGCTGCTGATCCTCGTCGGTGCCGGCGTCTTCCTCTGGGGTCGCCGCGAGCGGGACGAGGCGCGAGCGCAGGTGGGCAGCAAGGGTGGCTTCGGCGGTCCCCCCGGCACCCTGGACATCGGCACCGAGATCGGCTTCGGCGTGGACGGGCCGGGCCCTGACCCTGCCGCTGCCCGGCCGAAGATCCTCGCCGGCCTGGTCCTGATGGCTGTGGGTGCCCTGCTCCTTGTCATCATGTCCGTGTGGCAACTGCTCAGCTGAACCTGCTCTGCGTCGACGTCGGATCGACCTTCACCAAGGCGGCGCTGTGTGACCCGGACGGGAACCTGCTCGCGCGCGGGGCGACCCCCACGACGCTGGGCACCGATGTGCTCGAGGGCGTCGCCACCCTGGCTGAGCAGTTCGCCGCTGCAGGCCACGAGGTCCCCAGGCTGACCGAGCGGGACCGCGTGCTGCTCTGCTCCAGCGCCGGTGGTGGGCTGCGCCTGGCGGTCGTGGGCTACGAGCGGCAGGTGACTGCCGAGGCGGGCCATCGGGTGGGGTTGAGCGCCGGTGCCAAGGTCGTGCACATCGCGACCGGTCCGTTGCGCACGGTCGACGTGGCGGCGCTGCGCACCGACCGCCCCGACATCGTGCTCCTCGTCGGAGGCACTGACGGCGGCAACTCCGAGGTGTTGGTGCACAACGCCAGGCGGCTGGCGACCGCACGGCTGGGCGCCCCGATCGTGGTGGCCGGCAACCAGGCCGCCCGGGACGAGGTGATCGCCGAGCTGGAGCGCACCGGTCGCTCGTGGGTGCTGGCTGACAACGTGCTGCCGCGCATCGGGGTGGTCGAGCCTGCGTCGGCACGCGGCGCCATCCGGGAGGTGTTCCTGCGCCACGTCATCGGTGGCAAGAAGCTGTCGAAGGGGGCGCTGTTCCCCTCCCTGGTGCGGGCCGCCACGCCGGACGCTGTCCTGACCGGTGTGGAGGCCGTCGCTGACGCGGCGGGGACCGATGTGATGGTCGTCGACATCGGTGGGGCGACGACCGACGTCTATTCGGTGCTCACCCCCGAGGGCGAGGACGCCACCCTGCGCAAGGAGGTGGTGGCTCGCCTGTGGCACTCGCGGACCGTGGAAGGCGATCTCGGGATGCGGTGGAACGCGCCGGGTGTGCTTGAGGCGGCCGCCGCAGAGGCACTGCCGGCGCGTGATCCGGCCGGCCTGGAGCGGTGGGTGCAGCAGGTGCACGAGCGGCCCGGGGTGCTGCCCGGGGACACCGACCCGGCCCAGACTGCTCGCGAGGAGGGCCATGACCTGGAGCTGGCGCGGCTGGCCGCGGTCGCTGCCGCCCGGCGGCACGCGCGTCCAGCCAACCCGGGGGAGGCGCCCCGCCCGCTGCAGAACGTCGGTCACCTGATCGGCTCTGGTGGCGTGCTGCGGCACGCCCGCGACGGCGCGGCCGACGAGCTGCTGCGGGCCGTGCTGGCCGACCACGGTGGTGGGTGGCGCCCGCCGGAGGATGCAGCGGTCTCGGTCGACACGGCATACCTGCTCTTTGCCGCAGGGCTGCTGGCGTTCGAGCGGCCCTCGCTCGCGCGTCGGGTCGCCGAGCAAGTCACCGGCGTCTCCTAGGGTTCGGTCGCAGGCGGGTCCGCGCCTGGCGAGCCGCCCAGAACCTCAGTGCTCGGAGCGGGCCTCGAGGAAGTTGAGCACCTCGGTGTCGTCAACGCCCGGGAAGACGCCGGGCGGCATCGCCGCGAGCAGGTGCGAGTGCACCCGGGCGCTCGGCCACGCCTGACCCTCCCACCGGCGGGCGAGCTCGGCCGGCGGCTGCGCGCAGCAGGTCGGGTCTGGGCAGCGCGACGCGGACCGAGCCGTCGTCTCGCGGCCGCGCATCCACTTGACCTGCGCATAGGGCACCCCGACGCTGACCGAGAAGGTGCCGTTGCTGGTGCGGTCGACCACGGCCGTGCACCAGTAGGTGCCCGACTTGGTGTCGGTGTACTGCTGGTAGGCGTTGGACAGGTCCGGCTGGTCGAAGACGACCCGGGCCGTCCAGTGCCGGCAGACGCGCTGTCCCTCGATGGCCCCCGTCGTGTCGCTGGGGAAGCGGACCCCGTCGTTCTCGTAGGCCTTGTAGATCAGCCCGGCCTCGGAGATGCGCATGAAGTGGACCGGCAGGTCGAGGTGCCGGGTCGCCAGGTTGGTGAAGCGGTGCGCCGCGGTCTCGTAGGACACGGCATACGCATCGCGCAGGTCCTCGATCGCGATGTCCTTGGCGGCCTTGGCCCGGGTGAGCAGCGGCACCGCAGAGGCCTCGGGCACGAGCAGGGCCGCGGAGAAGTAGTTGATCTCCACGCGCTGGGACAGGAACTCGGCGTAGTCGGCGGGGACCTCGTGCCCCAGCACCACGTGACCGAGAGCCTGCAGAGCCAGCCACCGGGAGTCGCTCTGTCCCACGACCGGCTGGGGCAGATAGATCCGTCGGTGGGCCAGGTCGGTGACCGAGCGGGTGGACTCGGGCAGCTCGGTGGTGTGGACCAGGGAGAAGCCGAGGTGCTGGGCCAGCTTGTCCACAGCGGTGCGGGTGATCGGACCACCCCGGTGGTCGATGGCGCCCAGCAGCCCTGCTGCCTGCGCCTCGATGTCAGGGAAGTAGTTGTTGGCCGCGCGCATCCGGTCGCGCAGCGCGGCGTTGGCTCGCCGCGCGTGCTCGGGGGTGGCAGCACGCTCGGCCTGGACGGTGGCCAGCGCCTCATGCATGCCCACCAGCGCCTCGAGGGCCTCGGTGGGCAGTCGCGGACCGATCTTGACGGCCGGCACCCCCAGCGACTGGAAGGAGTCTGCACGCTGCGCCTTCTCCAGTGAGATCTCCAGTGCCGCGCGGCGGCTGGGCGGGCGTGCCGCGAGCAGCTCGGACAGGTCGGTCCCGAGGGCAGACGCCAGGGCGACCAGAGTCGAGAGCTTGGCCTCGCGCTTGCCGTTCTCCAGCAGCGACAGCGCCGAGCCGGAGATGCCCGCGGCTCCGGCGACGTCGTCCAGGGTGCGACCGGCTGCGCGACGCACGTGCCGCAGCTGGCGACCGATGGTGATCGAGTCTGGGGCGGTGGCGAGATCCGTCATTGCGCCACGATAGCGCAAGAACTGCACAAATTGACCGGCAGAAGGGTGGCTCGAGGGGTTGTTCTTGACTCAATGATGGGTCCATCGCACTAGAGACGGCACTTCTTGCAGGAGTGTCGAACACCGAAGGGATGGCTCCATGACTGCCACACTCAACAGCCCGGACACCACGACCACCCAGGACTCGGCCGCCGAGGACCTGCGCACCGAGTGGGCGGCCAACCCCCGCTGGAGCGGCATCGAGCGGACCTACTCCGCCGAGGACGTGGTGCGGCTGCGCGGCAGCGTGGTGGAGGAGCACACGCTCGCCCGCCGGGGTGCGGAGAAACTGTGGGAGCAGCTGCAGACCAAGCCCTTCACCCGCGCCCTCGGTGCGCTGACCGGCAATCAGGCCGTCCAGCAGGTGCGCGCCGGCCTCGAGGCGATCTACCTGTCCGGCTGGCAGGTCGCCGCCGACGCCAACCTGTCCGGCCAGACCTACCCGGACCAGAGCCTCTATCCCGCCAACTCCGTGCCGGCCGTCGTCCGCCGCATCAACAACGCGCTGATGCGCGCCGACCAGATCGACTGGTCCAACGCCGAGAACGGCACCGACTACCTGGTCCCGATCGTCGCCGACGCCGAGGCCGGCTTCGGCGGTCCGCTCAACGCCTTCGAGCTGATGAAGTCCATGATCGTCTCCGGCGCTGCGGGCGTGCACTGGGAGGACCAGCTGGCCTCGGAGAAGAAGTGCGGCCACCTCGGTGGGAAGGTGCTGGTGCCCACCGCCCAGCACGTGCGCACCCTCAACGCGGCCCGCCTCGCCGCTGACACCCTCAACGTCTCGAGCCTGGTCATCGCCCGCACCGACGCTCTCGCGGCGGACCTGCTGACCAGCGACGTGGACCCGATCGACCAGGAGTTCGTCACCGGCGAGCGCACCAGCGAGGGCTTCTTCCGCGTGCGCAACGGCATCGAGCCGGTGCTGGCACGCGCCAAGGCCTACGCGCCCTACTGCGACCTGATCTGGGTCGAGACCGGCACCCCGGACCTGGGCCTGGCCCGCGAGTTCGCGACCGAGCTGCACAAGGAGTTCCCGGGCAAGATGCTTGCCTACAACTGCTCGCCGTCCTTCAACTGGAAGGCGGCCCTGTCCGAGAGCGAGATCGCCGCGTTCCAGGACGAGCTCGGCGCGCTGGGTTACAAGTTCCAGTTCATCACCCTGGCCGGCTTCCACGCCCTGAACCACTCCATGTTCAACCTGGCCCACGGCTATGCCCGCACCGGCATGAGCGCCTACGTCGAGCTGCAGGAGGCCGAGTTCGCCGACGCCGCCCGTGGCTACACCGCCGTGAAGCACCAGGCCGAGGTCGGCACCGGCTACTTCGACAAGGTCTCCACGGCCATCAACCCGTCCAGCGGCACCCTCGCGCTGACCGGCTCCACCGAGGAAGAGCAGTTCCACTAAAGACACACCCGGGCCCAGCCCCGGCCACCAGCTGCCCCGCCCCGGGCCACCGGCTCACCGGGCGGGGGCAGCGATCCCGGCCACACGACATACGAGAAGGAGATTGAGATGACCACTTCCACCTCCCGGGGCACCAACGGCGCTGTCCAGGTCCGCGGTTCAGACCACCCCCGGTTCGCCGAGATCCTGACCCCCGAGGCCCTCGACTTCGTGCGCAAGCTGGACGGTGAGTTCGCCGGCCGTCGCGCAGAGCTGCTCCAGGCCCGTCGGGCTCGCCAGCACCAGATCAGCGCCGGCCGCGAGGAGCTCGACTTCCTCCCGGAGACGCGTGGTGTCCGGGAGCACAAGTCGTGGCGCGTGGCCGAGCCCGCGCCGGGCCTGACCGACCGCCGCGCCGAGATGACCGGGCCGGCCAGCCGCAAGCTGACCGTCAACGCGCTCAACTCCGGTGCCCGGGTGTGGATGGCCGACCTGGAGGACGCGACCGCGCCCACCTGGTTCAACGTCATCGACGGCCAGGTCAACCTGTTCGACGCGATCCGCGGCCAGGTCGACTTCACCGACGAGAACGGCAAGGAGTATGCCGTGGGTGGGCAGACCCCGACCATCGTCCTGCGCCCACGGGGCTGGCACCTGTGTGAGAAGCACCTGTCCGTGGACGGTCGGCCGCTGCCGGCCTCGCTGGTCGACTTCGGGCTCTACTTCTTCCACAACGCCCAGGAGCTGATCGAGCGCGGCGCCGGTCCCTACTTCTATCTGCCCAAGCTGGAGTCGCACCTGGAGGCGCGCCTCTGGAACGACATCTTCGTCATGGCGCAGGACCTGATGGGGATCCCACAGGGGACGATCCGGGCGACCGTGCTCATCGAGACGGTGTCCGCAGCGTTCGAGATGGAGGAGATCCTCTATGAGCTGCGGGATCACTCCTCGGGCCTGAACGCGGGTCGCTGGGACTACATCTTCAGCTACATCCGCACCTTCGCCCAGCGCGGACCGGAGTTCGTCCTGCCGGAGCGTGCCGAGGTCACCATGACCACCCCGCTGATGCGCGCCTACACCGAGCTGCTGGTGAAGACCTGCCACAAGCGCGGTGCGCACGCGATCGGCGGCATGGCGGCCTTCGTGCCGGACCGGACCGACGAGGCCGCCTCGGCCGCGGCCCTGGACAAGATCAGGGCCGACAAGGAGCGGGAGGCCGCGGACGGCTTCGACGGCTCCTGGGTCGCCCACCCGGCGCTGGTCCCGACCTGCACCGAGGTCTTCGACCAGGTCCTGGGTGAGAACCCGGACCAGCGCCAACGTCAGCGCCCGGAGGTCGAGGTCACCGCGAGCGACCTGCTCACCGGCCTGCCGGACCCGACGGTCACCGAGGCCGGGGTGCGCACCAACATCACGGTGTCGCTGCGCTACCTGGCGGCCTGGACGTCAGGGACCGGAGCCGTTGCCATCGACAACCTGATGGAGGACGCCGCGACCGTCGAGATCTCGCGCGGTCAGCTGTGGCAGTGGATCCGCAACCGCACGCCGCTGGACGACCTGCGGGTCGTCACCCGTCAGCTGGTCGCCGACCTCATCGAGGAGGAGGCCGGGCGGCTCACCGCCGAGCAAGGTCCGGAGGCTGCGGAGCCGTTGGCCAGGGCGCGGGAGGTGCTGGAGTATGTCGCGCTGGGCGAGTACCTGCCCGGGTTCTTCACGAACTACGCCTACGTCCGCTATCTCATCGATGCGCCGATGACCGGACCCCTGGACAAGGAGGACCTGCGGATGTCGGAGAACGTCCCGGGCGCCGGCCAGAAGGAGGACGCCGCCTGACCCGCCAGGCCCCACCCTCGAGGCCCCCACCTGGAGGCGCTGAGACCTCAGGCGCGCGGTGCGACGTTGGAAGACGTCGCATCGCACGCCTGAGGTCTCAGTGGTCTCTGGCGTTCGGGCCGGGAGGTCCGCTCCTCGCGCGGTAGCGGTGTCTGCGTCCCGGGCGCCCCGAAGCCAGCAGCACTAGGGTGTGCGGTGTGTCCACGCTGCCTCAGGTGACCCCTGCCGACATCGCCGCCGCGCGAGAGCTCCTCTCGGGGGTGATCAGCCCGACACCCATGGAGTTCAGCCAATCGCTGAGCACGCTGGCCGGTGTCCCGGTCCACCTCAAGTGCGAAAACATGGGACGCGCCGGGTCGTTCAAGATCCGCGGCGCCTACACGAGGATGGCCGGTCTCTCCGAGGAGGAACGAGCGCGTGGCGTCGTGGCGGCCAGCGCGGGCAACCACGCCCAGGGCGTGGCGCTCGCGGCCCGGATGCTCGGGATCTCGGCCACCGTCTTCATGCCCAACGGAGCCTCGATGCCCAAGCTGCGCGCGACCCGCGGCTACGGCGCGACCGTCGAGCAGGTCGGCACCACGATCGACCACTGCATCGAGCGGGCGCGCGAGGTCGAGGCGGAGACAGGTGCGATCTTCATCTCGCCGTTCGACCACCCGGCCATCGTGGCCGGTCAGGGCACCGTCGGGCTGGAGATCCTGGAGGAGGTGCCCGACGTCGGCACGATCCTGGTCTGTCTGGGCGGCGGCGGGCTGCTGGCCGGCATCGCCACGGCGGTCAAGGCCCAGCGACCGGACGTGCAGGTGATCGGCGTGCAGGCGGCAGAGGCGGCAGCCTGGCCCGGCTCGCTGGCCGCGGGGCACCCAGTCCCGGTGCCGCAGATGACCACCGTGGCCGACGGCATCGCGGTGGGGTGCCCCGGTGACGTGCCCTTCGCCCTCGTGCAGGAGCACGTCGACGGTGTGGAGACGGTCACCGAGGACAGCATCGCCCGAGCGATGCTCTTCCTCCTCGAGCGCGCCAAGCTGGTGGTGGAACCCGCCGGTGCCGCCGCCGTCGCCCACTTGATGGACCGGGCCGGACAGGCCGGGACAGAACCGGCCTTCGACCCCACCAGGCCCGTCGTCGCGGTGATCTCCGGCGGCAACATCGACACGCTGCTGATGCTGCGGATCATCCGCCGCGGACTCGGGATCTCGGGGCGCTACCTGCAGTTCCGCGTCACGGTCCCAGACCGGCCGGGCTCGCTCTCGGGACTGCTCACCCTCCTGGCCGAGCAGCGCGCCAACGTGCTGGAGGTCCAGCACGGCCGGACCACGGCCGCCCTGCACGTGCACGAGGTGCAGATCGCGGTGACGCTCGAGACGGACGGTCAGGAGCACTCACGGCGGGTGGTCGACGCCCTCACCGAGCATGGCTACCGCCCCGTGCTGTCCGACTGAGTCGGTCAGCCGGCCGACGTGGTCGACCCGGGGCGGCAGTGGTGCCCGTCGTGGCGGGCGGTGCTTCGGTGCTCGTTCAGGACGAGTAGGGCGTGGCTGAGATGACCTTGACCTCGATGGAGTTGCCGTTGGGCGCCTGGAAGGTCACGTTGTCGCCGGGGCCGTGGCCCAGGATCGCCGCACCCATCGGGGACTTCTCGCTGTAGACGGTCAGCTTTTCGTCGTCACCGATGATCTCGCGGCTGCCGAGCAGGAACTGCTCGGTGTCGCCGAACATCTCGACGGTCACGACCATGCCGGGCTCGACGACACCGTCGTCGGCCGGGGCCTCGCCGATCGTGACGTTCTGGAGCAGCTGCTCGAGCTGGCGGATGCGGGCCTCCATCTTGCCCTGCTCCTCCTTGGCCGCGTGGTAGCCGCCGTTCTCCTTGAGGTCGCCCTCCTCGCGGGCCTCCTCGATGCGATCGGAGATCTCGCTGCGGCCCTCACCCTTGAGGTGGGCCAACTCAGCCTGCAGGCGAGCATGCGCCTCAGGCGTCAGGTAGGTAGCCGTCTGCTTGGTGGTCGTGTTGGTCACTTCAATAGCTCCTCGGGTCGCGCGTCAGGGCCGGTCACGCGAGGTGACCCTGTCACGATCAAACAGTGAGGTCCGGGCACTGGGAAAAATCTGGTGTCTGCTCACCAGTGCTGTCCGGCCCGGACCTTAACGAACCCTCATTCTAACAAGGAAACCCCGGGTGGCCACATGCTCAGGTCACGATCGGGTTACGAGTGGGCCGCCGTGCCGGCCCCGCAGAACCGGCCCGTGAGCCCGGGGTGGGCCGCCGTGCCGGCCCCGCAGAAGCTGCCCCACGGCATACCGATCGGTGGGTGAGCCCGGCGGTCCCGGAGCGCTCGTCAGTCGACGTAGGAGCAGGTGTCGACGTAGCCGGTGGTGGCTCTGGCGACCGTGCGCAGCGGCTCGACGTGCCGGCTCGGTGACTCCTCGCCGGGGGCCACGACGACGCTGCCGGTGCCGACGCGGGCGTGCTTGTCGTCCAGAGCGTGCAGGTCGCACTCGACCGCGCGGGTGGGGTCCCGGCGCAGGTCGAACCGGACGTCGACCTGCTCGTCGGACACGACCTCGAACCCGGTGTTGTACCAGTGCACCTTGCCGACGGTGGCTGACATCCCGAACCAGACCGCGAGGACCACCATGACCGTCACCCCGATGCCGCCGACGACCCACCACTTGGTGTTGCTGGTGCTCGTGGTGGTGGTCGTGCTCACGGGAGGGCTCCGTCCGGGGTGGCGGGGATGAGAGGATAGGGGACTGTGCCGCGCAGGTGCGCGACACCATTGTCTGTCACGCCAGATCTCAAGGAGTGCAAGGGTGTCCCAGGAGCTTCGACTCATGGCTGTCCATGCCCACCCGGACGACGAGTCCAGCAAGGGTGCGGCCACCACGGCAAAATATGTCGCCGAGGGAGCCTCGGTGATGGTGGTCTCCTGCACCGGCGGCGAACGTGGCGACATCCTCAACGAGAAGCTCCTCGGCAACGCGAGCATCGAGCGTGACCTGGCACAGGTCCGCAGGGACGAGATGGCGCGTGCCGCCGAGATCCTCGGTGTCCAGCACACCTGGCTGGGTTTCGTCGACTCGGGCCTGCCCGAGGGTGACCCGCTGCCCCCACTGCCGGAGGGGTGCTTCGCCCTCGAGCCGGTGCACGTCACGGCCGAGGCGCTGGTCCGGGTGATCCGCGAGTTCCGACCGCACGTGATCACGACGTATGACGAGAACGGTGGCTATCCCCACCCCGACCACATCATGACCCACACGGTGTCGATGGCCGCCTTCCACGCCGCGGGTGACCCCACTGCGTTCCCGCACGCCGGTGAGCCGTGGCAGCCGCAGAAGGTCTACTACTCCGGCTGGTCGGCCAAGCGCATTGGGGCGCTCCACGAGGCGATGGAGGCCGAGGGGTTGGAGTCGCCCTACCAGGACTGGGTGGAGCGGATGCGGCAGCGACCGGAGCGCGAGATGTTCACGGCGGTGCCGTGCGCTGAGTTCTTCTCGGTCCGGGACGACGCGCTGCGCGCCCACGCGACCCAGGTGGACCCGGATGGGTTCTGGTTCCAGATCCCGCTGGAGCTGCAGCAGCGCGTGCACCCGACCGAGGACTGGGAGCTGGCGGTGTCGCTCGTCGAGCCGTCCTTCCCCGAGGACGACCTCTTTGCGGGGCTGCGCGACCTGGACCTGGAGGTCGTATGCCGCCAGGCGCCCGAGCGGGACACCGACGGTGAGGTGGTGGCCGTGCACCGCTCGACCCCGCCGCCCCCGGTGGATGCCGACGGCGACGGTGTCGACGACGCACGGCAGACCGATGACGTCGAGGACGAGATCACCGAGCTCGAGGGGCACCGTGACGCCGACGGCGAGCACTCCTCCGACGAGCAGGCGTCGTGAACAGCACCGGCGTTGAGATCACCGCAGGGCTGGGCGGCTTCCTGGTCGTGTTCTTCCTGGCGATCGTGCTGATCCTGCTCGGGATGGACCTGTCCAAGCGGTTGCGTCGCCTGAAGCACCAGGAGCAGCTGCGGCTGGAGGAGGAGGAGGCCGCCTCGGAAAAGTCAGCGGGCTCCGCCGAGGCGGGCGAGCCGGACGGGAAACCCGAGCGAGGCTGAGCCGTCCCGGTAGTTCAGGCGCTGGCAGTTCAGACGCTCGTAGTTCAGACGCTGGCCGACCGTGCACGCCCCCTCCCGCGTGCAGTTGTGCGCATCCTTCGCGCCACATCGGCCTGCTGCGTGAAGGATCCATGCAGTTGGACCAGGTGGGTCACGTGGCGGACCTCAGCGGTCAGCCGACAGGGGTCGTGCCATAGACCGAGAACGACACCGCCACGTAGTGCGCCGCGAACGCGACGATCGTGAAGGCGTGGAAGATCTCGTGGAAGCCGAACCAGCGCGGTGAGGGGTTGGGGCGTTTGGTGCCGTAGACCACAGCGCCGATGGTGTAGAGCAGGCCGCCGGCAGCGATCAGCGTGACGACGACCGGGCCACCACTGCGCCAGAAGCCCGGCATATAAAAGACGGCGACCCAACCCAGCGCCACATAGACCGGGGTGTAGAGCCAGCGCGGGGCGCCGACCCACAGCACCCGGAACAGGACGCCGGCCAAGGCGCCGCCCCAGACCAGCCACAGCAGCGTCCGGGCCTGGCCGTCGGGCAGGAGCAGGAGCGCGAACGGCGTGTAGGTGCCGGCGATGATCAGGAAGATGTTGGCGTGGTCGAGCCTCTTGAGCAGCCGACTGGTCCGATCGCTGAAGTGTCCGGAGCCGCGGTGATAGATCGCCGAGGTGCCAAAGAGCAGCACCGCGGTGAGAGCGAAGATCGCCGAGGCCACCCGTGCGGTCGTGGTCGGCGCGAGGGCGACGAGCACGATGCCGGCGGCCAGGGCCAGCGGAGCCGTGCCGAGGTGCAGCCACCCCCGCAGCTTCGGCTTGATCGCGGCGACCGCCTCCTTGGCGCTGTCCCGGACCTCTCGTGCGGTGTCGCGGATCTCCTCGCGCACCCCGTCCACCGCGGAGCCCTCGCGCAGCGCCTCCCGGTGAGCGGGCGGCATACCATCTCTGCTGTCTTCCATGACCCAAGCGTAACCTACGCAACCGTAAGTTACCAACGGGTAGGCTCAGAAATTTTGCTGGTCCCCGCGTGAGAGGTCTGCCGGAACCGTGACGCCCGGCCCGCTACCTGTCGTCGGCGAGTAGGTTTGCGCTCATGCGTTCTCCCCGCGACCTGCTCTATCGCGTGTACAACCGGTCGCTCACCCGAAGCCTCCCGTCGGAGCGCCTGCCACGCCATGTGGGAGTGATGCTGGACGGCAACCGGAGGTGGGCCAGGCTGCGCGGTGCGGACACCGCCCAGGGGCACCGGGCCGGCGCGGACAACATCGCGCCGCTCCTGGCGTGGTGCGAGGAGGCCGGGGTCGAGGTGGTGACGCTGTGGCTGCTGTCCACCGACAACCTGCGCCGCGACGCCGGTGAGGTGGAGCCGCTGCTGGCCATCATCCAGGACGTGGTGACCGAGCTCGCGCAGCGCAGGCACTGGCGGATCAACCTGGTCGGCGCGGCCCACCTGCTGCCGGACGAGACGGTGGAGGTCCTGCGTGCCGCGGTCGACCGGACCGCCGACGTCAAGGGGATGGTGGTCAACGTCGCCATCGGGTATGGCGGGCGGCAGGAGATCGCTGACGCCGTGCGCTCGCTGCTGGCGGAGGCGGCCGAGAGGGGGGCATCGCTGGAGGAGCTCGCCGGCAGCCTGGAGGTCGAGGACATCGCCGAGCACCTCTACACCAAGGGCCAGCCCGACCCGGACCTGGTGATCCGGACCAGCGGCGAGCAGCGGTTGGGGGGCTTCCTGCTGTGGCAGAGCGCGCACAGCGAGTTCTACTTCTGTGAGGCCTACTGGCCCGACTTCCGCAAGGTCGACTTCCTGCGCGCGTTGCGTGCCTATGCCGAGCGCGAGCGTCGCTTCGGCAACTGACCCGCGTCACCGTTGCATCACTATTCGGTGACGACTGGTGTGGTCTGTGGCCTGTGCGTGCTGGGCCTTATACAGTGCCAGGATGAAGACTCGACCCCTGTTTGCTGCTGCGGCCACGGCCGGCCTGATTTTCTCCCTCGCCGCGTGCGGCTCCGAGGAAGACCCCGACGCCGGCAACGGCGACGCCGCTCCGGCGGCTGACGCTGCGGACCTCGACCTCGTGACCGAGGGCACCCTCACCGTGTGTTCTGACGTCCCCTACGTGCCGTTCGAGGACTTCGACGACACGGCACCCTCGGGCTTCAGCGGTTTCGACATCGACATCGTCTCGGCCGTTGCGGACGGACTGGGCGTCGACCTGGTCGTCAAGGACTCCGCGTTCGACGGGCTGCAGTCCGGCCTGTCCCTCAACGCCGGTGAGTGTGACATGGCGGCCTCCGCGATGACCATCACCGAGGACCGCGCCCAGAACCTCGCCTTCAGCGACGGCTACTACGACTCGCTGCAGTCCCTGCTCGTCCCCACCGACTCCGACATCGCCAGCATCGGGGACCTGTCCGGCAAGCGGGTCGCCGTCCAGCAGGGCACCACCGGTGAGAGCTATGCCACGGAGAACGCCACCGATGCCGAGCTGGTCAGCTTCCCGAGCGACGCCGAGATGTTCCAGGCGATCCTGGCTGGCCAGGTGGACGCGATCCTGCAGGACCTGCCCGCCAACGTCCCGCACACCGCGGACGAGGCGTTCACCATCGTCGAGGAGTACGACACCGAGGAGACCTACGGACTGGCGATGAAGAAGGGCAACGACGCACTCGTCGACGCGGTCAACGAGCAGCTGGCCGAGCTGCGCGACAGCGGCGACTACGACGAGCTCTATGCCAAGTACTTCTCCGAGGACGCTGCCGACTCCGACGACGCCGAGTCCACGAGCTGAGCGGGGGCGACGAGGCCGAGGGCTAGCCGATGACCCGGAGCGCGCGCACGCGCCTGACGACACTCACGCTGTATGCCGTGTTCGCGGCGATCGTGGTCGCTTTCGTCCTCGTCGCCGACTGGCCGGCCATCAAGAGCAACTTCTTCCTCACCGAGGGTTTCACCGGCAACTGGCGGGACATGGTCTTCGTCGGGGTGAAGAACACGATCCTCTACACCATCGTGGCCTTCGTCGGAGGCTTCGTCCTGGCGGTCGTCCTGGTGCTGATGAAGCTGGCCCCCATCGCGCCGTTCCGGTGGCTGGCCACGGCCTACATCGAGTTCTTCCGAGGCCTACCGGCCCTGGTCGTCATCCTCTTCATGGCGCTCGGTGTGCCGATCGCCTTCGGCTGGCGTCCACCGGGCGGCACGGTCGGGGCAGGTCTGCTGGCCCTGATGCTGGTGGCCGGCGCCTACATGGCCGAGACGCTGCGCGCCGGCATCGAGGCGGTGCCCAAGGGGCAGACCGAGGCCGCGCGCTCGCTCGGCATCAACGCGCCGTGGACCATGGCCTCCATCGTGATGCCCCAGGCGCTGCGCATCGTGATCCCGCCCCTGACCAACGAGCTGGTCATCCTGCTCAAGGACACCTCGCTGCTCTTCGTCGTGGGCCTGGCGGCCAACCAGAAGGAGCTGACCACACTGGCCCGCGACTTCATGGCCAGCGGCCCGTCCGCGGGCACCGCGACGAGCCTGATGTTCGCCGCCCTTCTCTATCTGGCCATCACCCTGCCGCTCACGCGGCTGGTGGCCTGGATGGAGAGCAAGCAGAAGAGGAGTCGGTGATGGCCCAGCTGAATCCTCACCAGGACGTCGACGCCAACGCACCTGCCATCGAGGTGCGGGACCTGCACAAGAGCTTCGGCGACCACGAGGTGCTCACCGGCATCAACTTCCACGTCGACCGTGGTCAGGTGGTCTGCGTCATCGGGCCGTCCGGCTCGGGCAAGTCCACCCTCCTGCGCTGCGTCAACCGGCTGGAGGAGCCGACCTCCGGTCAGATCTTCGTGGAGGGGATCGACATCACCGACCCCGACACCGAGCTGGACAAGGTGCGTTCGCGCATCGGCATGGTCTTCCAGCAGTTCAACCTCTTCCCGCACATGACGGCCCTGCGCAACCTCACGATCGCCCAACAGCGGGCCAAGGGCCGAGGACGCAAGGAGGCGGAGGAGATCGCGCGGGCAAACCTCGACAGGGTGGGCCTGTCCGACAAGGTGAGTGCCTATCCCGCCCACCTCTCCGGCGGACAGCAGCAGCGGGTGGCCATCGCCCGTGCCCTGTCGATGAACCCCGACATGATGCTCTTCGACGAGCCGACCTCCGCCTTGGACCCAGAGCTGGTCGGCGACGTGCTTGACGTGATGCGCACGCTGGCCGACGAGGGCATGACGATGATGGTGGTCACTCACGAGATGGGCTTTGCTCGTGAGGTCGGCGACAAGCTGGTCTTCATGGACGGTGGCGTCATCGTCGAGGAGGGCGACCCGACCGAGGTGCTCACCAACCCGCAGCACCAGCGCACGCAGTCGTTCCTGTCGAAGGTGCTCTGAGCCTGCCCAGACAGCCGGTGGTCGGGCGCACTTTGCCAACAGTTCACCGTCCCGATCCCGGACACGCCGACCGCAGGCGCGCGCTGAACGGTGGGCACGGCATACGGTCGATGTGACGCAGGACACCCGTCCTCGTTCGGGAGGCTCACCAGATGGAGCGACAGCTCTGGGCGGGGGGCCGGCACCGGCACCTCGACGATCTGGTCAGGGTCCGGTCCCGGTCAGCCCACCGCCAGCACGCGTGACGCCAGCGCGTGCACAGGGAGAGTCGACATGGCATCAACCAGCCGATCCGTCACCCGCTCCACGCGTGTCACCAGCGCCGCACCGGCCGCAACCCAGGACTCCGTCCCAGACGTTGCCGGTTCAGCCGTCCCTGCCGCGGCCGGTCGCGCTCCGACGACGGTGGGGTCGCGGACCAAGACCTATGTCCTGGACACATCGGTCCTGCTGTCTGACCCTCGTGCGCTGGTCCGGTTCGCCGAGCACCAGGTGGTCCTGCCGATCGTGGTCATCACCGAGCTCGAGGGCAAGCGGCACCACCCCGAGCTGGGCTACTTTGCCCGTGAGGCGCTGCGCATGCTCGACGACCTGCGGGTGCAGCACGGCGGGCTGAGTGAGCCCGTGTCCGTGGGTTCGGACGGTGGCACGCTGCGGGTCGAGCTCAACCACACCGACCCCGGCTCGCTGCCGGTCGGCTTCCGCCTCGAGGACAACGACTCCCGGATCCTCGCGGTCGCCTGCAACTTCTCGCGCGAGGGCCACGACGTGACCGTGGTGAGCAAGGACCTGCCGATGCGGGTCAAGGCCTCGGCCTGCGGGCTGGACGCCCAGGAGTACCGCGCCGAGCTCGCGGTCGAGTCCGGCTGGACCGGGATGGCCGAGCTCGAGGTGGACGACGCCGGCATGTCCACGCTCTATGAGACGGGGCGGCTTGAGCACCCGGTCGCCCAGGAGCTGCTCGTGCACACCGGTCTGACGGTGCTCGGCCCGTCGGGCAGCGCCCTGGCCAGGGTGGCGCCCGACCGCGCGGTCAAGCTGGTCCGGGGTGACCGGGACGCCTTCGGGCTGCACGGCCGCTCGGCGGAGCAGCGGATCGCGCTCGACTTGTTGCTCGACCCCGACGTCGGCATCATCAGCCTTGGCGGGCGGGCCGGCACCGGCAAGTCCGCGCTGGCGCTCTGCGCCGGGCTCGAGGCGGTGATGGAGCGCCGCCAGCACCGCAAGGTGATCGTCTTCCGTCCGCTGTATGCCGTGGGTGGCCAGGAGCTGGGATACCTCCCGGGCAGCGAGAACGACAAGATGGGCCCGTGGGCCCAGGCGGTCTTCGACACCCTCGGCGCGGTGGTCTCCAAGGAGGTCGTCGAGGAGATCATCGACCGCGACATGTTGGAGGTGCTCCCGCTGACCCACATCCGGGGTCGCTCGCTGCACGACGCGTTCGTGATCGTGGACGAGGCGCAGAGCCTGGAGCGCAACGTGCTGCTCACGGTCCTGTCCCGGATCGGTCAGAGCTCTCGCGTGGTGCTGACCCACGACGTGGCGCAGCGCGACAACCTGCGGGTCGGCCGGCACGACGGCGTCGCCGCCGTGATCGAGACCCTCAAGGGCCATCCGCTCTTCGCACACGTCACCCTGCACCGCAGTGAGCGCAGCCCGATCGCGGCACTGGTCACCGACCTGCTGGAGGGCGGCGACGCGCAGTTCTGAGACCGTCGCGTCCCACCAGCACCAGGGGCATCACCTGCCACACGCACGCGGCCCCCAAGGGGGTGTGACGTTCACCACGCGGCGCCGGTTGAATTTGCAATCTGTTGACCCCGGCTGTCACGGTTGAGCAATCACATCACGAATTGATAACGCTCGAACCCGTGTGAGCATGTGCTGCGCCCCGGCAGCAACGGTGTCCTGAGCGTGGAGGTTACCCCTGTGTCCAACGCCCCTGACATCACTGTGCTGCCGAACGACGAGCAGACCGGCAAGCACCGCCCCGGCCGCCGCCTGCACCGCGGCGCGACTGCGCTGACGGCGGTCATCGCCGCTGGCGCCGTCGCGATGGCGACCTACGCCGGCACCCCGAGCGCACCGACGCTCGACGCCGACGGTGCGGCAGACTCCCTGTCCAACAGCAGCCCGTTCGCCGGTGAGGCGGCGCTGCGCAGCGTCACCGACGGTGTCGACTCATCGCTGAGCGAGGCCGTCGACGCACTGGAGGGCCAGGTCTCGTCCGACTCCCTCGGCTTCTCGGCCTGGAGCTCGCGCAAGGCCGGCGACATCGCCACCGAGCGCGCTACCGAGATCGCCACCGAGCGTGCCGCAGCAGAGCAGGCCGCCGCTGAGCAGGCTGCAGCCGAGCAGGCCGCTGCTGAGCGGGCTGCTGCTGAGCGGGCTGCCGCCGAGCAGGCCGCTGCTGAGCAGGCCGCAGCCGAGCAGGCCGCTGCCGAGCAGGCCGAGCAGGAGCAGGCGGCCTCCCGGTCCCAGGAGCGCGCGGCGGCTCCCGAGCCGGCGCCGGCACCTGCCCCGGCCCCCGTCTCCTCCGGCGACCCGCGTTCCATCGCTCGCGGCATGCTCTCGGGCTATGGCTGGGGCGATGACCAGTGGGGCTGCCTGAACTCGCTCTGGATGCGTGAGAGCGGCTGGAACACCTATGCGCAGAACCCGTCGTCGGGTGCCTACGGCATCCCGCAGTCGCTGCCCGGCAACAAGATGGCGTCGGCAGGTTCGGACTGGCAGACCAACCCCGCCACCCAGATCCGCTGGGGCCTGGGCTACATCTCCGGTCGCTACGGCAGCCCCTGCGGCGCGTGGGCCCACTCCGAGTCCGTCGGCTGGTACTGACCCACCCGCAGTGCCGCTGAGCGCTGCGGAGCGTTGCCACTGAGCAACCACCTGCACAGCTGGACCCCGGTCCGTCATCTGACGGGCCGGGGTCCTTGTGTGCTGCCTCTCTCGCGCGGGTCGGTGGTGCGCGAGACACTGGGGGCATGAGTGAGCAGACCCAGAGCGACGCGACCCCCAGGACCCGCACCGAGCACGACTCGATGGGGGAGGTGGAGGTCCCCTTCGATGCGTTGTATGCCGCGCAGACGGCTCGCGCGGTGGAGAACTTCCCGATCTCCGGGCAGCCGGTGCCGGCGTCGATCATCCATGCGCTGGCGCTGCTGAAGTCCGCGGCAGCACGCGTCAACTCCGAGCTCGGGGTCATCGACACCGACCGGGCCCGCGCGATCAGCGCCGCTGCCGACGAGGTCGCGGCTGGGGACCACGACGACCACTTCCCGATCGACATCTATCAGACCGGGTCGGGCACCTCAACGAACATGAACGTCAACGAGGTCATCGCCACACTGGCGAACCGCGCGACCGGAGGGCAGCCGCAGGTCCACCCCAACGACCACGTCAATGCCGGCCAGTCGAGCAACGACACCTTCCCCTCGGCCATCCGGGTCGCCGCGGGGCGGCTGGTCCACGACGAGCTCACGCCGGCGCTGGAGCACCTCCAGAGGGCGCTGGCGGCCAAGGCCGAGGAGTTCGCCGACGTCGTCAAGGCCGGCCGCACGCACCTGATGGACGCCGTGCCGGTGACCCTGGGCCAGGAGTTCGCAGGCTATGCCCGTCAGATCGAGCTCGGCGGGCACCGGGTGCGCACGGCCGCGGAGTCACACGTCGCCGAGCTGCCGCTGGGCGGCACCGCTGCCGGGACCGGCCTCAACGCCCACCCGCAGTTCGCCCCGAAGGTCATCGAGGAGGTGTCGGCCCGCTCCGGGGTCGCGTTCGTCGAGGCGGCGGACCACTTCGAGGCCCAGTCCGCCCAGGACGCACTGGTGGAGCTCAGCGGGGCTCTGCGGGTCGTCGCGGTCTCGCTCACCAAGATCTGCAACGACCTGCGCTGGATGGGCTCAGGTCCGCGTGCCGGGCTGCAGGAGGTCCAGCTCCCGGACCTCCAGCCGGGCTCCTCGATCATGCCCGGGAAGGTCAACCCGGTGCTTCCCGAGGCCACGCTGATGGCGTGTGCACGGGTCATCGGCAATGACGTCACCGTGACCATCGGCGGGGCCAGTGGCACCTTCGAGCTCAACGTCATGCTGCCGGTGATGGGGGCGGCGCTGGTCGAGTCGATCACGCTGCTGGCCAACTCCTCGCGGGTGCTGGCCGACCGGTGCATCAGCGGGATCACCGCCAACGTGGAGCACAACCGGGAGCTCGCCGAGAGCTCGAGCGCGATCGTGACCCCGCTCAACAGATACATCGGCTATGAGGCCGCTGCAGCGGTCGCCAAGCAGTCCCTGGCCAACCGGCAGACCATCCGGGAGGTGGTGATCGAACGTGGTCATGTGGAGCGGGGCGATCTGACCGAGGAGCAGCTCGACGCCGCGCTGGACGTCCTGGCGATGACCCGACCGCAGCAGGCCTGACGGGCGTCCCCCCAGAGGTGACCGGGAGCGCGGTCCGGCGCTCCCGGCATACTCACAGGCGCCGCAGGCGGACCCGCTTGACGGCGTGGTCCTCACCCTTGTTGAGCACCAGGGTGGCCCGCCCCCTTGTGGGCAGGATGTTCTGGATCAGGTTGGGCCCGTTGATCGCGTCCCAGATGCTCTCGGCAAGCTCGACCGCGGCGTCGTCATCAAGGTTTGCATAGCGGCGGAAGAAGGACTCGGGCTGGTTGAACGCGGTGCTGCGCAGGCGCTGGAAGCGATCGACATACCACCGCTTGATCAGTTCCTGCTTGGCGTCGACATAGACGGAGAAGTCGAAGAAGTCCGACACGGACAGCCCGGTACGCCCGTCATGGTGCTGGCGCGGTGCCTGCAGGACGTTGAGACCCTCGACGATCAGCACGTCCGGGCGGCGCACCACGATCGACTCGGTGGGGACGATGTCATAGGTCAGGTGTGAATAGACCGGCGCGACGACCTCGCTCTTGCCCGACTTGACCTCCATCACGAACCGGAGCAGCGCGCGACGGTCGTAGCTCTCGGGGTAGCCCTTGCGTGCCATCAGGTTGCGCTCCGTCAGGACCTTGTTCGGCAGCAGGAAGCCGTCGGTGGTGATGAGCTCGACCGACGGCTTGGACTCCCAGCGCTCGATCAGGGCCTGCAGGATGCGAGCCGTGGTCGACTTGCCGACGGCGACCGAGCCGGCGACGCCGATCACGAACGGGGTGCGGGCCCGGCGCTCGCCCAGGAAGTCACTGGTGACCTGGTGCAGGCGCTCGGTCTCCTGCTCATAGAAGGACAGGAGCCGGGACAACGGCAGATAGACCTCCTCGATCTCCTGGATGTCGAGCCGCTCACCCAGACCCCGCAGCCGGACGACGTCCTCCTGCGACAGGAGCATCGGGTGCTGGTTGCGCAGCGCTGCCCAGTCGTCTCGGGTGAGCTCGACATACGGCGAGGTCAGGCCGTCAGCGGTGGAAGCCATGGGTGACATTGTGCACGGTGGCCGGTCCGGCGCCTCCATGCGGCCCGCGATGCCCGGACAGATTAGGCTGGCCCGCATGTGTGGAATCGTGGGATATGTCGGTCCGACTCGCAGCGACCGGGCACTCGGTGTGGTCATGGATGGGCTGACCCGGTTGGAATACCGAGGCTACGACTCGGCCGGTGTGGCCCTCGTCGGTGATGACGAGGTCGTGGGGCAGAAGCGCGCTGGCAAGCTCTCCAACCTGGTGGGGGCCCTGGAGGCGCAGGAGCTCCCGCTGACCGGCACCGCGATCGGACACACGCGCTGGGCCACCCACGGTGGTCCCACCGACGCCAACGCACACCCCCACCGCGGCGGTCCGGACCGCAAGCTGGCGCTGGTCCACAACGGCATCATCGAGAACTTCTACGCCCTGAAGAAGCAGCTGCTCGCCGAGGGCGTCACCTTCTCCTCCGAGACCGACACCGAGGTCGTGGCCCACCTGGTCGCCCGCGCGTGCGAGCGCACCGGTGACCTCACCGAGGCGATGCGCGAGGTGGTCAACACCCTGCAGGGGGCGTTCACCCTGCTGGCGGTGCACGCGGACCAGCCGCACGTCGTCGTCGGCGCACGCCGCAACTCCCCGCTGGTCGTCGGGATCGGGGAGGGCGAGAACTTCCTCGGCTCGGACGTCGCCGCCTTCATCGGCTACACCCGCCAGGCGCTCGAGCTGGGCCAGGACCAGATCGTGACGATCAGCCCGGACGGTTATGAGGTCATCAACTTCGACGGCACGCCGAGCGAGGGCCGCGCCTACGAGGTGACCTGGGACGCTGCGGCCGCCGAGAAGGGTGGCTACGACACCTTCATGGAGAAGGAGATCCACGAGCAGCCCCACGCGGTCGCGGACACGTTGCTCGGGCGGACCAACGAGAACGGCGACCTCGTCCTCGACGAGATGGGGATGTCGGAGGAGGAGCTGCGGGCGATCGACAAGATGGTCATCGTCGCCTGCGGGACGGCGGCGTATGCCGGGATGGTCGCGAAATACGCCATCGAGCGCTGGGCGCGGATCCCCGTGGAGGTCGAGCTGGCCCACGAGTTCCGCTACCGCGACCCGGTCATCGACGAGAAGACGCTGGTGGTCTCGATCAGCCAGTCCGGCGAGACGATGGACACCCTGATGGCCGTCCGGCACGCCAAGGAGCTGGGCGCGCGGACCATCTCGATCTGCAACACCCACGGCTCGACGATCCCGCGCGAGTCCGACGGTGTGCTCTACACCCACGCGGGCCCGGAGATCGCCGTCGCCTCGACCAAGGCGTTCCTCGCGCAGATCACAGCCAGCTACATCCTGGGGCTCTATCTGGTCCAGGTCCGCGGTGGCGGACACGACGACGGTGTCGTGGAGGTGATGCGCGAGCTGCACCAGGTGCCGGAGAAGATCCAGACGGTGCTCGACGGGATGGACCGCGTCAAGGAGATCGCCCGCTTCATGGCGGACAGCCGGGCCGTGCTCTTCCTGGGCCGGCACGTGGGCTTCCCGGTGGCGATGGAGGGCGCGCTCAAGCTCAAGGAGCTGGCCTACATCCACGCCGAGGGCTTCGCCGCGGGTGAGCTCAAGCACGGTCCGATCGCCCTGATCGAGCCGGGCCAGCCGGTCTTCATCGTGGTGCCGTCCCCGGACTCCGAGCATGGTCTGCACGGCAAGGTGGTCTCGAACATCCAGGAGATCCGCGCGCGTGGCGCCCGGACCCTGGTGATCGCCGAGGAGGGGGACGAGGACGTCGTCCCGTTCGCGGACGAGGTGATCCGGGTGCCGCGCACGCCGGCGCTCCTCGCGCCCCTGCTGACCGTCGTGCCGCTGCAGATCTTCGCGTTGGAGCTCTCCACGGCCAAGGGTCTCGACGTCGACCAGCCGCGCAACCTGGCCAAGTCCGTCACCGTCGAGTGACGCGAGTGTTCCGGTGATCATCGGGCTGGGCATCGACGTCGTGGACATCGCCCGCTTCGGCGACTCGCTGGAGCGGACGCCGCGACTGCTGGAGCGTCTGTTCACGCCGGAGGAGCGCACGCTGCGCCTGCCCTCGCTCGCCGCCCGGTTTGCAGCCAAGGAGGCGCTCGCCAAGGCCCTGGGTGCCCCCGTCGGGCTGAGCTGGACCGATGCGACGGTGCGCACCGATGACCTGGGACGTCCGTTCCTCGAGGTCTGGGGCAGCGTCGGTGGGCGTGCCGAGGAGCTCGGCGTCACCTCCTTTCACCTGTCCCTGTCGCACGATGCCGGGATCGCGTCGGCCGTGGTGATCGCGGAGGGCCAACTGTGAATCCGGCGGTGGGTTGCCCGTGATCCGCGCGTTCGGTGTCGCCGACGTCAGGGCGGCCGAGGCGCAGGTCATGGCCGAGGTCGAGCCGGGCACCCTGATGCGCCGTGCGGCCGATGCACTGGCGGTCGTGGTGCTGGCCCGGGCGCGTGAGCAGGCGGCGCGGTCCGTCGCCGTCCTCGTCGGTCCGGGTGACAACGGCGGCGATGCGTTGTATGCCGCTGCGCACCTGGCCGAGCATCTCTCCGTCGTCGTCGTGCAGGTCGGAACGGCCGTCCACGAGGGCGGCCTGCGCGCCGTCACCGACGCCGGGGTGCCCCGGCTGCGGGTCGCACGCACCCGGCGGGCGCTGACCCAGCCGGTCCGCCAGGCGCTCGAGGATGCCGATGTCGTCGTCGACGGGCTGCTCGGGATCGGCGGACGGCCCGGACTCACCGGCGCCATGGCCGGCCTGGCCGACTCGATCCCCGCGTCAGCGCTGGTGATCGCGGTGGACCTGCCCAGCGGAGCCGACCCAGAGGGCATCGCTGCCCTGGGGCGGACGGTCCGAGCTGATGAGACCGTCACCTTCGGGATGGCCAAGCCCGTGCATGTCCTGCCGGCGACGCGGTCCGCGGTCGGCCGACTGACGACGGTCGACATCGGGGTGCCGGAGCCGGAGCACGCAGCGGTCGAGCAGCTGACCCGAGCGGATGTCGCGCACCTGTGGCCCGTGCCCGGACCCAGCGACGACAAGTACTCCCGAGGCGTGCTCGGCGTCGTCGCCGGCAGCAGCCGCTATCCCGGGGCTGCAGTCCTCGCGGTGACGGCAGCGATCGAGGCCGGTGCCGGCATGGTGCGCTACATCGGTCCTGATGCCGCGGCCCAGCAGGTGCTCGTGGCCTCCCCGGAGAGTGTGCCGGGCCAGGGACAGGTGCAGGCCTGGGTGATCGGGCCTGGTGTGCCAACCGACGAGACCACCCTCGATGTCCGCCGCCAGGTCGAGGCCTGCAGGCAGGCGCTGGCCTCCGACCTGCCCTGCGTCGTCGACGCTGGCGCGCTCGACCTGGTCGACGGCCCGCGCGAGGCCCCCACCCTGCTGACGCCGCACGCTGGTGAGCTGGCACGGCTGCTGAGCCGGCTGGAGCCCGGACGTGTCTACCACCGCTCACAGATCGCGGCAGCCCCGGTGGAGCATACGCGACGGGTGGCGGAGCTCACCGGGGCCACGGTCCTGCTCAAGGGGGCCACGACGCTGGTGGTCTCGCCGGACACCGACCGGCCGCTGCGGTGCCAGTCGGATGCGCCCGCCTGGTTGGCTACGGCCGGTGCCGGTGACGTGCTTGCCGGGTTGGTCGGCACGCTGGTGGCGGCCGGTCTTGACCCGCTGGATGCGGGCGCCCTCGCGGCCCTGATCCACGGCCGCGCGGCTCGCCGTGCGAACCCCGGCGGCCCGGTCCGTGCGCTCCGGGTGGCGCAGGCCATCGCCGAGACCGTGGCCAGCGACCTGACGCCGGGCTGAGACCGCCGCGTCCGCCGCGTCCGCCGCGACCGCCGCACCCGGAGCCGCGCCGCAGGCGGACCCGCATCCGGACCCCCGAACCCTCCTCGTCGACCGCCCTGTCGGATCCACCGCACAGGCCCCCGCTAGTGTGCTGCCATGGATCAGAGAGTGAGTGTGCTGACGCTCGGCGTCCGCGACCTCGACCGCGCCGTGGCCTTCTATCAGGCACTGGGGTGGGAGCCCGCCCCCGCACCTGAGGGCGTCGTCTTCTTCCAGACCGGAGGCTTCGTGGTCGCCCTCTGGGACCGTGCCGCCCTCGAGGTCGACTCGTGTGTCGAGGACTCCGGCGGTTGGGGCGGAGCCACCCTCGCCTACAACGTCAACAGCCGCGAGGAGGTCGATGATGTCCTGGACGAGGCCGAGGCTGCCGGCGCCACCATCGGCCGCCGCGGGGCTGGGACCTTCTGGGGCGGCTACTCAGGCATCTTCATCGACCCTGAGGGCCACCCGTGGGAGGTCGCGCACAACCCGTTCTGGAACGTGACGGAAGACGGGCAGACCATCCTCGGTGACGGCCGGGGCTAACGCCCGCGGCTGATATCCGTCGCCAACCCGCCCTGCCACCTCGGCCCGCCGGGCCCACCCGCCCTGCCATATCGCACCCGGCCGGGCCGCCCGCCACATCGCACCCGGCCGGGCCGCCCGCCACATCGCACCCGGCCGGCCACCCGCCATACGCAGAGCCTCTAGGACGTGGGCGTGGAGGGTCGGTTGATCGCGCTGCAGACAGCGTTCAGGGACGCGGTCACGATGCTCGGGTGGATGCCCACGCCCCAGCGGACCTGCCCATCGATGGCGCACTCCACATAGGCCGCCGCGGTCGCGTCGTCACCTGCTGACATCGCGTGTTCGGAGTAGTCCAGCACGCGCACGTCGACGCCCACTGCCTCAAGAGCGTGGACGAAGGCGGAGACCGGACCGTTGCCGTGCCCCTCCACCTGGTGCTCAACTCCGTCGACCGAGATCGTGGCGGTCAGCACGTCCTGCTCGGTCTCGCCTGACTCGTGGACGATCGAGAAGTTCTTGACCACGACCGGCCCGGGCTGCTCGAGATACTCCTGCTCGAACTCGGCCCAGATCGCGGCGGGGGACATCTCGCCGCCCTCGGAGTCGGTGCGACGCTGCACGACCTGGCTGAACTCGATCTGCATGCGCCGCGGCAGGTCCAGCTTGCGCTCGGTCTTCATCACATAGGCGACGCCACCCTTGCCGGACTGGCTGTTCACCCGGATGACCGCCTCGTAGGTGCGGCCCACGTCCTTGGGGTCCACCGGCAGATAGGGCACCTCCCACCGGAAGTCGTCCACCGGCACGCCGGCCGCCGCCGCGTCGACCTCCAGGGCCTCGAACCCCTTCTTGATCGCGTCCTGGTGGGAGCCGGAGAAGGCGGTGAAGACCAGATCCCCGCCCCAGGGGTGCCGCTCCGCCACCGGCAGCTGGTTGCAGTGCTCGACGGTGCGGCGGATCTCGTCGATGTTGGAGAAGCTGATCTGCGGGTCGATGCCCTGGGTGAACAGGTTCATCCCCAGCGTCACCAGACAGACGTTGCCGGTGCGCTCGCCGTTGCCGAACAGGCAGCCTTCGATGCGGTCAGCGCCGGCCAGGTAACCCAGCTCCGCAGCCGCCACACCCGTCCCTCGGTCGTTGTGCGGGTGCAGGCTCAGGATGACGTTCTCGCGGTGGTTCAGGTGACGGCTCATCCACTCGATCGAGTCGGCATACACATTGGGGGTGGCCATCTCCACGGTCGCCGGCAGGTTGATGATCACCGGCTTGTCCGCCGTCGGGACGAAGACCTCCATCACCGCGTTGCAGACCCGGACCGCGAACTCCAGCTCGGTGCCGGTGTAGGACTCGGGGGAGTACTCGTAAAAGATCTCGGTGTCCCCGGACAGCTGCTCCTCATACTTCTTGCAGATCCGGGCTCCCTGCGTCGCGATGTCCACGATCTCGTCCTCGCTGGCGCGGAAGACGACCCGGCGCTGCAGCGTCGACGTCGAGTTGTAGAGATGGACGATCGCCTGCTTGGCCCCCGCGATCGACTCGTAGGTGCGCTCGATCAGGTGCTCGCGTGCCTGGGTCAGCACCTGGATGACGACGTCGTCGGGGATCAGGTCCTCCTCGATCAGCATCCGCACGAAGTCGAAGTCGGTCTGGCTGGCGGCCGGGAACCCGACCTCGATCTCCTTGTAACCCATGCTGACCAGCAGCTCGAACATGCGCTTCTTGCGGTCCGGGGTCATCGGGTCGATCAGTGCCTGGTTGCCGTCGCGCAGGTCGACCGCGCACCAGCGCGGTGCCTGCGTGATCGTCTTGCCGGGCCAGGTGCGGTCGGGCAGGTCGACGGCGGGGTATGCCGAGTAGCGGCCGAACGGCATCCCGCTGGGCTGTTGGGGGTTGCGCTCGGGGGCGACGGCAGGAGTGATCGGAGACGTGGTCTGGGTGGCGGTCATGCTGGCTTCCTCGCTGGGGGCTGTCGGGGCGTCCGGGACAGCAGAGACTCCGCAGCGAGGGCCGGACCTAGAGGGTCTCGCTGCGGCGACTGAGGAGGAGCATGCGTGCCATTGCGGTCGACTCTAGCCGATCTTCCTGCCGTGGCGTCAAGTGGCCCGCCTCCCCGCCCGCCGCTTCGCCGCCTGTCCTCCGGCGCTCTATGTCAGGCACCGGGCGGGTCCGAGCCCTGCAGGTGCCTGACACAAGGGCCTTGTCCACAGGGGGTCCTCGGCGAAATCCGCATTTGCGCCACGATGGCGGCATGGGGGATCTCCGGCAGGCCGTCAGGGCACTCACCCCGGCCGAGCGCCGGGAGATGGTCGCTCGCGAACTGGGCGCCCGGCACGACGGCGCGGCACGCCTGGACGAGCTGTACGCCCTCGGCCTGACCTACGACCAGGTGCTCGCGGAGACCAGGGCAGGCCGTTGGCACCGGCTGGGCCGCAGGACCATCGGACTCATCGGGCCCGAGCCGAGCCGGGAGGCGTCCTGGTGCGTGGCCGTGTGGGAGTCGGGATCCGGCGCCGTGCTCGACGGACCTTCGTCCCTGCTCGCTGCCGGCCTGCGGTCGTGGGAGGAGACGGTTGTGCACGTCAGCGTGCCCCGCGGCACCCGAACGCGTCCTGCTGACGGGGTGCGCATTCATCACCAACGCCGGATGGGTCGCACGCTCAACACGGATCCACCACGCACCGCGCCCGAGGTCGCGGCCCTGCGAGCGGCCGGCTGGGCAACGTCGGACCGGCAGGCACTGACCGTGCTGGCGATGTCAGTCCAGCAGCGACTCATCCTTCCGAGTCGACTTCTCAAGGAGTGGGAGGCGACCCAGCGGCACCGACGTGGCGCCCTGCTGTCAGAGGCTGTTCCGTTGGTCTGTGACGGCGCGCACGCACTGGGCGAGCTGGACTTCGCCCGGGCCCGCCGCCGTCATGGTCTCCCTGAGCCGTCGCGTCAGGAGGTGCGGCGCACGTCGCAGGGGTTGATCTACCTGGATGTCAGGTTCGGCGGCTACGCGGTGCACGTCGAGATCAACGGTGCCCAGCACTACACTGGGCTCGGACCCGTGGCTGACGCGCGCAGGCGCAACGACCGCACTCTGCACAGCGATCTGACCCTCGAGATCCCGGTCCTCGGCCTGCTGATCGATGAGGCGGGCTTCATGGCCCAGGTCGCGGAGGCACTGCGCCAGCGTGGCTGGGGAGGACGCGCTGCGTAACCGTGGCTGGGGAGGACGCGCTGCATGAACTGGGGACGCGGTTCCCGTCGCACCTGCCCCGCGCAGACGCTGCGGCGACGCTATGTCATGCATCCCCAGGGCCACAACCCTGGCGCTGCATGACATAACGGCCGTCCGCAGCGAGGTGGGCCGTCCGCCGCGAGGTTGGGCGTCCGCCGAGGTGGGGCGGGCGCGGCGAGGTGGGGCGGGCGCGGCGAGGTGAGGTGGGCGCGGCGAGGTGGGGGCTCAGTCCCCGGAGGGCCGAGCGGTGACCCGGTCGATCTCCGCTGCTGGCTAGCCCACCGCCGCCGTGACGACGGGCTTGTAGGTCGGGCGGGCCGCCTCGTAGGCCGTGATGTCGTCCTCGTGCTGCATCGTGAGGGAGATGTCGTCGAGTCCGTTGAGCAGGCGCCAGGCGACGTAGTCGTCCACCTGGAACGGGGCGGTGATGTCGCCTGCGGTGATGCTGCGGCCGGGCAGGTCGACGGTCACGGTGGCGCCGGGGGTGTTCTCCAGATATTTGAGGATCAGCTCGACGTCGGGCTGGGCGACCTGGGCGGTCAGCAGGCCGCCCTTGCCGCTGTTGCCGCGGAAGATGTCGCCGAAGCGCGAGGAGATGACCGCGCGGAAGCCGTACTGCTGCAGCGCCCAGACGGCGTGCTCGCGGCTGGATCCGGTGCCGAAGTCGGGGCCGGTCACCAGGACCGAGCCCGCGGCATACGCCTCCTGGTTGAGGATGAAGGAGGGGTCCTCGCGCCAGCGGGAGAAGAGGCCGTCCTCGAAGCCGGTGCGGGAGACCCGCTTGAGGAAGTGGGCCGGGATGATCTGGTCGGTGTCGACGTTGCTGCGGCGCAGCGGCACACCGACGCCGGTGTGGGTGGTGAACTTCTCCATCAGGCCGGCACCCCCTGGTGCGTCGGGTCGGGGGTATGCCGCGGGCCAGGTGGGGCGGGCTCGTCCAGGTCGGTCGGGGCGGACAGGGTGCCGCGCACGGCGGTGGCTGCGGCGACGGCAGGGCTGACCAGGTGGGTGCGTCCGCGGGCGCCCTGCCGGCCCTCGAAGTTGCGGTTGGACGTCGACGCGCAGCGTTCCTCGGGGGCGAGCTGGTCGGGGTTCATGCCCAGGCACATCGAGCAGCCGGCCAGGCGCCACTCGGCCCCGGCGTCGGTGAACACAGCGTCCAGGCCCTCGGCCTCGGCCTGCTCGCGCACGGCGTGCGAGCCGGGCACGACCATCATCCGAAGGGTGTCGGCGATGGTGCGACCGCGCAGCACCTCCGCCGCCAGGCGCAGGTCCTCGATGCGGCCGTTGGTGCAGGAGCCGAGGAAGACCGCGTCGACCGCGATCTGCCGCATCGGGGTGCCGGCCGTCAGGCCCATGTAGTCCAGGGCCCGCTCGGCATTGCCGCGCGCGTCGTCGTCACCGAGGTTGGTCGGGTCGGGCACGGCGTCGTCGAGAGAGACCGACTGGGCGGGGTTGGTGCCCCAGGTGACATAGGGGGTTAGCGTGCTGGCATCGATGGTGACCTCCTCGTCGAAGGTTGCGTCGTCGTCGGTGCGCAGCTGGCTCCACGCCTCCACGGCAGCGTCCCAGTCGGCCCCGCTCGGGGCGTGCGGACGGCCCTTGATGTAGTCCAGGGTGGTCTGGTCCGGGGCGATCATCCCGGCGCGGGCACCGGCCTCGATCGACATGTTGCAGATCGTCATGCGCCCCTCCATGGACAGCGCCTCGATCGCGGGGCCGCGGTATTCAAGGACGTAGCCCTGCCCGCCGCCGGTGCCGATCTTGTTGATCACCGCCAGGATGATGTCCTTGGCGGAGGCTCCGGGCGCGAGCTCACCGGTGACGTTGATCGCCATCGTCCGGAACGGCTTCAGCGGCAGGGTCTGCGTGGCCAGGACGTGCTCGACCTCCGAGGTGCCGATGCCCAGGGCCAGCGCCCCGAAGGCACCGTGGGTGGAGGTGTGGCTGTCTCCGCACACGATCGTCATGCCCGGCTGGGTCAAACCCAGCTCGGGACCGATCACGTGCACGATGCCCTGACCGCGGCGCCCGCGGCGGTGGTGCACGATGCCGAACTCGGCACAGTTGGTCGTCAGCGCCTCCAGCTGGGTGCGGCTGACCGGGTCCAGCACCGGGCCGAGGGTGGTCGGCACGTTGTGGTCCTCGGTCGCGACGGTCAGGTCCGGGCGGCGCACGGTGCGCCCCGTCTGCCGCAGCCCGTCGAAGGCCTGTGGGGAGGTCACCTCATGGATCAGGTGAAGGTCGATGTAGAGGAGATCTGGTTCACCCTCTGCCTGCCGCACGACGTGCGACTGCCAGACCTTCTCGGCCAGCGTGTGTCCCATGCTCCTCCTTCACCAACAGATCGGGCCTGCCACTCGCGGGTCGGGCCGGGTTTGCCGCCACTGTAACCCCGGTCCCTGACGTCGGGGAAAGCAGCCCGGGCCAGACCCCGAGCGGGCCTGCCAGCCCGGTGTAGCAGACTGGTGCGACGAACTCGTCGGTAGCCCCAGGAGGACAACGTGTCGCAGTCAGTCGCCCAGAACACCGTGGAGCAGTCTGCAGGGGGCCGGGTCCACCGACTCGCGGTGATCGGGGGCGACGGGATCGGTCCGGAGGTCACCGAGGCGGCGCTGACCGTGCTCGATGCGGCGCAGGCCCGGTTCGGCTTCACCACCGAGCGCACCGACGTCCCGTTGGGGGCCGACAACTACCAGGCGACCGGTGACCTCCTCACCGACGACACCGTCGAGCTCCTGCGCGGCCAGGATGCGATCCTCTTCGGCGCGATCGGCAGCCCGGCGGTGACTCCGGGCATCCTCGAGCGCGGGATCATCCTCGCGCTGCGCGCAGCCCTGCGCCAGGCGATCAACCTGCGGCCGGTCCGACTCTATCCAGGGGTGCCCACGCCGATCTCCGGGCTGACCCCCGAGCGCTGCGACCTGGTGATCGTCCGGGAGAACACCGAGGGCAGCTATGTCGGTGGCGGCAACACCGTGCACCGGGGGACCCAGGCCGCGGTGGCCACGCAGGGCTCGGTCAACACCTGGTATGCCGTGCACCGGGCTGTCGACTTCGCCTTCCGTCTGGCGCAGCAACGGCGAGGTCGGGTCACCCTGTGCCACAAGACAAACGTGCTGGTCGAGGCGGGTGCACTGTGGTCCGACGTGATGGAGGAGGTGGCGGCCCGCTTCCCGGACGTGGAGCACGACTACGTCCACGTGGACGCCATGTGCATGCACCTGCCCGTGGCCCCGGAGCGGTTCGACGTCGTGGTGACCGACAACCTGTTCGGCGACATCATCACCGACCTGGGGGCGGTCCTGCAGGGCGGTCTGGGCGTGGCGGCCAGCGGCAACCTCAACATCGAGGGCACGGCACCGAGCATGTTTGAGCCGGTGCACGGCTCAGCACCGGACATCGCCGGGCGGGGTCTGGCCAACCCGGCCGGGGCGGCCCTGTCCCTGGCCCTGTGCCTGGCCAGCCTGGGGGAGGGCGCTGCCGCAGCCGCAGTGGAGTCCGCGACCGCGACCGTGCTCGCGGACCTGCCCGCCCTCTCCGGGGAGCAGATGGGTGCCTCGACCGCCGAGCTGGGGGAGCGCATCGCCTCGGTCCTGGCGCAGGGAGGCACGCCCGGGGCCGGTGACGGCACGAGTGCAGGGTCGGCAGGTGCAGGGTCGGCAGGTGCGGGGTCGGCGGCCGATCGGAGCAGCCTGATGACGCAACTGGCGGCGGTCCAGGCCGGTTTGACGGCCTGAGCGCGGGTCGGCTGACAGAATGGACCGACTATGACCGCACCCTCCCCACCCCGCGCCACGGTGCCGTTCCCGGCCCGGGCCGTCATCGACCTGGCGGCCATCGCCGCCAACGTCGGCGTGCTCAAGCAGCGTGCGGGCGCGGCCGAGGTGATGGCCGTGGTCAAGGCTGACGCCTATGGCCACGGGCTGGTCAGGTCCGCGCAGGCGGCCCTCGCGGGCGGAGCCAGCTGGCTCGGCGTGGCCCAGCTGACGGAGGCCATGGCACTGCGTGCGGCGGGGGTCACCGCACCGGTGCTGGCCTGGCTGCACGCACCCGGCGCCGGCTTCGCCCAGGCGATCGAGGCGGACGTGGACCTGGGGGTCTCGGCCACCTGGATGCTCGACGAGGTGGCGGCTGCAGCCCGGGCCTCCGGCCGCACCGCCCGAGTGCAGCTCAAGGCCGACACCGGCCTGGGCCGCAACGGCGCCTACCTCTTTCCCGTCGGCACGGACAGCACGGCGACGGACTGGAGCGCGCTCGTCGACCGGGCGCGGGCGCTGGAGGCCGAGGAAGCGGTGCGGGTCACCGGCCTGTTCACGCACTTCGCCTATGCCGACGCCCCGCAGCATCCCACCGTGCAGGCACAGCAGACCGCCTTCGCCGAGGCCGTGGCGCTCGCCGAGCGTGCGGGCCTGCGCCCCGAAGTGCGGCACATGTCCAACTCGGCCGCTACCCTCACCACCCCGGCTGCCGCGTGGGACATGGTCCGGCCCGGGCTGGCGGTCTATGGCCTGACGCCCGCCCCAGAGGTCGGCAGCTCGGCGGACTTCGGCCTCGTCCCGGCGATGACCGCGATCGCCGAGGCGTCGGTGGTCAAGGCGGTCCCGGCAGGTCAGGGCGTGTCCTACGGCCACACCTACACCACGTCGGGGCCGGCCAATCTGGTCGACGTCCCGCTCGGCTATGCCGACGGCGTGCCGCGCCACGCCTCAGGGCTGGCCGAGGTCATGATCAACGGTCGGCGGCACCGCATCGCCGGGCGTGTCTGCATGGACCAGTTCGTGGTGGACGTGGGGGACCAGCAGGTGACCGCGGGCGACGAGGTGATCCTGTTCGGGCCGGGTGACCGCGGCGAGCCCACCGCCCAGGACTGGGCCGAGGCTGTGGGCACCATCAACTACGAGATCGTCACCCGCTTCGGCCCCCGGGTCCCGCGGGAGTATGCCGGAGCGCCCGTTGGCGCAGAAGAGGAGACCTGGTGAGCCGTCCGGAACGTTCGAGATCTCCCGTCAGCCTCGGCGCCGGCATCGGCGCGGGCCTCGCGGCGGCAGGGCTGGCGGCCGTGGGTGCAGTCACCGTCGACCGGTTGTGGCGGGACCGGCGACACGCCATCGCGCTTGGCACCGAGGACGACTTCACCGTGGCGCCGTCCGAGGTCGCGGTCGTGGTCGCCGACGACGGAGTGCCGCTGCACGTCGAGATCGACGAGCCGGAGGGGTGGGACGGGAGCCGGCCCACCGTGATCCTGTCGCACGGCTTCACCCTCGACCTGCGGTGCTGGGTCTTCCAGCGACGGGCCCTGCTCGAGGCGGGGCACCGCGTCGTGACCTGGGACCTGCGCGGTCACGGCACCTCCGGCGAGGGCGCCGAGGAGTCCTACAACATCGAGCAGCTCGGCGTGGACCTCGCCCGAGTGATCCAGCAGGTCGCCCCGACCGGCGACCTGGTGCTCGCCGGGCACTCGATGGGCGGCATGACCGTGATGGCGCTGGCCGAGGCGGATCCCGGGCTGTTCCGGGACCGGGTGGTCGCCGTGGCCCTGATCAGCACCAGCGCCGGGGGCCTGCACCGGATCACCTGGGGCGTCGGCTCGATGCTGGGGCGCGTCGTGAACAAGTTCGGTCCCACCGCCCTGACCCAGCTGTCGCCGCACCAGGACCTGCTCGACTCCGTGCTGCGCGGCGGCAAGGAGCTGCAGGAGTTCTTTGTGGCGCGCGGGTCGTTCGGCTCGCCGGTCCCGCTGTCGTTGGTTCGGCTGACGGCGGACATGATCTTCGGCACCCCGCTGACGGTGATCTCGGCCTTCACCCACACGCTGGAGGACCACGACAAGCGCGAGGCACTGGCCAACATGGGTGGCCAGGAGGTGCTCGTCTTCAACGGTGACAAGGATGTGCTGACCTCGGCGGTGCACAGCACGGAGATCGTCGACGCCATCCCGGGGGCAGAGCACGTCTTTGTCAGGGACGCAGGACACATCATCATGCTCGAGCACCCCGAGCTGCTCAACCAGGAGCTGTTCGACCTGCTGACCCGAGCCGACCGCTCCCGGGGGCAGACACCCCGCGAGGCCGGCTCACGGCATACGGTCACCGACCTCACCAAGCGTCGGCGCGACCGGATGACCCGTCCGGCCCGGGGACGGACCCGGGCACGGGCATGACACCTGTCGTGGAGCTCCTTCTCTCGGGAGCGCCGGTCACGGTCGCGACGGCGCAGGAGACGCACGCCCTCGGGGTGCAGCTCGGCCGGCTGCTGCTGGCCGGTGACCTGGTGCTGCTGACCGGCGGGCTGGCAGCGGGCAAGACCACCTTCACCCAGGGCATCGGGGAGGGGTTGGGGGTGCGGGGCCCGATCACCTCGCCGACCTTCGTGATCGCCCGGGTGCACCCCAACCTGGGCGCCGGTCCGGCACTGGTGCACGTCGACGCCTATCGTCTGGAGGGTCTGGCCGAGCTGGACGATCTCGACCTCGACGCTGACCTCGAGTCCGTGGTCACGGTGGTGGAGTGGGGGCACGGCCTGGCCGAGTCCCTGTCCGAGGACCGCCTGCAGATCAGCCTCTCGGGGGCGGACGAGCCGGCGCAGGGAGCCGAGCTGGAGCCGGGTGCGCCCGAGCTCGCCACCGATCCTGATGGTGACCAACCACGAGTGGTGCAGGCGAGCAGCCACGGCGCCCGCTGGACGCAGGGAGGCTGAGTCATGGTTCGCGGCCAGGCAGGGCAGGAGAGTTCGGCGGAGCCCGCGCGGCCGGGCCGCCTGCTCACGGTGTGCACGGGCAACATCTGCCGTTCGCCCCTGCTCGAGCGGCTCCTGCAGAGGGAGCTGGACGGGGCCTGGGGAACGGGCACCCACGAGGTCACCAGTGCCGGCACGCACGCGTTGGTGGACTACCCGATGGACGAGCAAGCGGCCGCGGTGCTGCGCAGGTGGGGTGGCACGCCCCACGGTTTCGTGGCGAGGCGGTTGGTCCCGCCCTTCGTGGCGCAGGCCGACCTGGTGCTGACCGCGACCAAAGACCACCGGGCCATGGTCGTGCGCCTGCACCCGCAGGCGGTGCGCTACGCGCTGACCTTCCGCGAGTTCGCGGCCCTGGCGGAGGGCCTCCCTGACGAGGAGCTGCCGGGCAGGGAGCTGCCCCCAGCGGAGCGGCTGCGTGCGCTGGCGACGCTGCTCACCGGCAGACGGGGCCGGGTGCCGGTGTCAGAGCTCGACATCGCCGACCCCTTCCGTCGCCCCGACGAGGTCTATCAGCAGATGGAGGAGCAGGTGCGCGCCGCCTGGCCCTCGGCGGTGCGCGCGCTCACCTGACAGCGCTGGCAGGGACCCGCTGGACCGCGCCGCCCCCATGTCGGACGGCGGCTCGCGACACTGGGAGGGGGGGTGTTGCGGAGGGTGTCAACAAATTTCCAGCGACGGGGGTAGCGCTCGCGACAGTAAAGAACTACTCTGCGGTAGGTAAAGGGTGAGTAAAGTCACAGGTCCGTAACACAGGAACCGATCACGCAGGGGTCCAATGTCGGCGCAGCAGCACATGGAAGTGCGCGAGGGTGCACTTCTGCCCACCGTGTCGGTCGGTGGTGCCGGGACCGTGGGTTCGACGGCACCACTGTTTGTGGTCCCGGACGAGCTGGCAGATCTCACACGTGGCCGCTCGCGCACCATCCACAGCGGCCCCCGGGCCCGTCGCTACCTCGCGGGCTACCTGCGATGGTTGCGCCTGTCTGACCTGACGATGATCCTGCTGGCGCTGTCGGTCACGACCATCGCCCGCTTCGGCCTGGACGGGGCGAGCCTGTCGGCCCCCAACTTGTCCAGGGATGTGGGCTACTGGGAGATCGGTGCGGGGCTGGCGGTGGCGTGGGTGCTCATGCTCCACCTGCACTCGGGCTACGACGGCCGGCTCAGCGGGCACGGGGTCCAGGAGTACAGGCAGGTCTTCCACGCATCTCTGTGGCTGTTCTCGTCGTTGGCGATCGTCGCGTTCGCGCTGAAGCTGGACGTGGCACGCGGCTACGTCATGCTCGCGTTCCCGCTCGGCACCCTCCTCCTCCTGGCCTCGCGGTGGTTGTCGCGCCGCTGGCTCGTCCGGCAGCGTCGGGCCGGGCGCCTCTCTGACCGCGTCCTGCTCGTCGGGGACCGGGCGCATGTCGCTGACCTCGTGGTGGCGCTGCAGCGCACCCCGGACGCCGGCTACAACGTGCTGGGAGCCTGTGTGGACAACACCTCTGGCGGCAAGGTCGCCGGCGTCCCTGTCGTGGGGGCCGAGGCCGACGTGCTCGTCAGGGCGGCCGACATGTCCGTGGACGTCATCGCCGTGTCATCGTCCGCGGGACTGGGCTCCACCGGGCTGCGCCACCTGGGGTGGGCCCTGGAGGGCACGGACATCGACCTCGTCGTCGCGCCCGGCATCATGGATGTGGCGGGTCCGCGGGTGCTGACCCGCCCGGTCCAGGGGCTGCCACTCATCCACGTGGACGCACCGAGCTTCGCAGGCCCCAACCTGCTGCTGAAGAACGCGATGGACAGGGTCGGCGCCGCCCTCGGTCTCATCGTGCTGCTGCCCGTGCTGCTGGGCATCGCGCTGATGATCCGGCTCGACGACGGTGGCCCGGTCTTCTTCGGTCAGGAGCGGGTCGGCCGCGACGGGCGCACGTTCCGGATGCTGAAGTTCCGCACGATGCACGCGGGTGCAGAGTCGGCGCTGCCCTCCCTCATGACCCTCAACGAGGGCTCTGGGCCGCTGTTCAAGCTGCGCACCGACCCGCGAGTGACCCGCTGCGGTGGAGTCCTGCGACGCTACAGCCTCGACGAGCTGCCCCAGCTGCTCAACGTCCTGCGCGGCGAGATGAGCCTGGTCGGTCCGCGCCCGCCGCTGCCCCGCGAGGTCGCCTCCTATGGTGCCGACGCCCGTCGCCGACTGCTGGTCAAGCCCGGCATGACCGGCATGTGGCAGATCAACGGCCGCAGTGACCTCTCCTGGGACGAGTCGGTGCGGCTGGACCTCTACTACGTGGAGAACTGGACCCCGCTGCTGGACCTGATGATCCTGTGGCGCACCTTCCGGGTGGTCCTGCGACCCGACGACCACGGCGCCTACTGACCCGCCCGCCGTCACCTCGCGACGCGCAGGGATAGCCTGACCCTGTGCTAGCCGCCTATGCCGCCGACCTCAGCCCGGATGACCCGCTGTCGGGTCTCGTCGTCGGGGACCGTCCCGAACCCGAGGTGCCGGAGGGGTGGGTCCTGGTGGACGTGCGGGCGGCCGCGCTCAACCATCACGACCTGTGGTCGCTGAAGGGCGTCGGGCTCGGCCACGAGCGACTCCCGATGATCCTGGGCTGTGACGCCGCCGGGGTGGACCAGGAGGGTCGGGAGGTGCTCGTCCACTCGGTGATCTCCTCGCCCGGCTGGACCGGGGAGCAGACCCTCGACCCGCGCCGCACCCTGCTCTCCGAGCTGCACCAGGGGACGCTGGCCGAGCAGGTCGCTGTGCCGGCAGGCAACCTGGTCCCCAAGCCGGCCGGCATCAGCTTTGAGGAGGCCGCCTGTCTGCCGACTGCCTGGCTGACGGCATACAAGATGTTGTGCGTCAACGGCGGCCCGCCCGGAAGCACAGTGCTGGTGCAGGGGGTCGGTGGCGGGGTCGCCTCGGCCGCGATTGCGCTGGGTGCGGCCACCGGCTACCGGGTCTGGGCGACCAGCCGTGACGAGGGGCGTCGGCACCGTGCCCTGGAGCTGGGGGCCGAGGCGGTCTTCGAGCCGGGTCAGCGCCTCCCCGAGCGGGTGGAAGTGGTCCTGGAGACGGTGGGGGCCGCCACCTGGTCCCACTCGCTGAAGTCACTGCGACCCGGCGGCACCGTGGTCATCGCCGGCGCCACCTCGGGTGACGCACCGTCACACGCAGAGCTGACCCGCATCTTCTTCCAGCAGCTGCGGGTCCAGGGCTCGACGATGGGCAACCTCGAGCAGCTGACCCAGCTGGTGCGGGTCCTCGAGCAGACGGGGGTGCGTCCGCTCATCGACCGGGTGCTGCCGTTGTCGGAGGCCGCGGCCGGGCTGGCCGCGCTGGAGCGTGGCGAGGTCTTCGGCAAGGTGGTGCTGACCCCGTGACCGCGATGCAGGGTGGGCTGCCCGGCGGGATGGGCTACCTGGGCCCGGCCGGGACCTTCACCGAGGAGGCTTTGCGCCGCCTCGACCCGGAGGCCGCCGCGACCGCGTGGGCCGCACCAACGGTCCAGGCGACCCTCGAGGCGCTGCGTGCCGGCACGCTGTCGGCAGCGCTCGTCCCCTTCGAGAGCTCTGTCGAGGGGTCGGTCTCGGCCACGCTCGACGAGCTGATCCGCGGCGAACCGCTGGTGATCACCGGCGAGGTGCACGTGGAGGTGCAGTTCGCCCTGATGGTCCGCCCGGGCACCTCGCTGGCCGACGTGCGGCGGATCGCCACCCATCCGATGGCCCAGGCCCAGACGCGGGACTGGGTGGCCCGTGAGCTGCCGGCGGCCGAGGTGATCCCGGAGTCGTCCACCGCGCGGGCAGCGGTGCTCGTCGCTGCCGAGGTGTATGACGCGGCGATCGCCGCCCCCCTCGCCGCCGAGCGGCACGAGCTGGAGATCCTGGTCGACGGGATCGCTGACCGACCCGGTGCCGTGACCCGGTTCATCCGGCTGGCGCGGCCGGGGCCGGTCCCCGCCCCCACCGGCACGGACCTGACCACGGTGGTGGCCTACCTGCGGCACAACCACGCCGGTGCCCTGCTCGACCTGCTCAACCAGTTCGCGATGCGCGGGGTCGACCTGGTGCGTCTGGAGTCACGTCCGACGGGGGAGGCGCTGGGGCAGTACTGCTTTGCCATCGAGGCGCTGGGCCACCTCAGCGAGCCACGCATGGCCGACGCCCTGACCGGATTGCGCCGGGTCTGCGCGGACGTGCGCTTCCTGGGCTCCTACCCCCGCGCCCACGGCTCACCGACGAGGGTGCCGGAGGTTGCGAGCGCGCGGGCCTATCAGGACGCGCAGGGCTGGGTGGAGGGGCTCAGCTGGTCCTGAGCCAGTCGTGCCAGCCGGCGTGCAGCACGAGCCAGGCGATCAGGCCATAGCCGGCCTGGCCCGGGTGCACCCCGTCGCCGGCGGCCAGGTCGGACTGCCACTGCTCGTGGTGGCGCAGCGGGTGGAAGCAGTCGACGTAGGGGATGGACCGGCGCGAGCAGACGTCTGCCTGGGCGTCGGCCAGCACCGCCAGCCTGTCGTTCTCCTCGGCGTCCAGTGTCGGGGTCGGCCCGACGACAAAGGTGCTGATCCCGGTGGTCGTGGCCTCGTCGAGGATGTTGGCCAGGTTGAGCCGGGAGCGGGCCGTGGTGATCCCCGCCGTGATGTCGCGGGCTCCGGCGGCGACGACCAGGCGCCGCTCGGAGCGGCCCTCCCAGCGGGGTGCGCACTCAGTGCGCCAGCGGCTCATCGCGTCGGCGCTGGTCTCACCGCGCACACCCAGGTTGTAGGCCGTCAGGTCTGCGTCCTGCACAGGACTGCGACCGACCACCCGACTGACCCACCCGAGCGCCTTGGGGTCGCCGTAGCCGGCCACGAAGCCGTCGCCCACGAAGCAGAGACCGATGTCACGGGGCCCCTCCACGATGTGGAACTCGGCGCTGGGGTTGAACTCCACGGCGGACTCGTCGTCAGCGGGTGTCACAGGGGTGTCCTCCATCATTCGTCATCGTCGATGTCGTCGTCCAGGCGGGCGATCCACGTGGCCAGTCGGTCGACTGCTGCCTCGAACTCGGGGTGCAGGTCCACAAAGGTGCGCAGCTGGGCGGAGAGCCACTCGAGGCTGACCTCCTCCTCGCCACGGCGGGTGGCGAGCTCCTCGATGCCGCGGTCGGTGAAGTACACAGCCGCAGACTATCCCGCAGAGGCGGGGACATCCTTGTGCCACGACTCGGTGACATAGACCGTCTGCCACCCGAGCGAGCTGTAGATGCCGTCTGCGCCGGTGGGCGAGTCCGCGTCGACCTCCAGTCCGACCCGGTTGCGTCCGCGGGCCGCGGCGTCCGCGATGACGGTCCACAGCAGGGCCTTGGCGACCCCCCGGCCACGTGCGCTGGAGTGCACACCGATGTATTCGACATACGACCCGTCCGGGACCGGGTTGCCGTCGGCGTCCAGTCGTCCGGTGACCGTTGACCCGACGAGGGCGCCCGCGGGGCGGCCGTCGACGTCGGCCAGCCACCAGTGGTCCCACCGGTGCCCGGGGTCAGAACGCAGTCGCTCGACGAACTCCTCGAAGGTCTCGCGGTAGTTGTTGAAGTGGTCTGCGAAGGACTCCTCGAGGATGGCGTGCACGTCTCGCAGGTCCTGCTCCTGGGGCAACCCGACGGCATCGTCACGGCGGACCCGACGCACGACCACGCCCTCGCGAGGAGCGGGGTGGTCGGTGGCTTCGCTCGGCGTGACCGCGCGCTCCATCTGCCACCAGGTGCGCACGTGGGCAAAGCCGGCCTCCTTGAGCCAGCGGTCCTGACGCTCGTCGTCGCGGAAGGCCCCCGAGTCCATCTGGGTGGCTGCGAGCCCCCGGTCGCGGGCGATGTCGGCCGAGACCCGCTCGGCCAGGGCGAACGCATAAAAGGCCACCTGGTCTGCCAGGGACAGCTCGAGCGCTGGGTCGACGGTGATGCCGACCAGAACGCGACCTGCGGCCCGGTCGTGACAGCTCACCCAGCCACGGGCAGCACCGTCGGGGTCACGGATCAGCCGGTGGGTCCGGGCGGTGGCGCCCCGGCCCGTGACCTCGGCCGCGACGTGCTCGCTGTCCGCTCCGGGCCAGCCACGGGCGTCCTGCTCGTGCCGACGCAGCAGCCGCACCAGGTCCTCGACGTCCTCACCGGTGGGGTCGTGCGCGGTCCATCCCGGTGGCAGCACAGCTTCGGAGGGGGCGATGTCTGGAGAACTCATAGCCAGCATTCTTTCAGGAACCGTCGTCGGCCACTGACCGCGTGTCGACACCAGCTTGGGGCCGGCTGACGACTCAGCGGTCGAAGGCCTCCTTGAGCAGGGCGGCCTGCTCGGCGGCGTGCGCCTTGGCCTGGCCGGTGGCCGGCGAGGCAGAGGCCGCACGCGCGATCACGCGCAGAGGCCGCTCCTCGCCATACTGGGCCATAGCCTCGGGCAGGTTCAGGGCCATGAACGGCCAGGCACCCTGGTTCTTGGGCTCGTTCTGGACCCAGACCAGCTCGGCGTTCGGGAAGGCCTTGACCTGCTCGACGACCTCCTTGCCCGGCTCGGGATAGAGACGCTCGACGCGGATGATGGCGGTGCGGTCGTCGCCGCGCTTGTCACGCTCCTCCTCGAGCTCGTAGGTCAGCTTGCTGCTGACCAGGAGCACGCGGTCGACCTTGGCGGGGTCGAGCTCGACCCGGTCCGGCAGCACCGGACGGAAGGTGCCCTGCGTGAAGTCCTCCGGCGCGCTGGCCGCTGCCTTCAGCCGCAGCATCGCCTTCGGGGTGAAGACGATGAGGGGCTTGCGGGGACGGTTGTAGGCGTGCTTGCGCAGTAGGTGGAAGTAGGACGCCGGTGTGGAGGGGTAGGCGACGGTCATGTTGTCCTCGGCGCACAGCTGCAGGTAGCGCTCAATGCGGGCCGAGGAGTGGTCCGGACCCTGACCTTCGTAGCCGTGCGGCAGCAGCAGCACGACGGAGGAGCGCTGGTCCCACTTCTGCTCCGAGGAGGAGATGAACTCGTCGACGATCGTCTGGGCGCCGTTGGCGAAGTCGCCGAACTGGGCCTCCCAGATGACCAGCGCGTCCGGCCGCTCGACCGAGTAGCCGTACTCGAAGCCCATGGCGGCGTACTCGCTGAGCAGCGAGTCGTAGATCCACAGCTTGGCCTGGTCCTCGGACAGCTCCCGCAGCGGCGACCACTCCTGGGCGGTGACCTTGTCGGTCAGCACGGCGTGACGCTGGACGAAGGTGCCGCGACGGGTGTCCTGGCCGGAGAACCGGACCGGGGTGTCCTCCATCAGCAGCGAACCGATCGCGAGCAGCTCGCCCATCGCCCAGTCGATGCCGCCCTCCTGGACCATCTGGACCCGGCGCTCCATGAGCTGGGCCAGCTTGGGGTGGACCGTGAAGCCCTCAGGTGCCTCGCCGAACACATTGCCGATCCGCTCCAGCATCTCCTGGGGGATGTAGGTGTTGTGCGGTGTGATCGGCGCGCGCTCGTCCTCGTCCTGGGCGCGCGGGCGGTCCAGCTGACCCGTGGTGCCGTCCTCGCCCTTGAGCGCTGCCTTGGTCTCGGTGAAGACCTGCTCCAGCTGGTGCTGGTAGTCGCGGAGCGCCTTCTCAGCATCATCGATGGTGATGTCACCGCGACCGACCAGAGCCTCGGTGTAGAGCTTGCGCACCGAGCGCTTGGACTCGATCAGCTCATACATCAGCGGCTGCGTCATCGACGGGTCGTCGCCCTCGTTGTGGCCGCGGCGGCGGTAGCAGACCATGTCGATGACGACGTCCTTGTTGAACGCCTGGCGGAACTCGTAGGCCAGCTCGGCGACCCGGACGCACGCCTCCGGGTCGTCACCGTTGACGTGGAAGACCGGTGCCTGCACCATCCGGGCCACATCTGTGCAGTAGACCGAGGAGCGGGACTGCTCGGGGCTGGTGGTGAAGCCGACCTGGTTGTTGATGACCACGTGGATCGTGCCGCCGGTGCGGTAGCCGCGCAGCTGGGACAGGTTGAGCGTCTCAGCCACGACACCCTGCCCGGCGAAGGCCGCGTCGCCGTGCAGCAGCACGGGCAGGACGGTGAACGACTCGCCCGCGAGGTCGAGGCGGTCCTGCTTGGCGCGCACGATGCCCTCGAGGACCGGGTTGACGGCCTCGAGGTGGGAAGGGTTGGCGGCGAGGTAGACGCCGGTCTTCTTGCCGTCCTCGGTGGTGAACTCACCCTCTGTGCCGAGGTGGTACTTCACATCACCCGAGCCCTGGACCGAGCCCACCGCCTGCTTGCCCTCGAACTCCCGGAAGATCTGTCCGTAGGACTTGCCGGCCAGGTTGGCGAGCACGTTGAGCCGGCCGCGGTGCGGCATACCGATGCAGACCTCGTCCATGCCGTCCTCGGCGGACTCGGTGAGGATGCGGTCGAGCAGCGCGATGACCGACTCGCCACCCTCCAGGCTGAACCGCTTCTGACCGACGAACTTGGTCTGCAGGAAGGTCTCGAACGCCTCCGCCGCGTTGAGCCGGCGCAGGATCCGCAGCTGCTCGTCGGGAGAGGTCTTCTCGTAGGGGACCTCGACCCGCTCCTGGATCCAGGCACGCTGCTCGGGGTCCTGGATGTGCATGTACTCGATGCCGACCGTGCGGCAGTAGGAGTCGCGCAGGATGCCCAGGATCTTGCGCAGGGTCAACCGGGCCTTGCCGCCGAAGCCGCCGGTGGGGAAGCTGCGCTCGAGGTCCCAGAGGGTGAGGCCGTGCGTCTCGATGTCCAGGTCGTGGTGCTGACGCTGGCGGTACTCCAGCGGGTCCGTGTCGGCCATCAGGTGACCACGGACACGGTAGGCGCGGATCAGCTCCTGCACGCGCGTGGCCTTGGAGACGTCGTCGTCGTGGGAGGAGGTGATGTCGGGTGCCCAGCGCACCGGCTGGTAGGGGATGCGCAGCGAGGTGAAGATCTCGTCGTAGAACCCGTCGGCACCGAGCAGGATCTCGTGCAGGACCCGCAGGAACTCCCCGGACTGGGCGCCCTGGATGATCCGGTGGTCATAGGTGGACGTGAGCGTGAGCACCTTGCTGACCGCCGCCCGGGCGATCGACTCCGGGCTGGCCCCCTGCCACTCGGCCGGGTAGTTCAGCGCGCCGACACCGATGATCGTGCCCTGCCCCTGCATCAGGCGCGGCACGGAGGACACCGTGCCGATCCCGCCGGGGTTGGTCAGCGAGATGGTGGTGCCCTGGAAGTCCTCGATGGTGAGCTTGCCGTCTCGGGCCTTGTGGACGAGGTCCTCGTAGGCGCCCCAGAAGTTGGCGAAGTCCATCACCTCGGCGCTCTTGATGTTGGGCACCAGGAGCTGGCGGGAACCGTCGGACTTGGACACGTCGATGGCCAGGCCCAGGTTGACGTGGGCCGGCTGGACGATGGCGGGCTTGCCGTCCTCGACGGTGTAGCCGTTGTTCATCTCCGGCATGGCCTGCAGCGCCCGGACCATGGCATAGCCGATGAGGTGGGTGAAGGAGACCTTGCCGCCGCGGCTGCGCGAGAGGTGGTTGTTGATCACGATGCGGTTGTCGATCAACAACTTGGCCGGGATCGCGCGCAGACTCGTCGCCGTCGGGACCTGGAGGCTGGACTCCATGTTGGTCACGGTGCGAGCGGTGGCGCCGCGCAGCCGGGTCACCTCGGACTCCGACTGGGGCTTGGTCACCGCCCGGGCGGGAGCATCCCGAGGAGTGGGCGGCTGGTCGGAGGTGCCCGCCTTGTCGTCAGCAGTCTTCTGCGGGCTGTCCTGGTCGTCGGCGGCCTTGGGCTCTGAGGCCTTCTGCTCTGAGGCGGCGGCCTTGGGCTCAGCCTTCTTCTCGGCCGGCTTGGTCTCGGCCTGCTTGGTCTCGGCAGGCTTCTGCTCGGCGGCCTTGGGCTCAGCCTTCTTCTCGGCCGGCTTGGGCTCAGGCTTGGGCTCGGCCGGCTTCTTCTCGGCCGGCTTGGACTCGGCCTTGGCCGGGGCGGCGTTTGAGGCAGCCGTCTCGCCACTCGTCACGGGACCCGAGCTGCTGCCCTGGGCAGCGAAGAACTCTCGCCAGGCGACGTCGACGGAGGACGGATCTGCGTCGTATCGCTCGCGCATGTCCTCCACGAGCCACTCGTTGGCCCCGAAGTCTGCCAGGGGGTTGTCGCTGCTGGGGGACTGGTTCGCCACGGCGTGCGCGCCTCTTTCTCACAGGTAGTCGGCCGAACTGGTGCGGGGCAAGCCTATCTCCGATCAGTGCTGTCGTGCGCAGCAGGTCCCGCGAGGCCGAGAACCACTCAGGCGATGTCCCGGCGTCGCGTCAGCACCAGTCCGATCAGCGTCATCACGAGGGCATAACCCACCAGGGTGAGGGCGCCGCCCCACCACGGGAGCTGGTTGCTGCCTCCTCCCATCGCCTCAGCCAGAGAGGAGTCGACCCCGGAGAACAACGACAGGGTCGCGGTGGCTGCCTGGCTCGGGAAGAACTTGGCCAGCACGTCCCATCCGTCGAAGAAGGTCAGTCCAAAGGCGAGCAGGGGCTCGAGGATGAGCGTGAACGCGATGCCGATGAACAGCGCAGCGACCTGGTTGGGGATCACCACGCCCAGGCCCAGCCCGACCAGCCCCCAGACGATGAGGATGAGCACGATCAGCGCAAAGGTCTGGGCCAGAGCGCCCGCGTCCGGCACGAGCGCGACGCCGGCCGTGGACAGCAGGATGCCTCCGCCGACGACCGCACCGGCGATGTGTGCGACCGCGTTGAGGGCGAGGATCACGACCAGGGCGCCCACCTTGGCGATGATGACCTGGTGCCTGCGGGGTCCGGCCAGGAAGGTGTTGGAGATCGTCTTGTGCCGGAACTCCTGACCCATGCTGAGCACACCGATGACCAGCGCGAGCATGGAGCCGAACTGGATCCCGGCGGCATAGATCATCCGGGCCAGCGTCAGCTCGGGGACCACCTCGTCGAGGTTGACCATCGCGTCGCCCACCGGCATCTGACCGTGCAGGCTGAACGCCCCGGTGATGGCCGCGAAGATGCCGCCGACGAGGAACATCGCCAGCGACATGCCCCACCACATGCGGGTGCTGAAGTATTTGCGGAGCTCAGAGCGGAGGAGCGCACTCATCGGCCGGCCTCCTCGGTGGTCTCGCGGTTGCGGTTGAGGTTCTCCGGCGACTCGGTGAGCTGGAAGTAGAGACGCTCGAGGTCGGTGCGCAGGACACGGAGCTCATGGACCGGCACGCCGGCGGCGAGCGCGACGTCGCCGACCCGGGTGAGGTCACCGGTGCCGACGCGGACCGCACCCGGGCCCTGAGCCGGTTCGTCGCCGGCTGCCAGCCCCGCCTGCTGGAGGGCGGTCACCAGGGCGCGGGCGTCGCTGGTGCGCACGAGTGCCGCCGGGTCGCCGTGCATCTCGTCCATGGTGCCCTGGCGGACGAGCCGGCCGTTGGCGATGATGACGGCGTCGTCCACGGTCTGCTCGACCTCGCTGAGCTGGTGCGAGGAGATCAGGATCGTCTTGCCCTCGCTGGCCAGGTGGCGCAGGAAGCCGCGCAGCCACCGGATGCCTTCGGGGTCCAGCCCGTTGGAGGGTTCGTCCAGGATCAGCACGTGCGGGTCGCCGAGCAGTGCGGCGGCCAGGCCGAGGCGTTGTCGCATGCCCATCGAGTAGCCGCCGGCACGCTTGTTGGCAGCGGCCGGGATCCCGACGAGCTCCAGGAGCTGGTCGACCCGGGCGTCGGGGATCCGGTGCGTGGCGGCCAGGACGCGCAGGTGGTCGCGCCCGGTGCGCCCGGGGTGGAAGTTGGTGGCCTCGAGGGCGGCACCGACGGTCTGCAGCGGACGGGAGAGCTCGGCATAGTCCATGCCGTCGATTCGAGCGGTGCCGTGGGTGGGGCGGACCAGCCCGAGCAGCATCCGCAGTGTCGTCGTCTTGCCGGCGCCGTTGGGTCCGAGGAAGCCGGTGATCCGGCCCGGGGACACCTGGAACGAAAGGTCGTCGACGGCGACGAAGTCACCGAACTTCTTGGACAGGCTGTCGACGACGATCGCGGCGCCGGGTGCGTGGATCGGCGTCTCCGCTGTGGCGGCAAGACTCATGAGCAACCCCCTTCAGGCTGGACGGGCAAGATCTCTGGTGCAGCGACATACTCTCGCAGGGACCACCCCACCACGGCAGGCACCGCCGGCGCATCCCCTGTGAGGGGGAGATCTTGCGGGACGGGCCGTGCGGTCAGAGCTTGACGACGACCGTCTTGGTCTGGGTGAAGGAGTTGAGCGCCTCGAAGCCCTTCTCGCGGCCATAGCCGGACCTGCCCCAGCCGCCGAAGGGCAGCTCGACGCCACCACCGGCCCCATAGTTGTTGACGAAGACCTGCCCCGCACGCAGGGCGCCGGCCATCCGGTGGCCGCGGGAGAGGTCGCGGGTCCAGACCGCACCCAGGAGTCCGTATGCCGTGGCGTTGGCGAGTGCGACCGCCTCCTCCTCGTCCTCGAAGGCCATCGAGGTGACGACGGGGCCGAAGATCTCCTCCTGGGCGATCCGGCCCTGACTGTCCACGCCCCGGATCAAGGTGGGCTCAAAATAGCTGCCGGCGCGGAGGTGCTCGCCGGACGGCCGGCCTCCACCCGTGACCAGCTCACCGCCGGCCAGGTCGTCCATGAAGCCCTCGACGCGGGCGAGCTGCGTGCTCGAGACGAGTGGGCCGAGGTCGAGGTCCTCCGCCCCCGGTCCGATCGAGGTGGTGCGGAAGCGCTCGGCCACGAGGTCGAGCAGCTGATCCTGCACGGAGGTGTGCACGATCAGCCGGGAACCCGCAGAGCAGGTCTGGCCCCCGTTCTGCAGGGCGCCGCGGGCGACGGCCTCGGCGGCTGCGGCGAGGTCGGCGTCGGCGAAGACGACCTGGGCGGACTTGCCCCCGAGCTCGAGCACGGTCGGGACCACCCGCGCCGCGGCCGCGTGGGCGATCACGGATCCGACCTCGGTGGAGCCGACGAAGCTGAGGTGGGCCACGTCCGGGTGCGCGGTCAGCGCGGCGCCGGTCTGCTCACCCGTGCCGGTGACGACGTTGACCAACCCGGCGGGAAGTCCCGCCTCGACGGACAGGCGCGCCAGGGCGACCGCGGTCCGGGGCGTCTCATCGGCCGGCTTGACCATCGAGGCGTTGCCTGTCGCCACCGCGGCCGCGACTGACCGGCTGAAGAGCTGCATCGGATAGTTCCACGCGATGATGGCGCCGACCACGCCGAACGGCTCCCGCACGGTGTAGGCGTGCAGGTCGGGTCCTTTGGGGATGGTGATGCCGTAGTAGGCGTCGATGGCGTGGGCATAGAAGCGCAGGTAGCGCGCCGCCACCGCGGCATCCGCGCGGGCCTGGGAGAGCGGTTTGCCGGTGTCCTGGCTCTCCAGGTGGGCCAGCTGCTCGGCGTCGCGCTCGACCAGGCCCGCCCACGCGGTCAGCAGGTCGGACCGCTCCTCGGGGGTGGTGCGCACCCACGCCCGCTGCGTGGCAGCGGCGCAGGCCACAGCCCGGTCCACCTCATCGGCGCTGCCCAGGGTGACGTCACCCAGACTGCGACCCGTCGCAGGGTCGATGTTGGGATAGGTGTCCGTGCTCGGGACGTCCTGGCCCCCGATGTAGGAACTGGTCAGCGCCATGATGCGGTCTCCTTCTTGACGGCCCCATCATCACGCAGCCCCGGTCCGCGCGCTCAGCCGGTGGTGCGACCGATCCGCACGCGCCAGACCTCCGGCCCCTCCTCGAGGTACTCCCAGCTGAACTCTCCGGCGTTCTCGGCCTGGAACTGGTAGTACAGCGGCTTGGGGTCGTGGTCGTTGACCAGGATGAAGGCCGCACCGGGCTCGAGCGCCTGATAGGTCGAGAAGATCTGCGTGTGCCGGTCGCGTGGGATCAGCTCGCGGACGTCGAGCTGGCTGTCCTGGGTCATGGTTCCTCCTGGGCTTGATTAGTTCACAGTGCGTGTCAAAAATGTAGCGCAGGTCCGCGGGAGGTCCTCTGCAGGGTCGGGAAGAGGGCTGTCCCGGATGGGGAGACCGGGGGAGGATAGCCCTTCCTGTCAACCGCATACCTGGCTACACTGCCAGGCAGTGTTGCGCTGCGAGAGCGCAATCCGCAGGAAGCGTGTGCGGCTCAGGAGCCGGGCGCGTCCCGTGACCGTCGACCCAATGAGGTGTCCGATGTCCGATCCGACCTACAACGGCCCGCCCGGAGCCGACCCCGCGCCAAGCGCGGGTGGGCAGCCACCGCCGCCGCCACCGCCGCCGGGGGGCGACCAGCAGCAACCACCGCCGGGGGCCTACCAGCAGCAACCACCACAGGGGGCCTACCAGCAACAACCACCACAGGGGGCCTACCAGCAGCCACAAGGGGGCTACCAACCGGCCCCGCCGGCATACGGTGCGGGACCGAGCAAGGTCGGCCAGCCGGCCGAGCTGCTCGATCGGTTCCTGGCCCGACTCATCGACTACGTCATCCTGTTCGTCATCAACCTGATCGTGGTCAGCTTCCTGATCATCGGCATCATCATGGGCAGCAACGCAGGCGTGATGGGCATGGGTAGCGGTGGCGACTTCCTGGCGGGTGTGGTCAGTTCGGTGCTGTTGGCCGCGATCTACCTCGGCTACTTCGCCTTCATGGAGTCCAGCCGTGGGCAGACCATCGGCAAGATGCTGATGAAGCTGCAGACGCGCGGTCCTGCTGGGGGCAACCCGACGATGGAGCAGGCCATCCGTCGCAACATCTGGGTCGCCATAGGCATCCTCGGGGTCATCCCGATCATCGGTGGAATCCTGGCCGGCCTGGGCCAGCTCATCGCCGTCATCCTCATCGCCGTCGGCATCAGCAGCGACACCGTCGGGCGGCGCGCTTGGCACGACACCTTCGCTGGGGGCACGCAGGTCGTCAAGATCGGCTGACCCCGTAGTCGAGACCTGCCGCCGGGACCCTCTGAGGAGTTTTTCAGAGGGTCCCGATCCCGTCGCAGGTGACCGCCGGCAGCCAGGTGAGAACTCAGGCTGCGAGTGTGGCTGTGGCACTAAACTACCCACGTGTCAGACATCGGCGGAGTTCGAAGCCGACTAAGTCTCGGGTTCGCGGATCCGGCGCTGGAGCGCGACTATCAGGCGGACGTTGCCGAGTCGAACGGGCTGCAGCTGCGGATGGGGGCACTGACCGGCCTTGCCCTGTGGCTGTCCGCGACGGTGCTCATCCCGACGGCGCTCGTCGTCGACACCGCGGTCGTCGTGCCGATCTGCCTCGGCATGGCCGGGCTCAACGCAGCTGGCTACGTGGCAGCACGGTGGGCGACGACGCTTGTCCGGCAACAGCTCATCGGGCTCACGCTGAACGGTTCGGCGGGACTGGCAGTCCTCGTCCTGTCCGAGATCGCCGGCATGCACGATTCCTTGGCGGCACCGGCCATCCTTCTCGTCGCCATCTTTGCCTTCGTCGTCCTCCGCCTGCGGTTCATCCTGGCCTTCGTGGCCGCCGGCATCTACCTGGTCGGCTTCGCATCTCTCGTCGCGCTCCACCCCACTCCGACAGCCCTGCTGCAGCTCTTCCTGGTCGCCGTAGCCATGGTTGTCGGACTCGCGACGACCTACCTTCTCGAGCGGGGCGCGCGCGACGTCTTCGCCCAACGACGCTTCATCGAGGCGCAGACGGTGGCGCTGGCCGAGGCGCACGCGACTTCCGAACGACTCCTGCTCAATGTCCTGCCAGCGAAGATCGCCCAGCGACTGGAGGCGGGCGAGACGACCATCGCCGACTGGTTCGACGACACCACGGTGCTGTTCGCGGACCTCGTGGGGTTCACCCCGCTCGCCACCCGCCTGGAGCCCCGCGCGACTCGCGATCTACTCGATCGCTTGTTCACCGGTTTCGATGAGCGGGCGGAACGCCACGGGCTGGAGAAGATCAAGACCATCGGCGACGCATACATGGCCGTGGGCGGAGTGCCGGAACCCTCTTCAGATCATCCAGCTCGAGTCGTGGCATTCGGCCTGGATCTGTTGGATCTCGTGGCACTGGTGGCAGCAGACCTCGGCCAGACGCTCGCCCTTCGGATCGGCATTCACACGGGTCCGGTCGTCGCGGGCGTGGTCGGCACACAGAAGTTCAGCTATGACTTGTGGGGCGACACAGTCAATGTGGCCAGCCGTCTCGAGTCACAGGGGGTCGCCGGTGCGCTCCATATCAGCGAAACAACCTGGCTGCGCGTCCGCGGACTCGTCGAGGCCACTTCTCGTGGCCCGATGGAACTGAAGGGACGAGGCTCGATGCCGACCTTCCTCGTTGCTCGTCGGTCGCTGGCCTGATGACCCCACGCTCACTGCGGACGCCGTAGCTTCCGCGCCCTGCCACTCACGTCCATCTCGTGTTCCGTTGCGCCCCCGGCAGGATTCGAACCTGCGCTCCCGCCTCCGGAGGGCGGTGCTCTATCCCCTGAGCTACGGGGGCAACAGCGTCACAGATTACCAGCCGCACGGCATGCTTCCGCACGCGACGCCCAGGCCCGGCACACGGCATACGTCGTCGTGGAGGTCCGCAGGACGCAACTAGACTCGGCGAGGTGACTCCGGAACAACTTGCCCAAGCCATCATCGCCGCCCTCGACCAGGCCGTCGCGGCCGGTGAGTTCACCGTCGAGGTCCCCCGCGAGGTGCGCGTGGAGCGACCCAGGGGCCGCGAGCACGGCGACTGGTCCACCAACATCGCGCTGCAGCTGGGCAAGAAGGCCGGTATGCCGCCGCGCGAGTTCGCCACGCTCCTCGCCGGACGCCTCGCTGAGGTCGCTGGTGTCGCCTCGGTGGACGTGGCCGGTCCCGGATTCCTCAACATCACCCTCGATGCAGCAAGCGCCGGTGAGCTGGCGCGCACCATCGTCGAAACGGGGGCGGCCTACGGCACCAACGACACCCTGGCCGGGCACGTCATCAACCTCGAGTTCGTGTCCGCCAACCCGACCGGGCCGCTGCACATCGGCCACACCCGGTGGGCGGCGCTGGGCGACGCCCTGCGCCGGCTCCTCATCGCGTCCGGGGCCGACGTGACAGCCGAGCACTACACCAACGACGCGGGCAACCAGATGGACCTGTTCGGTGCCTCCATCGTGGCTCGTGCGCGGGGGGCTGAGGTGCCCGAGGGTGGCTATGGCGGCGAGTGGATCACCGATCTCGCCACCCAGGCGCAGCAGGAGCGCCCGGACCTGTTGGAGCTGCCCGAGGCGGAGGCTGTGGCGGTGGCGCGCGAGCTCGGCTACCAGGGTCAGCTGCAGCAGATCCAGGACACGCTCGAGGCGTTCAACGTCCACTTCGACGTCTGGTTCTCAGAGAAGTCGTTGCACGACTCCGGCGCGGTCGAGCAGGCCGTCGCGCGGTTGCGCGAGCAGGGGCACGTCTATGACTCCGAAGGTGCGGTGTGGCTGCGGACCACCGACTTCGGCGACGACCGGGACCGGGTGTTGGTCCGGGCCAACGGCGACCCCACCTACTTCGCCTCCGACGCCGCCTACTACCTGAGCAAGAAGGACCGCGGCTTCCCCGAGAAGATCTACCTGCTGGGGGCCGACCACCACGGCTACGTCGGGCGCCTGAAGTCCATCGCGGCATGTGCCGGCGACGATCCGGAGCGCAACATCGAGGTGCTGATCGGCCAGCTGATCAACATCTCCGGCGAGCGGATGGGCAAGCGGCGCGGCAACGCACTCTTCCTCACGGACCTGATCGAGTGGATCGGTTCAGACCCGGTGCGCTACTCGCTCGCCCGCTTCCCGGCGGACACCCCGCTCGACCTGGACGGCGAGCAGATGCGCAAGCGCTCCAACGACAACCCGGTCTTCTATGTGCAGTACGCACATGCGCGCACCTGCAACGTGGCCCGGCTGGCCGGCGAGGACGGCGTCTCGCGGGACGACGGCTTCGACCCGTCCCTGCTGACCCACGACACCGAGTCTGTGCTGCTGGCCACGCTCGGGGACTTCCCCCGCGTGCTGGCCCAGTCGGCGACGCTGCGCGAGCCGCACCGCGTCGCCCGCTATCTAGAGTCCCTCGCCGCCGCATTCCACAAGTGGTATGACGAGTGCCGGGTTCGCCCGCTCAACGACCAGGAGGAGATCACCGACCTGCACCGCACCCGGTTGTGGCTCAACGACGCCACGCGACAGGTGCTGGCCAACGGTCTCGGGCTGCTCGGCGTCACGGCGCCGGAGAGGATGTGAGTCAGATGAGCGAGCAGGACGCACAGCCGACCGGATCGCAGGCTGGCGCCGGGGCACCCGTGCGGGTCGCCCTGCTGGGCGCCGGCACGGTTGGTGCCGCCGTCGCCAAGGCGATGGTGGCCCGGGCCGAGCTCTATGCCCAGCGGGTCGGGGCGCCGCTGGAACTCGTCGGAATCGCGGTGCGCGACCTGGGTCGTCCGCGAGACCTGACCGGCATCCTGCCCGACCTGCTGACCGACGACCCCGGGTCGCTGGTCGAGGACGTCGACATCGTGATCGAGGTGATGGGCGGCATCGAGCTGTCCCAGGAGCTGATCACCCGCGCCCTGGGTGCCGGTGCGGATGTCGTCACGGCCAACAAGCAGCTGATCGCCCAGCACGGCGTCGAGCTGGAGGCCACGGCCGAGCGGCTCGGGCGGACCCTGGTCTATGAGGCCGCCGTGGTCGCGGCCGTCCCCGTGCTGCACGTGGTCAGCCAGGCCCTCGTCGGTGACGAGATCCGCTCGATCCACGGCATCGTCAACGGCTCCACCAACTACATCCTCGACACGGTCGCCCGACTGGGGGTGCCTTTCCAGGAGGCCGTCCAGCAGGCCGGCGACCTGGGCTATCTCGAGGCCGACCCGACCGAGGACCTCGAGGGCCTAGACGCCGCGGCCAAGATCGTCATCCTGGCGCGCCTGGCCTGGGGCGTCGACGTCACCCTCGAGGACGTCAAGCGCGAGGGCATCACCGGGCTGACCGACCAGGACTTCGAGGCAGCCCGCGGGACGGGACAGGTGATCAAGCTGATCGCCTCGGCGTCCCGGTCCGGTTCCAGCGCCGAGCCACGCGTAGAGGTCGCCGTGCGCCCCACCCTGGTCTCGGCCGACCACCCCTTCGCGCTGACCCGCGAGGGCATGAACATGGTGATCATCGACTCCGAGTCCGCCGGGAGCCTGCGCCTGTCCGGCGCCGGTGCCGGCGGCGACGAGACCGCCTCGGCGGTGCTCGGAGACCTCATCACCCTGGCGCGGGCCAGGGTGGCTGCGCGAGACTAGCCGGAGCCGGCAACGTCGAGGGCGAGCGCCGGTCCGAACCACCCCGAGAACTGGAGCAGACGTGGACGAGCAGTTGATGCACATCGGCGGCGAGTGGGTCGCGGCAGCCTCGGGGCAGACCGTTGAGGTGATCACCCCCACCGACCGCAACCAGGTCATCGCCAGCACGCCACGAGCGGGGGCCGAGGACGCCGACCGCGCGGTGCGCGCGGCACGGGAGGCCTTCCCTGCCTGGGCCGCGCTGCCAGCCACCGAGCGGCAGCGCGCCCTGCTGAGGGTCGCCGACGACCTCGAGGCCAACATTGATCACCTCGCCACGCTCACCGCCCTGGACACCGGCAACGCGATCCGCACCCAGGCGCGCCCCGAGGCGACGAACCTGGTGGCCTGCTTCCGTTATTTCGCCGGCGTCAGCACCGAGGTCAAGGGCACCGTGCTGCCTGCGGGCGAAGGCCAGCTCCACTACACCCGCCGCCAGCCGCTCGGGGTGGTGGCCGGCATCCTGCCCTGGAACAGCCCGCTCATGATCGCCGGGTTCAAGGTCCCCGGCGCGCTCGCGGCCGGCAACACGATGGTGCTCAAGGCCGCCGAAGATGCACCTCTGACGATCCTGGAGCTGGCCCGGATCTGCGCCGAGCACCTGCCTCCGGGCGTGCTGAACGTCGTGACGGGCTATGGCGCCGAGATCGGCGACGCGCTGGTCCAGCACCCGGGGGTCGACAAGGTCTCCTTTACCGGCTCGACCGCGGTGGGCCTCCAGGTCGCGGCCAAGGCCGGCGCCCGCTTGGCGCACAGCTCGCTCGAGCTGGGCGGGAAGTCCCCGTGCATCGTGGACGCCGACTCGTGCACCGACGAGGTCATCGAGCAGGTGCTGCTCGCGAGCCGCTTCGCCCGGCAGAGCCAGAGCTGCACCACCGGTTCGCGGCTGTTCCTGCACGAGCAGATCCACGACGAGTTCCTCGACAAGCTGGTCGCCCGCACCAAGCAGCTGGTGGTCGGTGACCCGCGCGAGGAAGCGAGCGACATCGGCTGCATCATCAACGCCAAGCAGTGGGACCGGGTGCAGGGCTATATCGACGACGGCCTGGCCCAGGACGGGGTCGAGGTGGCGTATGACGGGCGCCCCGCCCTGCAGGTCGGCCCGCCGGGGTTCTATCACGCTCCGATGATCCTGACCCAGGTCTCCAACGACTGGCGGATCGCCCGTGAGGAGATCTTCGGCCCGGTGCTGTCGGTGATTCCGTGGACCGAGGTGGACGACGCGGTGGCGATGGCCAACGACTCGCACTACGGACTGGCGGCGTTCGTCTTCTCCCAGAACCTGGACCGGGCGCTGGGCATGGCGCACCGGATCGACTCGGGGTGGGTCCAGGTCAACCAGGGCGGCGGTCAGGTGGTCGGACAGTCCTACGGCGGCATGAAGAACAGCGGGATCGGGCGCGAGCTCTCCCTCGAGGGGATGCTCGAGGGTTTCACCCAGATCAAGCAGGTCAACGTCAAGCTGGGCTGACGCGCGGGGGCGGCCTGAGGTGTGCCAGCGCCGTGACAGGTGATACCGTGGCTATGCACTCGTGATTGACGCATGTGGGCATCTGCCCCGTGGTCCCGCGTTGTGATCCCACCACCAGTCATGTGGCCTTTCCCGCGAGTTGGGGCAAGGATGACGTGTCGCGGTGGTTGGTGATAATCCCACTCGGGCCGGCAACGAGCCGGATCTACCTGAAACCCCCGGGCCAAGCTTGTGGCTGGCCCCTACGAGGGAGAAGGAAACCTTCGTGACAGACACCACCAAGACCGCTGCACCGACACGTGCGGGGGGCAACCTCAGCGCGATGCGCGTCGCTGAGCTGCAGGCTCTCGCCGGGAGCATGGGCATCACCGTCTCCCCGAAGATGCGCAAGGCGGACCTCGTCGAGGCCATCCGTGCGCGCGGCGGGGCCTCGGCGGACGGCGCCGGGCGGCAGGCACGCTCCGCGAGCAGTGCCGAGAGCGGCACCTCAACGCCGAGCAGCACGTCGACCCCCGCGGAGCAGAGCTCCACGGACGGGGCGCAAGAGACCCCGGAGGCCGGGCAGCGTCCGCAGCGTCGTTCGCGCCGCGTCGCGGCCGCAGCCGGTGCGCCGGCCGCCCGCCGCACGGAGTCCGACTCCGCCGACCGCGGCAGCGAGGCCTCCTCGGCCCCGGCCGAGGAGCAGGCCGCTCCGCAGCGTGCTGAGCGCGAGGGTCAGGACGGCCGCCAGACCGAGCGCGACAACCGCCGGGGCGACAACGACGCCCAGGCCGAGAGCGCCCAGGGTGACGACGAGAGCCGTCAGGACCGCAACCGCCAGGACAACCGCCGGGACAACCGTCAGGGTGGCAACCGCAACCAGGGCGGGGACAACCGTCAGGGTGGTGGCGGCGACAACCGCAACCAGGGTGGCGACGACAACCGCAACCAGGGCGGGGACGACAACCGCAACCAGGGTGGCGACGACAACAACCGCAACCAGGGACGCAACCGCAACCAGGGCGGCGACGACAACCGCAACCAGGGCGACGACAACCGCAGTCAGGGTGGCAACCGCAACCAGGGCGGCGACGACAACAACCGCAACCAGGGCGGCAACCGCAACCAGCAGGGCGGCAACCAGAACCAGCAGGGCGGCAACCAGAACCGCCGCTATGACGACGACGAGGATGGTGGCCGCAGTGGCCGTCGCCGCAGCCGTCAGCGGGGCCGGGACCGCAAGCGCGGGCGCAGCCAGGGTGGGGACAACTACGCCGAGGAGCAGGAGAGCACCTACACCGAGGAAGACGTGCTGGTGCCCGTCGCCGGTGTGCTCGACGTCCTGGACAGCTATGGCTTCATCCGCACGACCGGCTACCTGCCCGGGCCCAGCGACGTCTATGTCCCGATGGGCATGGTCCGCAAGAACGGCCTGCGCAAGGGTGACGCCGTCACCGGTGCCATCAAGGCCGGCGACCAGCAGCAGCACTCCGGTGGCCGTGGCGACCGGCAGAAGTACAACGCGCTCGTCCGGCTCGACTCGGTCAACGGCCAGAGCCCGGAGGAGGCCAAGGCACGCCCGGAGTTCGCCAAGCTGACGCCGCTCTATCCGCAGGACCGCCTGCGCCTGGAGACCGAGCAGAAGAACCTGACGACCCGGATGATCGACCTGGTCAGCCCGATCGGCAAGGGCCAGCGCGGTCTGATCGTCTCCCCGCCGAAGGCCGGCAAGACCCTGGTGCTGCAGTCGATCGCCAACGCGATCACGCAGAACAACCCGGAGGCGCACCTGATGATCGTCCTGGTGGACGAGCGTCCGGAGGAGGTCACGGACATGCAGCGCACGGTCAAGGGTGAGGTCATCGCCTCCACCTTCGACCGCCCTGCCGAGGACCACACCACGGTGGCCGAGTTGGCCATCGAGCGTGCCAAGCGTCTGGTCGAGATGGGCGGCGACGTGGTCGTCCTGCTCGACTCGATCACCCGCCTGGGTCGTGCCTACAACCTCGCGGCTCCCGCCAGTGGCCGGATCCTGTCCGGTGGTGTCGACTCCAGCGCCCTCTATCCGCCGAAGCGCTTCTTCGGAGCCGCCCGCAACATCGAGCACGGTGGCTCGCTGACCATCCTGGCGACGGCGCTCGTGGAGACCGGCTCCAAGATGGACGAGGTCATCTTCGAGGAGTTCAAGGGCACCGGCAACATGGAGCTGCGGCTGTCCCGCCAGCTGGCGGACCGCCGCATCTTCCCGGCCATCGACGTCAACCCCTCCGGCACCCGCCGCGAGGAGATCCTGATGGGTGGGGACGAGCTCAAGATCATGTGGAAGCTGCGTCGCGTGCTCTCCGCGCTTGACTCCATGCAGGCCGTCGAGCTGCTGCTGGACCGCCTGCGCAAGACCAAGTCCAACCACGAGTTCCTCGTGCAGGTGCAGCAGACCTCCTCGATCAAGCTGGACGACGAGGACTGACCAGCGTCTCGTATGCCGTGTGGCCCGGTTCCCGTGTGGGAGCCGGGCCACATCGCTGCCCGGGCGCCCTCCACGGGGCCGGACCACTAGGGTCGGAGGGGCCGCATCGTCGCGGTCCGCATTGCCACTGACGGGAGCTGAGCATGAAGATCGGTGTGCCCCGCGAGGTCAAGGTCCAGGAGGGTCGCGTCGCCATCACCCCGGTGGGGGTGCACGAGCTTGTGGCCCACGGGCACGAGGTCGTCATCGAGACCGGTGCCGGGACCGACTCCTCGATCGGCGATGACGACTATGCCGCGGCCGGGGCGCAGATCCTGCCCGAGGCGGGCGCGGTGTGGGAGTCGGCGGACCTGGTCATGAAGGTCAAGGAGCCGATCGCCTCCGAGTACCCGCACCTGCGGGAGGGCCAGCTCCTCTTCGCCTATCTGCACCTGGCCGCCAACAAGGAGCTGACCCAGGAGCTCCTGGCGCGCAAGGTCACCGCGATCGCCTACGAGACCGTGCAGCTGAGCTCTGGCCTGTTGCCGCTGCTCTATCCGATGTCGGAGGTTGCCGGTTGCCTGGCCCCCCAGGTCGGGGCCTACCACCTGCTCAAGGCGCGGGGTGGGCGTGGCGTGCTCCTCGGCGGGGTCGGTGGGGTTGCCAGTGCCAAGGTGGTCGTCCTCGGCGCCGGGGTGTCCGGCCAGAAGTCGGCCAACATCGCGCTCGGCATGGGTGCTGACGTCACGCTGCTGGACACCGACCTCGAGAAGCTGCGGATGTCGTTCTGGCGCTACAACAACCGGGTCCATGGCCTGGCCTCCTCCAAGCTGGCGGTCGAGCAGCACGTCCAGGAGGCGGACCTGGTCATCGGCGCGGTGCTGGTGGCCGGCGCCAGGACCCCCACGCTGGTGAGCAACGACCTGGTCTCGCGCATGAAGCCCGGGTCTGTCCTGGTCGACATCGCGGTGGACCAGGGCGGCTGCTTCGAGGACTCGCGGGCCACCACCCACGAGGATCCGACCTTCCAGGTGCACGGCTCCACGTTCTACTGCGTGGGCAACATGCCCGGAGCGGTGCCCAACACCTCCACCGTCGCGCTGACCAACGCGACCCTGCCGTATGCCGTGGCGCTGGCCAACCTCGGCTGGGCGGCAGCCTGCCGGGCCGACCCGGCCCTCGCGGGCGGTCTCAACGCGCATGACGGCATACTGACCAACCGCCCGGTCGGGGAGGCTGTCGGCCTCGACGCTGTCACCCCGGACACTGTCCTGGCGGACTGAGCGCGGCGGGAATGCGTGACCCGGTGGGCGTGTTTATGACGATGCTGCTGATTCTGGCAGAATGACCCCTTGGCCCACCGGTTCACGGGGCGCGACCGCGCTCCGACCCGGGGATCCGCCACCCGCGAGGAGACACCGTGAAGAAGAACATCCACCCCGAGTACGCCGAGACTCGGGTGACCTGCAACTGTGGCGCGCAGTTCGTCACGCGCAGCACCGCACCGTCCGGCTCGATCCACGCTGAGGTCTGCAGCCAGTGCCACCCGTTCTACACGGGCAAGCAGAAGATCCTGGACACCGGTGGCCGCGTCGCCCGCTTCCAGGAGCGCTACGGCAAGAAGGCCGAGAGCAAGTAGCCCCGTGCACGCCGGTCCCGCGACACTGTCGCGGGGCCGGCGTTGCGCTTTGTGTGGAGAGGACCGGAGATGAGTGTGGTCGACGTCAGCGCCGTGGCACCGCTGCTGGAGGAGTATGCCGCGATCGAGGCGCAGCTGGCGGACCCCACCACGCACTCCGACCAGGTCCTGCTCAAGAAGCTCAACAAGCGCTATGCCGCGCTCAGCCCCACCGTCGCCGCGTTCCGCGAGTGGCAGGAGGCGGACGGTGACGTCGGCGCCGCGACCGAGATGGCCGCCGAGGACCCGTCGTTCCACGACGAGCTTCCTGCCCTGCGGGAACGGGTCGACGCGGCCGCCGAGCACCTGCACCACCTGCTCCTGCCCCGGGACCCCGATGACGACCGCGACGTGATCCTGGAGGTCAAGGCGGGGGAGGGCGGTGCCGAGTCGGCGCTGTTCGCCGGCGACCTGGTGCGGATGTATCTGCGCTATGCCGAGCGTCGTCACTGGAAGGCCCAGCTGCTCGAGGCCACCGAGTCCGACCTGGGCGGCTACAAGGACGCCCGCGTGGCACTGACGGCCACCGGTGTCCCCGGCCCGGGGGAGGCGCCGTGGGCCCGGCTGAAGTATGAGGGCGGCGTCCACCGCGTCCAGCGGGTGCCGGTCACTGAGAGCCAGGGCCGCATCCACACCTCTGCCGCCGGCGTGCTGGTGATGCCCGACGTCGACGACCCGGCCGAGGTCGAGCTCGACCCGCACGAGCTCAAGATCGACGTGTTCCGCTCCAGCGGCCCCGGCGGCCAGTCGGTCAACACCACGGACTCGGCGGTGCGCATCACCCACCTGCCGACCGGCGTGGTCGTCTCCTGCCAGAACGAGAAGTCGCAGCTGCAGAACAAGGAGTCGGCGCTGCGGGTGCTGCGCTCGCGCCTGCACCAGATGGCGGTCGAGGCAGCCGACGCGGAGGCGTCGGTCCAGCGTCGCAGCCAGGTCCGCACGGTCGACCGCAGCGAGCGGATCCGCACCTACAACTTCCCGGAGAACAGGATCGCCGACCACCGCACCGGGTTCAAGGCCTACAACCTCGACCAGGTGCTGGACGGTGACCTGGACGCGGTGGTCCAGTCGGCGGTCGACGCCGACGAGGCCGCCCGGATGGCCGCCCTCGGTGACCGGTGACCCATTTTTGGGGAGGTTTCGCAGGTCTCCCACGCATTTTTGGGGAGGTTTCGCTGGCCCGCCACCCATTTTTGGGGAGGTTTCGTGCATGGTGACCCCGCGATGAACCCCTCCACGGGCGCTGGCCGCGCGGGTGATCTGGTGCGCGCCGCGGCCCGCGAGCTGCAGGCCGCTGGAGTGGCCAGCCCTCGTCGCGACGCAGAGGCGCTGCTGGGCCACGTGCTGGACCGCGACCAGGCCGAGCTGAGCCGTGCCCTGCTCATGGGTGAGTCGGTGGGAGAGGGGGAGCGCGCGGCATACGACCGCCTGGTTGCCGAGCGCGCCGCCCGGGTCCCGCTGCAGCACCTGACCGGTCAGGCGCACTTCCGGCACCTCACGCTCCGGGTCGGCCCCGGTGTCTTCGTGCCGCGCCCCGAGACCGAGGTGCTGGTGGACCTGGCGTTGACCGACCTGCGCGAGCGGGGCCGGGACCGGCCGGTGGTCGTGGACCTGTGCACCGGCAGCGGGGCCATCGCCCTGGCCCTGGCGCACGAGTGGCCCGCCGCCCAGGTGCACGCGGTCGAGCTGTCCGAGGACGCGCACGCCTGGGCGGCCGCCAACGTCGAGCGCTCCGGCCTCGCCCTGGACCTGCGGCTAGGCGACGCGACCGTGGCCTTCGACGACCTGGTCGGCGCGGTGGACGTCGTGGTGAGCAACCCGCCCTACATCCCTCCGGGCAGCGTCCCGGTGGACCCCGAGGTGCGCGACCACGACCCAGAGATTGCGCTGTATGGCGGGGGTGACGACGGTCTGTCCGTCCCGCTCGCGGTGGCTCAGCGGGCGGCTGACCTGCTCGTGGCCGGCGGGGTGCTGGTGATGGAGCACGCCGACGTGCAGGGCGAGGCCCTGGTGCGGGCGCTCACTGCCGCGCGCGTGTGGTCGCACGTCGCGGACCACCTCGATCTGACCGGACTGCCGCGCGTCACGCGAGCAGTGCGCGCCCCCCGGAGCTGAGCAGCGGCCAGAACATCACCCCCCCACACAGCAGGTGCCCGACTCCTACCCACGATCCGTGCGGATCACGAGCAGGGGCCGGGCACGTGCGACGTTCGTGCGGCTAGCTGACGATCAGAAGATGAAGATCAGCAGTGCGATGATCAGCAGAACTCCGACGATGGTCCAGATGAGTCCACTTCCACGCATGTGCGTTACCTCCTGTGTCCTGGTCGTGCCCTGGGGTTGGGACGACCTCGCTGTTGCTACACCACGACGTTAGCCCTTCACCGGCTCCCTGTCCTGTCGGAGCGCAGGGCCGTCTTGCTGAGTGCCACAGCGGGTTTCAGTCGATCACGACCGCGCCGCTCACATCCTGGAGGGCAGCGATGGCCTGACCGCTGGACAGGATCGCACCAGCCAGCGCGTCGAGCCGCTCGCGGGTGCACGGTCCCAGGTCGGCGCCGCGCAGGTCGGCCCCGTCCAGGTTGGCGCCGGTGAGGTCGGCGTGCAGCAGGACACACCCGTCGAGGACCGCCTCGCGCAGGTCGGCCCCCGCCAGGTTGGCCTCCGTGAAGCGGGTGCCGGTGTGCTCGCGCCGGGCGAGCACCAGCCCCGGGAGCTCCGCGCCATAGGCGTTGCACCCCCGCAGCAGCACACCCAGTCCTCGGGTGGCCTCGGCGACCAGACCCGTCATCCGACAGCCGTGGAACTGCGCGTCGGTCAGCAGCGCCCCGCTGAGGACGGCGCTGGACAGGTCGACCTGGTCGAACCGTGCGTCGGTCAGGTCGCAGCGCTCGAGCCGGACGCCGGTCGCCGAGCCGCCACGCAGCGTCGCGGAGGAGAGCCGGGACCCGGTCAGGTCGGCGCCGTCGAGGGTGCAGTCGGTGAGCGAGACATCGTCCAGGTCCACGTCGCGCAGGCGCAGCTCCGACAGGTCGCACCGCACCAGCTCCACCGGCTCGCCCGACCCGGCCGTCAGTGTGTCGACCTCGTGGCTGGACAGGCGCTGGTCGGTCAGTTGCGGCATACGACGATCCTGACACGGCCCTTCTCGCAGGCGTGGGGTCAGGGCTGCGCCGCGCGGCGTGGGAAACTGGCCCGGTGATTGTGGATGCCACCGACCCCGACCAGGTCGACGACGCACTCGAGCAGGCTGCCCAGGTGGTCCGCGCGGGCAAGGTCCTCGTGCTGCCGACCGACACTGTGTATGGCGTGGGTGCCGACGCCTTTGACCAGGTCGCCGTTGCCATGGTGCTGGCGGCCAAGCACCGTGGGCGGGAGATGCCTCCTCCGGTCCTGGTGGGCAGCACCCGGACCGTGGACGGGCTGGCGACCGAGCTGCCGATGTATGCCAAGATCCTGATCCGCCACTTCTGGCCCGGAGCCCTGACGATCGTCGTGCGCGCCCAGCCGACACTGGCGTGGGACCTGGGGGAGACCAACGGCACCGTGGCGCTTCGGATGCCTGATGACGCGGTGGCACTGCGGCTGCTCAGCGAGGTCGGCCCGATGGCGGTCACGAGCGCCAACGTCACCGGTCAGCCGCCGGCCACGACGGCGCTCGAGGCCCAGGCCCAGCTCGGCGGCGCCGTCGCGCTCTATCTCGACGGGGGCGTGCGTGCCGACAGCTCTGCCTCCACCATCGTGGACTGCACGGGGGAGGAGCCGATCGTGCTGCGCCACGGTGCGCTCCCGGCCGAGCGGCTGCGCGAGGTGCTGGGTGCGACTGTGCTGCATGACAGCCCGCCGTCCGCTGCCGACGAGGAGACAGTCGCCGACGGAGATGCGGACGCCGCGGGAGAAGACGTGGTCGAGGACGCGGCCACGGACGGTCGGGTGAGGGGTCTGCACGTGGTCGCGGGGGTGCGTCCGAGCGGTCTGCCGGTGCGGTCTGGCGACCATCGGACCGTGCCGGCGCACCATTCACTACAGTGAGGTCATGAGCACCGAGGTCAACGCCGACACCTATTACGGACCGAGCTTTGCCAAGCTCCTCGAGCAGGACCCGGAGATCGCCGGGATCCTGGTCAGCGAGCTGGACCGGCAACGAGCCGGGATCCAGCTGATCGCGAGCGAGAACCAGACCTCACCGGCCGTGATGGCCGCGATGGGGTCCACGCTCAGCAACAAGTACGCCGAGGGATATCCCGGGCGGCGCTACTACGGCGGGTGCGCCGAGGTCGACAAGGCCGAGGTGCTGGCCATCGAGCGGGCCAAGACGCTCTTCGGCGCGGACCACGCCAACGTCCAGCCGCACTCCGGGGCGAGCGCGAACCTCGCGGTCTATGGCGCCTTCACCAAGCCCGGCGACACCGTGCTGGCGATGTCGCTCGCGCACGGTGGTCACCTGACCCACGGCTTCTCGGTCTCCTTCTCCGGCAAGTGGTTCAACGCGGTGCACTATGGCGTCGACAAAGAGACCGAGGACATCGACTACGACCAGGTCGAGGCGCTGGCCAAGGAGCACCGGCCCAAGATGATCCTGGCCGGCGGCTCCGCCATCCCGCGGCTGATCGACTTCGAGCGTTTCCGTGCCATCGCCGACGAGGTCGGCGCCCTCTTCTGGGTCGACGCGGCCCACTTCATCGGCCTCGTTGCCGGACAGGCGATCCCGTCGCCGGTGCCCTACGCCGACGTGGTCACGTTCACCACCCACAAGGTGCTGCGCGGGCCGCGCGGCGGTGCGATCGTCTGCAAGGAGGAGCACGCCGCCAAGATCGACCGGGCGGTCTTCCCGATGATGCAGGGCGGTCCGTTGATGAACAACGTGGCGGCCAAGGCGGTCAACTTCGCCGAGTGCGCGACGCCCGACTACCAGGCCTACGCGAGGTCGGTGATCGCCAACGCCCAGGCCCTGGCGGACGGGCTCGGCCAGCGCGGCATCCGCCCGATCACCGGCGGCACCGACACCCACCTGTCGCTGCACGACCTGCAGGGCGTGGGCGTCACCGGCATCGACGCCGAGACCCGGTGTGACGCCGCCGGCATCGTGCTCAACAAGAACGCGATCCCGTTCGACCCGGAGAAGCCCAACATCGCCTCGGGCATCCGCGTCGGCTCGCCGTCGGTCACCACGCAGGGGATGGGCCCCGAGCAGATGGACCAGATCGCGGACCTGATCCACCGGGCGGTCACCACGACCGACGGTGACCCGGAGCACGAGGGTGCCCGGGCGATCCGGGACGAGGTGGGCCAGCTGCTGACCAGCTACCCGGCCTACCCGGCACCCTGACCGCGCAACGGCCCTGCCGGCATACTGCTGGCCGATCAGTGACTGTGGGGTGAGCGGTGCGCGAATACCTCCTGGTCCTCCTGGTCGCCGCGATCTTCACGTATGCCGCCACGGCCCTGGTCCGCTGGCTCGCCTTCGCCGTCGGTGCGGTCACGCCGGTCCGGGCCCGGGACGTGCACTCCGTGCCGATCCCGCGCCTCGGTGGGGTGGCCATGTTCCTGGGCTTTGCCGCTGCGGTGGCGGTCGGCAGCCAGCTGCCCTATCTGTCCGGACTGTTTGAGACCCGCGAGCTCCTCGGGGTCCTGCTGGGCGCGATGATCATCACGCTGCTCGGTGCCGTCGACGACGTGCGGGAGCTGGACTGGCTGACCAAGCTCGCCGGTCAGGTGCTGGCCGGCGGCGTCATGGCGTTCTTCGGCGTGCTGCTGATGTCGATCCCGGTCTTCGGGGTGACGGTGCTGCCGGAGCCGGTGCTGGTCACCCTCACCATCCTGATCGTCGTCGTGTCGACCAACGCGGTGAACTTCGTGGACGGGCTCGACGGGCTGGCTGCCGGCGTGGTGTTCATCTCGGCCGGCGCCTTCTTTGCGTGGAGCTATCTGGTCAGCCACAACTTCGACCCGCCCAACGTCTTCAGCACCGCGACCTTCATCACCGCTGCCCTGATGGGGTGCTGCCTGGGCTTCCTGCCGCACAACTTCCACCCCGCGCGGCTGTTCATGGGGGATGCGGGGGCACTGCTGCTCGGGCTGCTGCTGTCGGCGGCGACGATCTCGATGACCGGCAGCGTGGACCCCAGCTCGAGCGTGGCGGCGACGTCGGCGGCCACCGCCATCCTGCTGCCGCTCTTCCTGCCGGTGGCGATCATGGCCCTGCCCATCCTGGACATGCTGCTGGCCGTGGTCCGGCGCACCCGTCGTGGTGACCTGCCGTGGAAGCCGGACGCCGCGCACCTGCACCACCAGCTGCTCAAGATGGGACACAGCCACCGGCGGGCCGTCGCGCTGCTCTATCTGTGGTCGGCCCTCCTCGCGGTCGGCGCCGTCTCGTTTGCCTTCTTCGAGCCGCTCGTGACGGCGGTCGTGCTGGCGCTGCTGCTGGTGGTGGCCACGGTCCTGACCTGGCAACCTGGGCGGCACCCGACGGTCCCGTGAGCAACGTCACCGACGCCGGTGACGCTCGTGGCTGGACCCCGACCGAGTGCTTGTGATAACTTTCACAAGCACTTCCGGTGACCTCGTCGCCGTCGCTGCCCCCACCGTGTCGACCAGTGAGGATCCCCGATGTCCGCCAGCCGCAGCTCCCGGCCGCGCCCCCGGCGCGCACCCGGCTCTGTGCGGCGGCGGATGGTCATCTTCGCGCTGGTCCCCGGCCTGCTGGTCACCCTGCTGTCCGGGGTGATCGCCTGGTCCGTCCGCGACGGGGAGGCCGCGCTCTCCGCGCTGATCGGCGGCTCCCTGGGCGTGGGGATCTTCCTGGCCGGCCTGCTCGGCATCACCGGTGTCCTGGCCGGACCGGCGTCCGCGTCGATGGCTGGCGCCTTCGCCCTGCTGAGCCTGCAGATCATCGTCGGGTTCGCCGTGCTCTATGCGCTCTCCCGGGTGGACTGGGTCGAGATGCTGCCACTGGGTCTGGGGTTTCTGGCCGCGGGCCTGGCGTTCCAGGTCGGCGTGGTCCTGGGCTACACCGGCTCCCGACAGCTCGCCTTCGGTGAGCTCGAAAATGACTCAGGGCCTGGTGAGATGCAATGATGTCGCGAGCCGATGCGGGGAGAACGCCGATGACCGAACCGACCGAGCGCCCGAGCGAGCCGGAGCACACTCCGGGTCATGGCGGACAGACCAACCTGGCCACCGATGTCATCGCCTACCTGCTCGCCGGCCCCCTGCTCTTCGGCGGCGCCGGCTACCTGCTCGACCACTGGCTGGACCTGACGTTCTTTGTCGTCATCGGCCTACTTGTCGGGATGACGCTTTCGATGTACATCATCTGGCTCCGGTACGGTACGTCATGACGTCCGTCGCCAACCCGCTGTGGTTGCCGCGATGCGGCACTGCCCAGAACACCCGCCCGAGCACGACTGAGGAGAACCTGTGAGCCCGACTGCAGCTGTGCTGCTGCCTATGGCCGAAGGGGAGAGTCACTTCCCCCCGGACCCCTCGCTGTTCTGGCAGCCGCTGGTGAAGTTCGGCACCGTCGACCTGTTCGGCTCCGAGATGACGCTGGCGATCACCCGCCCGATGGTGGTCATGGCGATCACCGTGGGCCTGCTGTCCTGGTGGCTCATCGCGACGACGCGCCACGCCGCGGTCGTCCCGAGCAAGGGGCAGGCCGGCACCGAGGCGGTCTACAACTTCGTGCGCAACGGCGTCGCCCGCGACATGATCGGCAGCCGGGACTTCCTGCCCTTCGTGCCGTTCCTGTTCACGATGTTCGTGCTGATCCTGTTCAACAACTGGATGGGCATCATCCCGCCGGTGCAGATGCCGACGATGGGCCGCATCGGCTTCCCCATCGCGCTGACCCTGCTGGTCTACCTCGTCTATCACTGGATCGGCGTCAAGAAGCACGGGCTGACCGGCTACTTCAAGTTCATGATCCCCGCCGGACTGCCCGGCTGGATCAAGCCGGCCATCCTCCTGCTGGAGATGCTGACCTTCTTCATCACCCGCCCGCTCACGCTGGCGCTGCGACTCTTCGGCAACATGTTCGCCGGCCACCTGCTGCTGGTCGTCTTCATCGTCGGTGGTTGGGAGCTCTTCCAGCAGGGGGGACTGCTAAGCGTCGTCTCCCTGCCGGCATTCGTCATGGCCTTCGCGATGACCGTCTTCGAGGCCCTGGTCCAGTTCCTGCAGGCCTATGTCTTCGTCCTCCTGGCTGCCTCCTACATCGGTGGTGCCCTGGTGGACGAGCACTGACCAACAACTAAATAGCTCATTGCCACCGGACGGCTGACAGTCGCCCGGGACAACACACAGAAAGAGAATCAACGTGACTGGTGACATCACACTGCTCGGCTACGGCCTGGCTGCCATCGGCCCGGCCATCGGCGTGGGTCTGATCTTCGCGGCCTACATCAACGGCGTTGCCCGCCAGCCGGAGGCTCAGAAGATCCTCCAGCCGATCGCCATCCTGGGCTTCGCGCTCGCCGAAGCGCTCGCAATCTTCGCCCTGGTGCTCTTCTTCATCCGGCTCTGACGCTGGTCCTCACCACCCACCAGACCAATCCTGGTGTCGCCTCGCTGAGGTGACACTGTCCCTGAGGAGACCATCGTGCAGCTGACCGCTAGCACCCTGACTGCCGTCCCGGTGGTCGCGGCCGCCGGGTCGGAAGACCCCGAGGCCTCGGCTCTGCCGATCCTGCCCTACCTGCCCGAGCTCATCTTCGGTCTGGTCGCCTTCGGCATCCTGTACTGGGTTGTGGCCAAGTTTGTCGTGCCCAACCTGGAGAAGGCGTATGCCGAGCGCACTGCCGCGATCGAGGGTGGCATGCAGCAGGCCGAGAAGGCGCAGCAGGAGGCCGAGGCCGCCCTGCGTGAATACAAGGCACAGCTCGCGGAGGCCCGCGACGAGGCTGCTCGCATCCGCGAGGAGGCCAAGGAGCAGGGCGCCGCAATCATCGCCGAGATGCGCTCACAGGCGCAGTCCGAGGCCGGCCGCATCACCGAGTCCGCCACCAAGCAGATCGAGGCCGAACGTCAGCAGGCCATGGTCTCGCTGCGCGGTGACGTGGGCCGGTTGTCGACCGACCTGGCCGGACGCATCGTCGGGGAGTCCCTCGAGGACCAGACCCGGCAGAGCGGCATCATCGACCGGTTCCTGGCCGAGCTGGAGGCGGGCAACGTCCGTCCCGAGGCTGTTGGCTCCGAGGGACAGGGGAACTGATGCAGGGCGCGTCCCGATCGGCCCTCGCGGAGTCACGCGAGGCACTCTCGCAGGCCCTGTCGCAGGACACCGACCGGGCCCGCCTGGGCGAGGAGCTGCTGCAGGTTGCCCGTGTCGTCGACGCCAACGCGGTGCTGCGGCGCTCGCTGGCAGACCCCTCCCGCGAGGGGGCCGACAAGGGTCAGCTGGTCCACCGGCTGTTCGCCGGACGGGTCGGTGACGCCTCGGCACAGCTCGCGGCGCACATCGTCTCGCGCCGGTGGGCCTCGGAGACAGACCTCGTCGCGGCGCTGGAGCAGTGCGGCGTCGAGGCGATCCTGGCGCAGGCCGAGACCGAAGGCCGGCTGGGCCAGGTCGAGGACGAGCTGTTCCGCTTCGCTCGGATCGTCGACGGCACCAGCGAGCTCCGCTCGGCCCTGACCAACCGGCTGGCACCGGTCGAGGCCAGGACCGCGCTGGTGCGCCAGCTGCTGGCTGAGCGGTCCGCTCCCGAGACGACCCGTCTGGCGGAGCTGGCAGCCACCCACCGCCGGACCCGGTTCGACCACGCGGTCGACGGTTATCTCGCCATCGCCGCCCGCCGCCAGGAGCAGCTCACGGCCACCGTCACCACGGCCGTGGACCTCAGCGAGGAGCAGGTCACCCGACTGACGACGGCGCTCAGCGAGCAGTACTCCCGCGACGTGCACGTCAACACCGTCGTCGACCCTGACGTGGTCGGCGGCATCCGTGTCGAGATCGGTGACGAGGTCATCGACGGCACCATCCTGAGCCGCCTCGACGAGGCGCGCCGCAGACTCACCAGCTGACCCACCCGCAGACCACCCGCACCAGGGGCCCGACCGGGCCACATACGAGGAGAAGATGATGACGGAGCTCACGATCCGTCCGGACGAGATCCGGGACGCGCTGGACACCTTCGTCCAGTCCTACGAGCCCAAGGCAGCCGACCGCCAGGAAGTCGGCCGCGTGACCGACTCCGGTGACGGCATCGCGCACGTCGAGGGTCTGCCCTCGGCCATGACCAACGAGCTGCTCGAGTTCGAGGACGGCACGCTCGGTCTGGCCCTCAACCTTGACGTCCACGAGATCGGCGTCGTCGTGCTCGGAGAGTTCTCCGGCATCGACGAGGGCCAGGAGGTCAAGCGCACGGGCGAGGTCCTGTCCGTCCCCGTCGGCGACGGCTACCTCGGCCGCGTCGTGGACCCGCTGGGCCAGCCGATCGACGGCCTGGGTGAGATCGAGTCCGACGAGCGTCGCGTCCTCGAGCTGCAGGCCCCCGGCGTCATGGCGCGCAAGTCGGTGCATGAGCCGCTGCAGACCGGCATCAAGGCGATCGACGCCATGATCCCCGTCGGTCGTGGCCAGCGTCAGCTGATCATCGGTGACCGCCAGACCGGCAAGACCACCGTCGCCATCGACACGATCCTGAACCAGAAGCAGAACTGGGAGTCCGGCGACCCGGACAAGCAGGTCCTCTGCGTCTATGTCGCGATCGGTCAGAAGGGCTCGACCATCGCCTCGGTGCGCAGCACCCTCGAGGAGGGCGGCGCGATGGACTACACCACCATCGTCGCGGCCCCGGCCTCCGACCCGGCCGGCTTCAAGTACCTCGCGCCCTACACCGGCTCGGCCATCGGCCAGCACTGGATGTACCAGGGCAAGCACGTCCTGATCGTCTTCGACGACCTGTCCAAGCAGGCCGAGGCCTACCGCGCCGTGTCGCTGCTGCTGCGCCGCCCGCCGGGCCGCGAGGCCTACCCCGGTGACGTCTTCTATCTGCACTCGCGGCTGCTCGAGCGTTGCGCCAAGCTCTCCGACGAGATGGGCGCGGGCTCGATGACCGGCCTGCCGATCATCGAGACCAAGGCCGGTGACGTCTCGGCCTACATCCCGACCAACGTCATCTCCATCACCGACGGTCAGATCTATCTGCAGGCCGACCTGTTCAACTCCAACGTCCGCCCCGCGATCGACGTGGGTGTCTCCGTGTCCCGGGTCGGTGGTGCGGCCCAGGTCAAGGCCATGAAGTCGGTCTCCGGCCGGCTCAAGGTCGACCTGGCGCAGTTCCGCGAGATGGAGGCCTTCGCGATGTTCGCCTCCGACCTGGACGCGGCCTCCCGCGCCCAGCTGGAGCGCGGTGCCCGCATGGTCGAGCTGCTCAAGCAGCCGCAGTCCAGCCCGATCCCGGTCGAGGAGCAGGTCGCGATCATCTGGGCCGGCACCAGCGGTGAGCTCGACTCGGTCGCGGTCGAGGACATCCGCCGCTTCGAGGGCGAGTTCATCGACTTCCTGCGCCGCGAGCAGGGCGACCTGCTCGCCGGCGTCCGGGAGAGCGGCAAGCTCGGCGATGACACCATCGCCGCGCTCGAGACCTCGATGGCCAGCTTCAAGGAGCAGTTCCGCGCCGGGTCCGGTGGCATCCAGCCGGGCAGCGACGAGGACGACGACAACCGCGACGCCCTCGAGACCGAGGACGTCAACCAGGAGCAGATCAAGCGCCAGAAGCGCTGATCGGGTGCCGCGCGACCACCCGGCCGCGCGGCATACCACCGTCCACACCACCCCCACGACTGCAGAGAGAGGCGAGATATGGGAGCGCAGCAGCGGATCTACCGCCAGCGCAGCCGGTCCGTCCAGTCGACCAAGAAGATCACCCGGGCGATGGAGCTCATCGCGGCCTCCCGTGTCGTCAAGGCCCGCGAGCGGGTCTCGCAGACCACGCCCTATGCGCGCGCGATCACCCGCGCGGTCTCGGCCGTGGCGACCTTCTCCTCGGACATCGACCACCCGCTCACGATGGAGCGCGAGAACCCCACCAGGGCGGGCGTGCTGGTCATCACCAGCGACCGTGGTCTGGCCGGTGCCTACTCGGCCAACGCGCTGAAGAGCTACGAGGGTCTGCGCGAGCTGCTCCAGGACCAGGGCCGGGAGGTCGTGCCCTATCTGGCTGGTCGCAAGGCCGAGGGCTACTTCCGGTTCCGCCAGCGGGACAGCGAGGAGTCGTGGAGCGGGTTCTCCGACAAGCCGACCTATGAGGCGGCCAAGGAGATCGGTGACCGGCTGACGGCCGACTTCATCAAGGGCGCCGACGAGGGCGGTGTCGACGAGATCCACATCGTCTACACCCAGTTCAAGACCATGGTCACCCAGGAGGTGCAGGTCGTGCGCCTGCTGCCGCTGGAGGTCGTGGACGCCGAGGAGGCAGCCCCCGACGAGGAGCTCTTCCCGCTCTATGAGTTCGAGCCCAACGGTCCTGAGGTCCTGGACGCGCTGCTGCCGCAGTATGTCAACTCGCGGATCTACAACGCGCTGCTCCAGTCGGCCGCCTCCGAGCTCGCCGCCCGCCAGGCCGCGATGAAGTCGGCGACGGACAACGCCGAGGAGCTCCTGAAGACCTACACCCGGTTGGCCAACCAGGCACGCCAGGCCGAGATCACCCAAGAGATCAGCGAAATCGTGAGCGGCGCCAGCGCCCTCAGCGACGCCAAGTGAGAAGGAAGCACCCCACCATGACTGCAACCGTGAATGAGACGGACGCCCAGCAGGGTCAGGGCGGCGTCGGTCGTCTGTCCCGCATCATCGGGCCCGTCGTCGACGTCGAGTTCCCCCCGGGCCAGATCCCCGAGATGTACAACCTGCTCAAGGTTGACGTCGAACTGAACGGCGAGACCAAGACGCTGAACCTCGAGGTCGCCCTCCACATCGGCGACAACATGGTCCGCGCCATCTCGCTCCAGCCGACCGACGGCCTGGTCCGCGGCACCCCGGTGCAGGACACCGGCGGCCCGATCACCGTCCCGGTCGGCGACGTGACCCTGGGCCACGTCTTCAACGCCACCGGTGATGTGCTCGACCTTCCCGAGGGTGAGACCCTCGAGATCATCGAGCGATGGGGCATCCACCGCAAGGCCCCGGCCTTCGACCAGCTGGAGTCCAAGACCCAGATGTTCGAGACCGGCATCAAGGTCATCGACCTGCTGACCCCCTACGTCCAGGGTGGCAAGATCGGTCTGTTCGGTGGTGCCGGTGTCGGCAAGACCGTGCTGATCCAGGAGATGATCGCCCGCGTCGCACGCGACCACGGTGGTGTGTCGGTGTTTGCCGGTGTCGGCGAGCGCACCCGTGAGGGCAACGACCTGATCGTCGAGATGGAGGAGGCCGGCGTCCTCGGCCAGACCGCCCTCGTGTTCGGGCAGATGGACGAGCCGCCGGGCACGCGTCTGCGCGTGGCGCTGTCCGCCCTGACCATGGCGGAGTACTTCCGCGATGTGCAGAAGCAGGACGTGCTGCTCTTCATCGACAACATCTTCCGCTTCACGCAGGCCGGTTCGGAGGTCTCCACGCTGCTCGGCCGGATGCCGTCCGCCGTGGGCTACCAGCCGACGCTGGCCGACGAGATGGGTGTGCTGCAGGAGCGGATCACCTCGACGCGTGGTCACTCGATCACCTCGATGCAGGCGATCTACGTGCCGGCTGATGACTACACCGACCCGGCCCCGGCCACGACGTTCGCCCACCTGGACGCGACGACCGAGCTGTCCCGTCCGATCGCCTCGATGGGCATCTATCCGGCCGTGGACCCGCTGGCCTCGACCAGCCGGATCCTCGACCCGCGCTACGTGACCATGGACCACTACAACACCGCGGTCCGCATCAAGTCGATCCTGCAGCGTTACAAGGAGCTCCAGGACATCATCGCGATCCTCGGCATCGACGAGCTCTCCGAGGAGGACAAGATCCTCGTCGGCCGCGCCCGTCGCATCCAGCGCTTCCTGTCGCAGAACACCTACGTGGCCAAGCAGTTCACCGGTCTCGAGGGTTCCACCGTGCCGCTGGCCGACACGATCGAGGCGTTCACGAAGGTGGCCGACGGCGACTACGACCACGTGCCCGAGCAGGCCTTCTTCATGTGCGGTGGCCTCGACGACGTCGAGCGCCAGGCCGCCGAGCTCGAGAAGAACAACTGACCCACAAGTCTTGGGGCCGCAGGGTCTTGAGCACAGGGTCTTGAGCACACCCAAGGGCGGGCGGCAGGCTTCGGCCGGCCGCCCGCCCTGGACTAGACTGGGACTTCGGTCTCTGAGGAGAGGACACCGCACGTGAGTGCACTGCAGGTTGAGCTTGTGGCCGCCGACCGGATGGTCTGGCAGGGCGAGGCGAGCTTCGTGCGCGCCCGCAGCACCGAGGGTGAGCTCGGCATACTTCCAGGGCACTCACCCCTGCTCGGTTCGCTCGTCGAGGGCGAGGTCACCCTCGAGACGTCCGGGGGGCGCCAGACCGTCACCATCGACTCGGGGTTCTTGTCGGTCGACCACGACCGCGTGACCATCGTGGCCGCGCAGGTCGACGCGTCCGGACTCACCCAGGGTTGACATGGACAGCGGCGCCCTCGTCCTCATCGCCCTCGCGGTGATGGCGGCTGCGCTGGTGATGGGCGTCGGCCTGTTCGCCTTCTCGCGCCTGGCCGGCGGGTCGCACTCGTTCCCGTGCGCCTATCGCCGCGACGAGTCCGAGCCCTGGTCGCGCGGGATGCTCAGCTATGACACGGGCCGTCTCGACCACTTCGGTCGCGGCGGTCCGTTCCGCTCCCCGCTGCACCACTGGCAGCGATCCGCCCTCGAGCTGGGCCACGCGCGAGTCGAGGACCCCGCGCTGGTCCCGTGGCTCGACGCCCCGGTCACGGCCGTGCCGTGTGACTATGCCGGCGAGCGATTCGAGCTGGCTCTGGGGCGCGAGCACTACACCGCGCTGCGCTCCTGGCTGGAGTCCGTGCCCCCGGGCTGGAACGCCAACGTCGCCTGACGACCGCGCGGGACCGGCAGGTGCCGAACTAGACGCTGCCGAGTTGGACGCTGCCGAGCTAGACGCCTGAGTCGCTCGCGCCGCGCCGCTTCTTCTCCGGCGCCTCGGCCCGACCTCCACCGGGCTGCCAGAGGACGTCACCACCGGCCGCGACGTTGGCCACCCGACCCAGGATGAAGAGCAGGTCGGACAGGCGGTTGAGATACTTCGCCGTCAACGGGTTGACCCCACCCTCGCCGCGCTCGGCGTCCTCCGCAGCCGGGTCGCTGCCATGGGCCTCCAGGGCAGCCCAGGCGGAGCGCTCGGCGCGACGGGCCACGGTCCGGGCCACGTGCAGGTGTGCCGCACCAGGGGTGCCGCCGGGCAGGATGAAGGAGCGCAGCTTCTCCAGCTCCTCGTTGTAGCGGTCGCAGTCCGCCTCGAGCTCGTCGACCCAGACGGCCTCCACGCGCAGCGGTGGGTAGTCATAGGACGCGCGCAACGGGGTGCAGAGGTCAGCGCCCACGTCAAAGAGGTCGTTCTGGATGCGGGTCAGCGTCTGCGTGATGTCCTCGCGCAGTCCGCCGGTCGTGACGGCGACACCGATGAACGAGTTGGTCTCGTCCGTGTCCGCATAGGCCGTCAGCCGAGGGTCGTTCTTGCTCGTGCGACTCATGTCGCCCAACGCCGTCGTCCCGTCGTCGCCGGTGCGGGTGTAGATCCGATTCAGGATGACCATGCCTGCATCATCGCATCGCCGGTGGTCGGTAGTCCGGGTGCCCTCGCCAAGGACGGTCCCACCCTTCCGGACGTGAGCCGTGGCGGGGCGGCCGAAAAGATTTTACTAAATCGTAACCGCCAAGAGCGCAAATATCGGTGGACCCGCGACGTTAGGGGGATAGACACTATGTGGTAATGCGATGAGGCGGGTGCCGGGGCGCATTGTTCACTCGGGAGGAGCAGGGCATGACCGTTGTGGCTTGGGCTGGGCCGGACATCGAGTTGCTCATCGACTCACCGGGACGCGAGGCGACCATCCGCGGCAATCTTGGGGTGAGCACCGTGCCGGAGCTGCGGGGACATCTGCAGCGCATCCTTGCCGCCGGTGACGGCGACCTGGTGCTCCACCTGCGTGAGGCGGAGGTCCTGGACGCCACCGGCCTCGGGGTCCTGGTCGGGCTGCACCAGCGCGCGCGCCGACAGAACCGCCGGCTCGTCATCGCCGAGGCCTCCGAGCGCCTCGAGCGCCTGATGCGCATCACCCGCCTGCACCTCGTGCTGGCCCGGCTGGACACCATGCACTCCGGTGGGCCGATCAGGCAGATGCCGATCATGCCGATGCAACAACCGCGCTGACGCCTCACCTGCCGCACGGCCTGGTGGAGGTATGCCGGTCGGTGCGCTAGCCGACCACAGTCGCCGAGTCGCGGCGCGGGTCGGCGACAGCGGTCAACTCTCCCTCGGGAGTGCGCAGCGCCGCTCCCACGCCCCCGAAATACATGGCGCGTCGCTCGTGCGCGTGCAGAGGCACCACCGCGCCGCTCGACCGCCCGACCAGTCCGGTGAGCGCCTCCTCCAGCTCGGCCGACTCCTCGAAGTCGATCCGCACGCCACCGTCGTCCAGGTGACGCACGTGCAACCGGGGTGCGTCCACGGCATACTGCAGCGTCTCTCCGTGCAGGCAGAAGTGGACCAGGACCTGCAGCAGCGCCGTGGTGATGCGGTCGGCCCCGGGAGTGCCGATCGAGAGGACTGTGCCGTCGCGGTGCCGGCCCGTCGTCGGCGCCATGTTTGAGGCCAGCCGGGTCCCCGGCGCCAGCGCGTGCAGGCCGCGGCGGTTGAGCTCCGGCTCACCCAGGGCGTTGTTGCCCAGCATGCCGGTGCCGCCGACGGACATCCCCGAGCCATAGCCCGACGACGCGGTGATGGCGCAGGCGTTGCCGTCGCTGTCGACCACGGAGACGTGCGCCGTGTCCTGCGAGGTGGGCAGCCCGACCGCACCCAGCGAGGCGATCGTCTCGAGCAGCTCGTGCCCCGCGACCTCGAGGTCGTCGGCGACATCCACCCGGTGCAACCGCAGGTCAAGGACGTCCTTCATCACCCGTGCGGCGTGGGCGGGAGAGACGCGTTCCTTGACGTCACCCAGCAGCCGGAGCATCGCGGTCAGCACCGCGCCGCCGATCGCCGGGGGCGGGTTGGCGGACAGGTCCCAGGCGCCGAGGGTGGTGCGCAGCGGCGTGCGCACCACCGGGCGGTACTCCGCCAGGTCCCGCGCCGTGAGCAGGCCTCCGCGCTCGTCCATGTCGGCCACGATCCGCGCCGCGATGTCACCGGTGTAGACGCTGGCGGCACCCTCCTCGCCGATCTGGCGCAGCGTCGCCACGAGCGCATCGTCGCGGATCAGGTGCCCAGGTGCCCAGGCGGTCGCGTCGTGGGTGTAGATCCCGCGGGTGGTCGGGTCCCACGCAAAGATCGTGTGCGCGACCAGCTCGAAGTAGGACGCCGCCGTGTGGCTCAGCTGGAAGCCGTCGGCGGTGATCATGGCCGCTACCCCCAGCAGCTCGCCCCAGGGCGCGGCGCCGAACCGCTCGTGCGCCAGGCCCATCCCGGCAAACATGCCAGGGGTCGCGACCGACCCCGGCCCGGCATAGGTGGTCAAGCCGCCACCGTAGGTCGTGACGCACTCGATCAGGCCGCTGCCGAACCGCGCGGGGTCGGCACCGCGACCCGGCATCTCGACGTTGCCGTCGATCACGACCGGGTCGCCCTCGGCCGGCCAGATGTTGATGAACGCCCCGGCCAGCGGGCTGATGATCCCCGGTTCGGTCGCGGTCGCCGTGATCATCGCGGCGATCGCGCCGTCCACGGCGTTGCCACCGGCGCCCAGGGCGTGCAGCCCCGCCTGGGTGGCCGACGGGTTGGGTGCGGCGATGGCGGCGCGGCGGGTCATGGGGTGATTGTGCCCCCGCTCCCTGGTGCGCGCACCCGGCGACTGTTCGTCGGCACCCCGCCGCCTGCTCGTCTTAGAGCCGGAAAATGATCTTGGAGCCTGTTGCAGCCGGCCCGAAGATACATTTCCGGCTCCAAGACGTGGGGGCTGGGCAGGTAGGAGCGCCAGAAAGCGTCAGAAGAGCCGGTCGGCGGAGTTGTCCATGCCGCGCAGCGCCTCGTAGTCCAGTGTCACGCAACGGATCCCACGGTCTGTGGCCAGCACCCGCGCCTGGGGCTTGATGACCTGGGCGGCAAAGACTCCCTGGACCGGTGTCAGGTGCGGGTCGCGGTTGAGCAGCTCCAGATAGCGTGTCAGCTGCTCCACGCCGTCGATGTCGCCGCGGCGCTTGATCTCCACCGCGACCGTCGCCCCGGTGGCGTCCTTGCAGAGGATGTCGACGGGGCCGATGGCGGTGGCATACTCCCGGCGCAGCAGCGTGTAGCCGTCGCCCAGGGTGCTGATGTGCTCGGCCAGCAGCGCCTGCAGCTGGGCCTCCACGCCGTCCTTGACCAGACCGGGGTCGATGCCCAGGTCGTGCGAGGAGTCCGAGAGCACCTCGTGCAACCGGATCCGCAGCGTGTCCTCCCGCTTGCCGTGTCGCACGACCCAGACCGACTCGACCCCCTCGGCAGTCTCGTCCTCATCCGGCTCGAGCTCCGACATACTGCACGGCGGTGCCATCCAGTTCAGCGGCTTGTAGGACCCGCCGTCGGAGTGGATCAGGACCGACCCGTCCGCCTTGACCATCAACAACCGGGTCGCCAACGGCAGGTGGGCCTGCAGGGCTCCCGCATAGTCCACGCTGCACCGGGCAATCACGACACGCACGTGCACACCCTAGACAAGGCAGGTGAGAGGATCGGCGCATGGCACGTGAGATCAAGACTGTCGGAGTCGTCGGACTGGGCACCATGGGTGCTGGGATCGTGGAGGTGTTCGCCCGCGGCGGCCTGACCGTGATCGGGGTGGAGAGCACCCAGGAGTATGCCGAGCGTGGCCGGGGCATCCTGCAGACCTCCACGGATCGTGCGGTCGCCCGGGGCAAGCTGGACGAGGCCGGGCAGGCGCAGATCCTGGGTCGCATCACGATCACGACGGAGTATGCCGATCTGGCGCCGGCCGATCTCGTGGTCGAGGCCGTGCCCGAGATCATGTCGCTCAAGCACGAGGTGATCGGCAGGCTCGAGGACGTCCTGGGCGACGACGCGATCGTGGCGACCAACACCTCCAGCCTGTCCATCACCGAGATCGCCGCGCCCGCCAAGGTGCCCGGCCGCGTCATCGGCATGCACTTCTTCAACCCGGCGCCGATCCTCAAGCTGGTCGAGGTCATCACCACCCCGCTCACCGACCCGGAGACGACCGAGACGGTGCGGGCGCTGTCCGAGGGCCTGGGCAAGAAGCCGGTCGTGATCGGGGACCGGGCCGGGTTCGTGGCCAACTACCTGCTCTACGGCTACTTCGTCGCCGCGATGCGGATGTATGAGTCCGGCCACGTCAGCCGCGAGGACCTGGACACCGCCGTGCGCGTCGGCATCGGCCTGCCGATGGGCCCGCTGACCCTGGGTGACCTGGTCGGGCTCGACGTCCTGCACCACATCTCAGACGTGATCTATGGCCACAGCCGCAGTCAGCACCACGCCCCGAGCACGATGCTCGAGCGGATGGTGCTGGCCGGGCGGCTCGGCCGCAAGAGCGGTCAGGGCTTCTACACCTTCGCCAAGCCGGGCAGCGGGCAGGTCGTGGACGACGAGCTGACCCCCGCCGGCGGGACCGGCCGGGACGTGCAGTCGGTCGGGGTCATCGGCTCCGGCGCGCTCGCCGACGAGCTGGCGAGCCGGTTCACCGAGGGCGGGTTCGAGGTGGTCCAGGTGGCCGATGCCTCGGACGACCTGTCCGGGCTGTCGGCGGTGGGCCTGGTCGTCGAGGCGCAGGACGAGGACCTGGACATCGACGCGGCCGAGGAGCTGCGTGACGTCGACGACCTGTTCGCCGAGCTCGGTGAGGTCACCGTGCCGGGCACGATCCTGGCCACCGCCAACACCTACTCCGCCGTCGCGCTCGCCTCGATCAGCGGGCGCGCCGAGGACACCGTGGTGCTGCGGGTGCACGCGCCGACGCCCAACGGTCAGGTTATCGAGGCGGGGCGGACGATCAAGACTTCGCAGGAGACCGTGGACACCGTGCGCGCCGTGATCTCTGCGATCGGTGCCGAGGCCGTGGTCTGCAAGGACCGCACCGGCCTGGTGGTCGACGCGCTGCTGGTGACCCACCTCAACGACTGTGTCCGGATGCTGGATGAGGGCTATGCGAGCGCCGAAGACATCGACACCGCGCTGCAGTTCGGACTGGGCTATCCGGTCGGTCCGTTCGCGATGATCGACCAGCTCGGTGCCGACGAGGTGCTCGCCGTGGCCGAGGAGCTCTACACCGGGACCGCCGGCTTCCAGTCGCACCTGGCGCCGTCGCCGCTGCTCGTGGAGCACGTGCTCCTGGAGGAGCCCTTCCTCAGCGGCGAGTGATGGGTCGCTCCAACCGGAAGCGTCGTGGCGGGCGCGTGCCGCCGCGACGGGACGGGCCGGCTGGCTCCGAGCGTCGTCCCGTGCTCGACGAGGTCGAGTTCGCCGGGCAGGAGTGGGCCTTCCGCCAGGTCCGGGGCAATGACTCCGGGCGCAGCTATCTGTGCCCGGGCTGCCAGCAGGACGTGCCGGCGTCCAGTGCCCACACCGTGGCCTGGCCGGCGTCGAGCATGTCGGGCGTGGAGAACCGGCGGCACTGGCACACGACGTGCTGGAACGCCCGCGACCGGCGCCGACCGGGGCACGCCTGGGCATGAGTGATCACACTGTCCTCCTGCTCGTGCTGGGGATCATCCTGGCGGTGACCGAACTGTCCCGCTGGTGCCGCGTCGCCCCACCCATTTTCATAGCGGTTTTGCGGGTGTTTCCCGCATTTTGCGAGTGGTTTTGCAGGGGCCCCTGCGCACTGGGTGTCACTGACGAGCAGTTGCGCGGTTTGCCGCCTGGCACGAGGGAGCTCGGTCGGTGACGGCGGTGCCGCATCTCGACCTCATCTGTGACCCGGGCCAGGAGACCGACAGTTCGCGGCGAGGCCGACCAACGCGTGTGGCACGGCTGGATCCGGGGCGGTGCCACGAGCGCGACCAAGGTGAGGCACGGCATACCGTCGATGCCGTCCAGGTTCGGCAAGCAAAACCACTATGAAAATGCGTGCGCGGCCCGCAAAACCTTTATATTTTTTGGTTAGAGGCGGGCCTGGCGGGGGATGACGACCTCGTTGTAGATCAGCAGCAGGCCGGCGGCCACCGGGATCGCGATGAGGGCGCCGAGCACACCCATCAGCGTGCCGCCGGCGAAGACCGCGACGACGGTGACCGCGCCGGGCACCGAGACCGTGCGGGACATGATGCGCGGCACGATGACGTAGTTCTCGAACTGCTGATAGATCACGTAGTAGATGAGCACGACCAGGGTGACCACCCACCCCTGACTCATTGCGACGAGCGCCACGATCACCGCGCCGAGAGTCGCGCCGATGAGTGGGATGAGTCCCAGGACGCCGACCAACACGGCCAGCACCGCGGCATACGGCACACCGAGCAGGGACATCATGACCCAGGACGCGGAGCCGTTGATGCTGGCCACCGCGACCTGGCCCAGCGCATAGCCGCCGACCCGGCGCATGATCTCCTCGGCCAGCCCGATCACCCGCGCCCGGCGGCTCATCGGCACGATCTTGTAGCCCGCGTCCTTGACGGTGGGCAGGGCCGCGAGGAAGTAGAGCGTGAGCACCAGGGCTGTGAAGGCCCCGATGAGCCCACCGGCCAGCCACCCGGCCGCGCCGAGGACGCCGCCGAAGATGGTGGACAGGAAGGTGCTGTCCTGGAGCCGGTTCTCGATCTCGGCGTTGATCCGGTCGCTGATGTCATAGCGCGCATCGAGCTGCTGCACCCAGGGCTGGGCGTTGAGATCGTCGAGATAGCGCGGCATGCGCTCGATCAGGGTCGAGGTCTCCTGCACGATCGGTGGCACCACGAGCCAGCCCAGCAGGCCCAGCACCGCGACCATGCCGAGGAAGACGGTGAAGACCCCGGCGGGGCGGCTGAACCCACGGTTGGTCAGGCTCGTGACGATCGGGTTGAGGGCCAGGGTCAGGAAGACGGCGATCAGCACGAAGGTGATCACCGAGCTGAGCCGGGAGACGTTCTGCGCCAGGAACCAGGCGGTCAGCACGCCCAGCGCGCCGAAGAAGCCGAACATGAACGGTGAGGTGACGGTCATCAGGTCACGGCGCGAGTCCCCGGACGCCTCCGGGGTGTCACGCGCAGGGCCGGCAGGCTCCGTGCTCGGACCGGGCAGACCGGGCAGGTGTGCCTGACCGTGCGTGCGCTCGAGCAGCTCGCGCTGCAACCGGTTGCTCTCGGCGAGCTCGGACAGCTGTGAGTGCCGATAGCGGCGCCAGGTCTCCACGGCCTCGCGCCCGCGCCCGGCCATCGACCCGCGGCCGACCCTGGGCAGCCGCAACCGGCCGCGGCTCCCGGCTCTCGCGCTCGACTCTGCCTCGCTCACCGGCTCATCATCACCCAACGGGTCCCCGATCGCCGGGGACCGCGCCGGAGTCGGTCGAGGGTGGCTCGACGAGCTCGATCAGCACCCCGCCGGCGTCCTTGGGGTGCACGAAGTTGATTCGGCTCCCGCCGGTCCCGCGGCGAGGACCGTCATAGAGCAGCCGCAGACCACGCTCGCGCAGCGTCGCACTGACCGCCTCGACGTCGGCGACGCGGTAGGCGAGCTGCTGCAGACCGGGACCGGAGCGGTCGATGAACTTGGCGATGGTCGACTCGGGGCCGGTCGGGGCGAGCAGCTGGACCACCGCACCGCCGGGCTGCGCACCGGCTGGTCCCATCATCGCCTCGCGCACCCCCTGCTCGGCGTTGGTCTCCTCGTGCAGCACCTCCAGCCCGAGCACATCACGTTGGAAGGCGATCGCCGCGTCCAGGTCGGGCACGGCGATGCCCACGTGGTCGATGGCGAGCAGCAGCGGTGCGAGGTCGTCGGGCAGGCCGGTCATGGGATGACCCTATCGAGGCGCCGCGGGTCGATGTGTGGGTTGGGCGGTCACAGACGTACCGTTGCCGCCATGAACGATCTGCTGGTGCGGGATGTGCGCCCCGTGCCGCTCGGCAGGGCGGGGGAGACCTCGCCCGTCGACATCCTCATCAGGGACCGCGCGGTCGTCGCCGTCGGAGTCGGTCTGGCTCGTCCGGCTGGTGTCGCCGAGCTGGCGGGGGAGGGTCGCTGGGCCATGCCCGGCCTGTGGGACCAGCACGTGCACATGGTCCAGTGGGCACTGGTGCGCTCCCGCCTCGACCTGTCCTCCGCCAAGAGCGTCGAGGAGGCGCTGGAGATCGTGCGCCGTGGCCTGACCGGCGCGCCGGGGCCCTCCCGCGCGGACGCCTCGCAGACCCCGCTCGTCGGGTTCGGGCATCGCTCGGCCAGCTGGCCGCGGCGAGCGACCCCGGCCGACCTCGACGAGGTGAGTCCCGACCGGCCCGTCGTGCTGGTCAGTGGGGACGCGCACCACGGCTGGCTCAACACCGCGGCGATGCGCCTGCTCGACGTCCCCTGGCGCGACGGGCTGGTCGTGGAGAACGAGTGGTTCGACGCCTATGACCGGCTGGGCGACCTGCCCGGGGCGGCCAGCCAGGCCGAGGCAGCGGCGGTCGACGCGGTGCGTGAGGCGCGGCAGCGCGGCGTCGTGGGGGTCGTCGACCTCGAGTTCAGCCCGTCCTGGGACCGCTGGCCCTCCCGGCTGGCCGTGACCGGTCCCTTCCGGGTGCGGACGGGGGTGTATGCCGGCCGGTTGCCTGAGGTCATCGCCCGCGGCTGGCGCACCGGCGACCCCCTGCCGGGCACCGACCACTGGGCGACCATGGGCCCGTTGAAGGTCATCTCCGACGGCTCGCTCAACACCCGGACGGCCTGGTGCTGCGAGCCGTATGCCGACGGCGCCACCCTGGCGCAACCGCTCGGCATGGCCAACTTCGGCGAGGCCGAGCTGACCGATCTGGTGGCGACAGCGCACCAGCACGGGTTGGAGACGGCGCTGCACGCGATTGGCGACCGGGCGGTGGCGCAGGCGCTGGCAGTCTTCGCGAGGACCGGCGCGAGCGGCTCCATCGAGCACGCCCAGCTCCTGCCGGCGGGCGGGCTGGCGCAGTGGGCCGCGCTGCCGGTCCGCGCGAGTGTGCAGCCGGCGCATCTGCTCGACGATCGGGGTGTCACCGAGCAGTGCTGGCCGGACCGCACCGCTCGGGCGTTTGCGCTGGGGTCGTTGCGCGAGCACGGCATCCCGATCGTGCTGGGCTCGGATGCCCCGGTCGCACCGCTGGACCCGTGGCTGGCCATGGCGGTGGCCGTCTGCCGCGCGCCCGAGGGAGGCGAGCCGTGGCACCCCGAGCTGTCGCTGACGCCGAGGGAGGCGCTGGCCGCGTCCGTGGACGGGCGCACCCTGGCCGTGGGTCAGCCCGGGGACCTGGTCCTGCTTGACGCCGACCCGCTGGCCGGCGGCGACCCCGCCGTGCAGGCCAAGGTGCTGCGCACCATGACGGTCTCGGCGACCGTGGTCGGCGGCCACCTGGTGGCTGAGTAGCCGCGAGCAGCGACGCCACCTCCTGCTCGTGAGGTGGCGGGCTCAGTCCTCCGGCAGCGGGAACACGTCCAGGAAGACGCGCACCCGGCGGGTCCCCTCGCCCTCGGCAGGCTCGACGTCCGCGTCACCGGCAGCGCCAGCGGCAGCGCCAGCCGCCTCGTGCCGCGCCTTCGCCGCCTCGGTGTGCTCGTGGATGACCTCTATCAGCGCCCGACCCAGCTCGTCAGCCTCGTCCGCCGACATCGTCGCGGTGCTGCGGCTGTGCAGGGAGCTGGTCTGCCACGGCTCCGGCTCCTCGACCGAGCGGAGATACCACTCGCGCAGTGACTCGGCCCGCTGAGCCACCTGGTTGTGCAGCATCGTCTCGACCGCCGGCCGGGTCGCTGAGTCCTTGCCCAGCTCGATGCCGTCCATGCGGAAGCCGACCGCCTTCCACCAGCGCTCGCGGCCGGTGCCGCGCCCGGGGTCCTCCTCGACGAAGCCGTGCCGCTCCAGCTGGCGCAGGTGATAGCTGGTCTGCCCGGTGCTCTCGCCCGTGTGCTTGGCCAGCATCGTCGCTGTGGCCGCCTCACGGTCGTTCAGGTAGTCATACATCGCCATGCGTAGCGGGTGGGCGAACGCCTTCATGGCGCTGGCGTCGATCTGTCTGGCGAAATACGTCGGCTCGACGGAGGCGTCCCCCATCGAGGGGCCCCCGGTGGAGGCGTCGCCAGAAAAAGTATCGGAAGGGGTCTTGCGCTCGGCCATGATGCAGAGGTACCTTTGCAGAGAAAGTTATGCAGATGTTCTTCTGCACCTACTCTACGGGAGCGGCACGATGAGCACCACCACCGCAGCGACCACCACAGCGACCACCACAGCGACCACCCAGCCCACGCGAGCCGAGCGGCTCGGCCGGCCCTTCGGCATACACCTGGGCGGGGTCGGGCTGGCCAACCTGGCCGACGGCATCGTGCTGGGCGGGCTGCCGCTGATCGCGGTCACGCTCACCCGCTCACCGAGCGAGATCTCGCTGCTGCAGGTCGCGTTCTGGCTGCCCTGGCTGCTGCTCGGTGTCTCCGCCGGAGTGGTGGTCGACCGGCTCGACCGCCGGCACGTCCAGCTGGCCGGAGCCGCGGTGCGCGTGCTGCTCCTGGGGGGTATGACGTGGCTCGCCGCCACCGACCGGCTCACCATGGCGCTGCTCATCGCAGCGGTCGGCATCTATGGCATCACCCAGGTGTTCGTCGACCTCGCGGGGTCCTCGATCATCCCGCAGCTGGCGCCGCAGTCGCGGCTGTCCGCGGCCAACGGGCGGGTGATGGGCGCCGAGACGGTCTTCAACAACTTCGTCGGCGGACCCGTCGGCGGCCTGCTCTTCGTCGTCGGGGCCGGGTGGGTCTTCGGTGTCCCGGCTGCGCTGGGGGTCGTCTTCCTCCTCCTGATCGGGCTGGGGCTGCGTGGGAGCTACCGCGCCGAGCGGTCGCCCGAGCCGGTCGGGGGCAAGCTGCACGAGCTGCTCGAGGGCTTCCGGTTCCAGGTCAGCCACCCCGTGCTGCGCCCGCTGCTGCTGACCGGCTCCGCACTCAACTTCGCCAGCACGGCATACTTCGCGGTCTTCATCCTGTGGATGGTCGGGCCGGAGTCGCGGGTCGGCCTGACCCCCGAGCAGTACCCCCTGCTCCTGGCGGTCCTGGCCGTCGGTGCCGTCGCCGGAGCCCTGCTCGCCGAGCGGTTGGTGGGACTGGTCGGTGAGGTGCCGCTGCTGATCGGCGGCTGGTTCCTCAACTCGGCGCTGCTCCTCGTGCCTTTCCTGGTCCCGCACGCCGGGGCCATCGCGGCCGCCTTCCTGGTCGTGGGCTTCACCAACATGTGCGGCAACGTCGTCGGGCGCACCATGCGACAGCGCCTGGTCCCGGTCGCCAAGCTCGGCAAGGTCGGCGGCGCCGGGGGGATGATCGGCTACGGCCTGATGCCACTGGGTGCGCTGCTGGGGGGCGCGGTGGCCGAGGTGTGGGGCCTGCCGACCGTCTTCGTCGGGGCGGTCGTGCTCAGCCTGCTGGCGACCGCCTACGCCGCCACCCGCGTGACCACCGCTCTCGTGCAGGAGCACGAGATCACGGCCCAGACCACCAGCACGCAGAACGCCTGAGAGGAGGATCGCCATGTGTTCACTGATCGACATCGACCTGGCCACGGACGCGCACGACCAGCGCACCCGCAGCCTCGAGCACCGTCTGGCGGCGCGGACGCGCACGTCCAGCGCACCCGCAGCCTCGAGCGCCGTCTGGCGGCGGGTGCTGCCACCCGCCGCCGCGACGCTGCCACCCGCAGCCTGGCAGGAGCCCTAGTCCCCGAGTGGTGACGACACGGGCACGGTCGGCGCCCCGCTCAGGTGCGCATCGCCCTGGCGAGCACGAACCCGCCCGCGACCAGGAGAGCCATGCCGAGTGCGGCCAGGCCGACGATCAGGCCCAGCGGAGCGCCGTCGTCGGTGGCCGCGACAGGTGGCGCTGCCGCGGTGTCCTCCGTCGCCTCCTCGGGCGCGGGGGCACTCCTCTCCTCCGAGGTGTCCACACTGGTCTCAGCAGGCTCAGCCGTTGCTGTGGTGACGTCGTCCGCGGAGGAGGGGTCGGCATACGCCGGCTCGCCGGAGACCTCACCGAACACCTCGGTGGTGAGGGTGAACGGGACCGTCGGCCGCACCTCGCTGTTCGAGGTCAGGCTCACCCCGACCCAGTAGTCGCCCGCGAGGGCCGACCCCAGCTGGTTGCCGGAGGTGCGGTTGGCCCAGCGCACCTCGTGGGTCGTGACGGCAGCCTGCACGGCGCGGTCGTCATAGATGATCGCGCGGCGCCTGAGGTCGCCGGCCCTGGCGATCAGGTCCTCGGCCGCGCTGCGGGTCGGCCCGACGATCACGACGTCCGCGATGTCGCTTGCCCCGCTGGTCGTGTCGGCGAAGACGCCGGTCGGACGGGGGAACTCCACCAGGGCCTGCAGGCGCTGGCCATAGTCCACCGGGACCCGGAAGAAGACGATCTCTCCGCGGGTGATCTCCGAGGAGTAGGTGCCGCCCGGCTCGATCCGGGGTGCGTCATTGAGCGATGACCCGCCGACGACGTCGCCGACCGGCTCGCCCGGCTCCAGCTCCTGCCACTCGGAGCGGGGAGCCACACCCGGGAGCTCGTCGGCGTTGCTGACCGGGGGCTCCTCCCTGACCACCATCTCGAACTGGCCATCCTGCAGCTCCTCCGAGCCGCCCTGCAGCTCGAGGCGCAGGATCACCTCGTCGTCCTCCTGGCATGGCCCGTCGTCGCCGTACCGCGCCGAGCTGACCCCGGCGGTGCCGAACGAGTTGCCCGCCCCGGCGCTCCAGGGAGAACCGTGGATGGTGCCGCAGCTGTCGCCGTCGGGCGACTCGAGCCACATGCGGTAGGAGCCGAGACCGCCGGCCTCGGGACGCATCGTGACTCCGACGTGCAGCGTCGAGCCGGGAGTCGTGCGCTGCAGCCGGTAGAACTTCGGGGTGTCCTGGTTGATCGGCATGGTGTCGGTGAACTGCCCCTCGCCCACGGTCGGCGCGGTGGCGGGGTCGGTGGTGCCGACGACCGGGTCGCCGGCGACGCTGAAGGGGCGGAAGGCGCGGGTCGACATTTGCGTCAGCGCACTGGTGAGCGTGTCGGTGTCGGCGGCGTCGATGTAGGTGCCGTTGCCGGCCTCGGCGATGCACTGCAGCTGCTCGCGCGCCTCGGAGTCGACGTCGAGCCCGACGACGTGGATGGCCAGCTCGATGCCGTCCTGGGTGAGGTCCTCGGCGACCTCGCACGGGTCGGGGTCGCAGGTCGAGATGCCGTCGGAGACCAGCAGGATCGAGCGCTGGCCGTCCGAGCCCAGGTCCGTGGCGGCCTCCTGGAGCGCATAACCGATCGGGGTCTCGCCGCCATACGGCTCATAGTCCTGGACCGCAGCGCTCAGCGCGGCCTGGTTGCCGGTGCCGACCGGCACCACCAGCTCGGAGTCCGCACACGCGGCCGCGGTGTCGGACTCGCTCTCGGTGGAGGCGAACAGCCGCAGCCCGACCTGCTGGTCGTCCCCGAGGTCGTTGATGACCGCGTCGAGTGCGCTGCGGGCGCCCTCGATCTTGGGGGTGCCGGCGCCGTCCTCGTCCCGCATGGAGCCGGAGGCATCCAGCACCAGGAGCAGCTGCCCATCGGTGGACGCTGTGGTGTCTGGGGTCGTGCCGGTGGCTGGGGCGGTGGCGGTGCCTGGGGCGGTGGCGAGCGCCGGTGTCGCCAGGAGCGCGGTGCTGAGCATGGTCGCCAGCGCGGTCGCGGCGCAGCGTGCGGTGGGCCTGGTCATCGTGGTCCCCTCAAGGTCGTGAATGTTTGCGATGGCAAACATATGAGGTTGCAATCGCAAAGTCAAGCCTCATCGCTGAGGTGGCGTTTCGGCATACTGTAGCTGCGGGAGCACGACGTGCCGCACGGAACCGCTAAGGTGGCGTTCGCGGACGCAAACGATGAGGGAGGTGCTGAGCGTGGTGGAGACCGTCGAGCGCAACCGACAGGCACAGCGGGAGGCGTATGGCGAGCCGCTCGCCGACGCCTTCCGCCGCCTGATGGGTGCCTTCGAGCTGACTCAGGCTGGTCTGTCGCGGGTCCTGGGGATGTCGCCGCCGATGCTGTCCCAGCTGATGAACGCCCAGCGCGTCAAGATCGGCAACCCGGCGGTGCTGCACCGGATGCACGTCCTGGAGGAGCTGGCCGACGGGGTCCGCGCGGGGAGTGTGTCGGCGCAGGACCTGCCAGCGCGACTGGATGACATCCAGGCTCTGACCGGCCACTGGACCCGCACCGAGGCGCAGGCCAGCCCGACCGGCGAGCACGCGGTGGTGGATGGCATGCGAAACCTGCTGCGGGCCGTCGCCTCCGGCCAGGAGCTGAGCTCAGCGGCGGCGGCGCTTGAGGGCTCGCACCCCGCGCTGGCTGAGCTGCTCCGGGTCTATGGCATGGGGCCGGACGGCCCGGCGCGGGAGCACTTCGCGCGGCACCGCGACCTGTTCTGAGTCGCCCGCCACCCAGCGCCGACGAGCGAACCGCACGTCCGGCGACGTCACTCGCCGGTGTCAGTGACTCCTTCGTAGAGCCCGACCGCGTTGCCGTCCGGGTCCTCGAAGATCGCCCACCAGCTGGTCTCGCTGATCGCGTCCTTCTCCATCAGGATCTTGCCGCCCTGCTCGGTCACCTTGGTGAGAGTGTCGTCGATCGAGTCCACCTCGACATAGGACCGGGGCTGGGTGAAGCCCTCGCTGCGCGGTGCCAGGCCGCCGCCGCTGATCTTGTTGGGCGCCTGCCACATCGGGTAGCCCTCGTAGCCGGGGATCTCAGCGATCTGCCAGCCGAAGAGCGTGCTGTAGAAGGTCTGGGCCTTGTCCATGTCGCTGACCGGGATGTCGATGTGGGTGATGTCGCCGTGGGGCATGGTGCCTCCTCGAGTCGGTGTGGCGCTGGTCGGCCACCATGAGTCGAGTCTGGCACCGAGCGCCGACAGTCGCTGCTCACGCTCCGGTGTCATCACGGGCGAGGGTTCCCTCATGGCGGGGGTCGCGCGAGCGAGAGCGCGCTGAGCGGTGCCGCCCTACGGTAGTCAGATGAGCGACCAACCCACCGGCAGTGCCACCGACGAAGTCTCCGACGCCCGACAGGAAGCCGCTGAGAATGTGGTCGAGCGCGTCGAGAGCTGGGACGAGGGTGCCGAGCCAGCGACCGTCCGGGAGGACCTCCAAGAAGGGATGGAGCAGGCCGGTGCGAGAGTCGAGGACGCGGAGCTGGACCGGATGTCCGAGGAGATCCACGACGACGGCAGCACCGAGGCGCCCGAGGTGGAGTGAGCCTGCTGCCGCGTCGGGGCGATGGCGATTAGGTCAGAGACCGACGGCGTCAGCGGCGTGCTCGGCCTGGGCCTGCGTGAACTGCTCCCCATACTCCGACATCAGCTGGTCGATCAGACCCTGCCGGGAGAAGTGCGTGAACTCAAGGTAAGACTCTGCGGAACCGACTGCCTGCTCCATCCAATCCACGAGGCCGTTGTCCTCGAGGTACTCCACCGCGAACGTGGCATCGGCCTCCGAGAAGCCCTCACCATATTCGGAGGACAGCTGGCCAATGAGGCCCTTCTTGGAGAAGTGGGTGAACTCAAGGTAGGACTCTGCGGAACCGATCGCCTGCTCCTGAGACCTGGTGATATCCGACGGCTTCGGGGCGGCGTCACTGGCAGGTTTTTCGGCTTCCTGAGTGGGCGCAGCGGTCGCGGCGGCTGTCTCGGTGACCGTCACCGTCTCGGTCACGGTCACCTGTGCAGTGCTCTCATCATCGGTCGCGCTCGTCGCCGCAGGGGTTGGTTCGACCGTATGCGTGACGGTTGCGGTCACCGTGGCCGGCGCGGCAGCATCCGGTGGCTCTGACGTGCCGGCACATGCAGTCAGTAGGGCAAGGCACAGGATGAGGAGAGGAAGGGGAGCGTGTTTCCTCGGGAACGTTGTGCTCATGGTTGCTGCTTCCGCCGACGGAACACCGCTGGGGCGTTCCCCCGCGGGAATGGTCTCATCAGACCAGATCTCAGCGATGAGTGGAATAGGTCATCGTGAGACCCTTGTCACCATGGGGGTACCCCGGCGTGGTCAGAGACCACCCGTCCGCCCAGGCGGCCACTCAGGACTTCTTGGCCACCCCGGCATACGTGCCGCCCACGGCGACCTGAGCGTCTGCCCGCAGGACGGCCCGCGCGTCGTCGCCGTCCAGGAGGATGATGGCGTCGATGGCACCGCCGACCCGGGTGCGGCCGGCGTAGCTGAGCTGCCCGCTGACGGACTCGCCGAGCACCTCGCCCGTGAACTCGCCCTCAAAGCGGAAGAGGTCGAAGTAGGTCCCTGGTGGGGAGGCGAGCGCGTCAGCGCACGGTGCGAAGATCACGGCCGTGGTCACGCCGACGGCCTCGCCGGTCACGGTGCCGGTGAGCGTGAGGGCTCCGTTCACGGTGAACTCGCACTTGTTGCCCCGGACATCACGGGCCTGGAGTGAGCTGAAGTCAACCGACGCGAGGAAGTCACCCTCAGCGTGCTGTGCCCCGCGGGTCGCTGTCGGCGTGGCCGGCCCGGTGGCCGCGGCCCCCAGGGGAAACCCCAGGAGACAGGTGGCGGCGACCGCAGTGATCACAGTGGCGCGTGCAGTGTGTGTCCTCATGTCTGTGCCTCTCGTGCGCGAAGGACGCCGGAGCACAACCTGGAGCGAGAGCTCCGCCACACCAAGTGTGGCAGTGATGGTTCGGCGGCACCAGGGTCTGTGGCCCCGCAGCTCCGTGACGAGGGAAATGTGCGCGTGTCGGTGGCGGCATCCGTGTCACGCAAATCATGGTGCCGCTCGGGGGACTCCTGCCGCAGCAAAGTCGTCGCCAACATAGAGCAAGGGTTCGCCCGTCGCGCGGTGCAGGGCGTAGGCGTAGCAGTCGCCCATGTTGAACCGAGCCGGGTGTCCCGAGCCCCTGCCAAAGTCTCGGTAGGCCTCACGGGCGAGGGCCCAGTGCGTGGCATCGAAGGGCACGATCTCCACAGCAAGTGCCGCAAGGAGGTCATCGAGCCGCCGACGCTGCTGAGGTGAGGAGCGGCTGTCCAGGACGATCGAGGCCTCCAGCGCAGTGGCGGCACTCATCCGCAGGTGCGCTGACTCCACAGCGAGGTTCAGCAGGACCTCGCTGTCTTCCTCGTCAGTCAAGATGGCCACGAGCGCGGAGGTGTCGAGGATCATCGAGGCAGCCCGTGCTCGTCATAGAGCCAGTCCTCGGAGTGCCTGATGCGGCGGAGTTCGTCCTCGGAGAGATCCTCGCGGAACGCCTCAGCGATCCGCCGCGCTCGCGCGTGCCGGTCCCGGTGCTCGACCGTGGGACCGCTCTCGGACTGGACCTCGCGGAGCCTTCTGCGCACGGCATCCTCGACCGCCGCGGTCTGGGACTGGCCCGTCGCCGCCGCGAGCTCACGCACCAGGCGGTGCGTGGTGGGGTTCTTGATATTGAGGCTCATGGTAGAAGTCTACCCTCGGCGCATCGTAGTCTACCAAGAGAAGAAGTATCTGCAGTCCCAGCGCGAGTCGCTCCGTTCGGGCGCCCCGCCCAGTACGGGGTCAGGCACGGGTCGCGCAAACAGGAAGTGGTGATCGTGGCGGCCCAGTTGGCGGCGGAACTTGTCCAGTCGGTTCTAGTGCGACTTCTTATGAATTCGTTGCGTCCTCTGTTCGGAGTCTTCCCTCTCGACAGGCGTGGAATGGTGCGGATGGCGGTTCGGGGCGTCGTCGTCGGGCGGTTCTTCACCGTCGAATGGCCCAGATAAGGGCGCAGAATGGCCCGAGATATCGGCTACAGACTCAGTGTGAGATAAGGATCCCGCTGTGATGCTGGGCTTTTCCGGACTTGCCTCTCTCATTGAAACCGGTTTAGATCCCACAGGGTCTGATGTGATGCTCTTGGAATGAGTCAGTCTCGCCCTTGGGGCACGGCTCACGGGCGCGCCAGGACGGATTGGTCGGCGTTGAGCGGCGTCGCGACTTCGGTGCACTCGATATAAAATATAGTGGAGGGCGATAATGGCGAACATCAGCCCGGCTACGATCGCAAATAGCGGCAGATAGCGTGTGGCGAACATTGACTGTGAGGCGTCAATCTCAGCGGCTCCAATCCCAAAGAAACCGAAGATGATGCCGAACGGTATGGTCAAAGTTGAGGCGATACCGATGCTCAAAGACCAACGCTTCGATCGAGCTTCTGACTGGATCGTCATGCGGGAATCTAAGGCATCCTGCTCTAATCGCACTAGTTCGTTCAACCTTACGAGAAGTCTTTCGAGCGCACTCCGGTTCCCTTCAGTATCAAATGCTTCAAAGAGAGCTCGGTGGTAACTTTCAACCCGAAGGGCAGGAATGTACGGCATCATCGTGGAGAGACCGTCGATGCAAAGTGCGATTCTATTCTCGGTGCCCGCTATGACGCGGTTTACAGCTTCCAGTCGCAGGCGTGTCTGTTGAACGCTCGCTACGGCGCGCTCAGTTGTGCTTTGCTCGCCCAGTTCACGCCCCAAGGCTGCGATCTCGGCTAGGAGTCGGTGTCGAGCGTCGGCGATGACACTGACCGCGGCGGTGCCCACCACAACGGATAGAAATGCGCAGTTTTCGATGTAGTCTTGTTGACCCCAAAGTACCGTGACGAAAGGGCCAAGAGCTGCTCCACGGCCCGGGCGGCGATTGAGTTCATCGGGACGACGGATGCTGCTGTATTCCCCGCGAGCAGGCATATCAGCGCGGTAGATGAGCCGCTGGATTTCGTCATCGGTTAGTTCACGCTCGCCAGGTTCGGAGAATACGACCATCTGGTGTGTGCGCGCGACGCAGCCACCTGATTCTGGTGGCGGTGGCGGATCTTGTGGACCTAGCGTGAGATCCCCGTAGTACATATCCTCCAGAGCCGCCACGAGATCGGAGATGCCGTCCGCAGGAGTGATGTCGACCAATTGGACGATGAAGTCCGTGCCTGCCCCTGGCATGCTCCAGAGTGAATGGATCGCTCGGTTGGTCTCCAACCGTCCTTCTACCCGGTTCCACCTGACGTGCTGTGGATCGACGTCGTCAACGGATCTGCACCTCGGAAGGATAGCACCGTGTTGACGCACGTGTGCCGCCAGACGTCCGAACTGCAAGACGTCTGCAATGGGTTTGGATTCCCCGGTTGTTACGGCGGGCGAGGTGACCTCTTTGACGAGGACGAGCCGGATAGTTGTCCGGCTGCTCCATGGGGCGAGCCACTCATGGGGCAGCGCAGGACTCAGATCGGACGCCAAGGGTCATGGTCCTTCCAGTCGGTGTCCCAGGTATCTATTCGGTGCAGAAGTTCGGTTTGTGCTGCCGAGTCGTACGCCCAGAGGGTGGCGAGCCAGGTGTTCATCGTGGCCTCCCGAACGACGGTGAGTCGCTCGGCAAGTTCCCAGTCCGGGTCATCACCATAGCCAGCCCGGAAATCGGACCACAGCCGATCATCACGGTGGAACCGATGGTAGGAGACGAGGGATGGGGCGAGATCAAACTCGCGAGGACCGGTGCACAGATCATCCAGGTCGATGAACCTGGCACTATCTCGAAGCCAAACCAGGTTCCCGATGTGAGCGTCGCCGTGCAACAGCACACTGCCGGATGCCAGGGACTCTTCCAGCGCCGTCACGGCGAGGTCCGCATGTTTGGACAGAGCTGTCACGATGTCTACCGGCACGTCAGCATCCAACCCCGTGAGGCGCTCCTCGAATCTGGCTCTCACATCCACAGTGGGCAGGGCCGCAGGTGGCGTGATGTCGTGCAGCGCGTTGAGGGTGGCGCCGAGGGCACGCTGATCCGTTGTCCCCGCTGGGAGGCCTTTTGGCCACGCGGTCACGACGACGCTGCCGTCCTTCGCGGCCCTTTCGTTCCTTGCTGCCACGACGGGAGCGCCCGCACTGTCGAGTGAGGCGACGAGCTGCAGGTTCTCTTCGACCTCCCGTGATCGGCACACATGCTGAACGCGAAAGACGGTCGTCTCAGCCGTGTCCTTGAGTACCAGGTTGGATCCACGCCGAATCACCTCTACGCCCGACACGTCATGACCGAGCAGTTGTTGGGCTAGGCGGTGCATCGACTCGGACGGTACGCCGTCCGGGGCCATAGCCCATTCAAGGAGGTCGATCTTCGAGGTAGTCATAACTAGGGATCGTATGCAACTGTTTCCACTCACCCCCAGGGGGTGCGCCACGCATGCAAGCGACGAGTGAGCAGGCGACGCCGCCACACTTGGAGCACTTCTCCCTTTTCCTCGGGACTGAGGGTCCGGAGGACTCGCTGGTGGTCCTCCTTCTTCCGCAGGCCGTGAAGGGGGCGGCGCGCCCGGCCGGGGCCGCGTCGACGCCCAGTTCAGCGGCCACGCAGGCACGCCCCGCTCACTGACACGCCACAAGAGGCCGGGCGAGTGCTCGCCTCACTCGTGGCGACGCGCGGCGAGAGATGCGTTGCCAGCGGCATCAACATATCCCGCCCACCCCATCCGCTCGAGTGCCTTGGCCACGCCGTCAGTGACGTGCTCGGTGATCAGAATGGTGTTGTTGGGAGGTGGTCCGGCCAGTGTGATGAGGCTGGGGCGGACGGTGCGCCTGATATGGGCTTGAAAGCCGTGCTCGCCGCCTGCCCACCGCACCTCCAGATGCCCGTCCACTACTTGAGCGTCGGTTCCCTTGTGGGGGAGGTAGTCCCATCGAGTGTCCAAGTTCAGGGCCTTGAGCAAGCGCATGACGACCCTGAGCAGCCCGTCGCGCCCTAGAGCGTGCTCTTTGCGTTCCACTTCGCGCATATGTTCATGCCACGGGAACAAGTGGAAAATTGGAACAACGCTCCCAGGTCCTGAAACTGAGGACGCTGCGTCACGACCAACATCGTGGCGGTCCGCTCAGGCCGGGTCGACGCTCACAGGTGCCGCCGTCCGGCGCGGACAGCGAAGTCATCCACGGCGTCGGTGATTTCGGGGCTCCACCAGTAGGCGGACCTGGACGCGTAGTGTCTGCCGCTTCGCACCACACCGGCCTCGAGCAGAGGCGCGATGGCGCGGGGTGCGTTGGTCGGCGAGGTCCCAAGGTGGTCGTGCAAGGTCCTGGCAGTGACGAGGGGGTAGCGCAGGAGCAGGTCCGCAATCCGCCACGTCGTCGAGCCTTTGCGAGCGCGGACGCGCGCATCCCAAGACTGTCGGATCTCCCGCACCTCTGTCACGAGGCGGCTGGCGTTGGTGACCGCCTTCAGCGAGCTGGCTGTGAAAAGCCGGACGATCGGTTCCGGATCGCCGTCGCGGTAGGCATCCAAGGCCTCGTGGTAGCCGCGTGTGTCTGTCAGGAGGCCGGCTGAGACCGGGACCACGCCGTGCTGGACGAGCCCGCTCTCCCTGAGCATGACGTGCATCAGCGCACGCCCGGTGCGGCCGTTGCCGTCGGTGAACGGGTGGATGGTCGCGAACTGTGCGTGGGTCAGGGCTAGCTGAGCCATCCGCGACAGATCAGTCCGGCGGGCAAAGCGAGCCAGGTCGTCCATGGCAGCAGCGATGCGCTCGTGATGGGGCGGGATGAAGTGCGCCCCCACGGGAGTGGAGTCGTGCCCACCGATCCACACCTGTTCGGCGCGGAAGGCGCCAGCCTCGTGGCGCGGGTCATGGCGCATCAGCTCTTCGTGCAGGGTGAGGACACCCGCCACGTCCGGGGCGATCGCGACGTCGATCGCTCGTCGCATGGCCCGCACATTGGCAGCGACGAGGCTAGCGTAGCCCGTGCTCTCGTCACGGGTCACCTCGGCGAGACTGATGTTACGAGCCGAAGAGGTGATGTGCTCGATGTCAGACGACGCGATCGACTCACCCCGCAACAGCACAGCCGAGTAGGGCAGGACGTCCCGCCCCATGCTCTCGTCGAATCTCGCGAGCTCGGCGACCGCATCCTCGGCCTCGGCCGTGACGTCCGCAGGGAGGGCCGGTGTGAGGACGGCGATCTCCGCGACCACTGCCGCGTCATACGAGGTCTGGGACGCGGCCAAGCGCTCACGTCGCGTCAGGCCCACCGCGCCATGCGTGGGTGCCCATGCCCGAGGCTCCTGGGAGACCGCCGGCCAGCTGAGATCGACCATGGGGCATCTTATCACTTATCTGCATAAGCTATAAGACAGTGGAGTTCAACTGAGGTTAGACCAACGCGGCCCCACAGGCACGATCGTGCCTGTCGGCCAGAGGGATCGGGCGAAAATGCGCTTTGTCACGCGCATGAGGCACGATCGTGCCGGTTCATCTAGACAAGCGGCCTGGGAGGCGTCAAACTGGACGAAACCGGCACGATCGTGCTGATGGTGGAGGTGTTATGCAGGCGTGGCATGAGCAGCTGACCGACCGTAGGCGAGAGCTCGGCCTGCGGCAGGTCGACCTAGCCGAGCTGGCAGGAGTGTCCGAGCGGTTCGTGCGCCTGCTCGAGTCAGGCAAGCCCAGCGTCCGCCTTGACAAGGTGGAGCCCGTGCTCGAGGTCCTGGGCCTCCGCCTTGAGCTGGTGCCCACGGAGACGCCATGACCCGCGTCGGTGCGGGGACTCCCTCCGACCCGCGCGAGATCCAGGTCGCCCATGTCGTCAAAGATGGTCAGCCTGCGGCGACCCTTACCAGAACTGCGGGTGGTGTGGAGTTCGCCTACACCACGGCATACCTGGACTCGGGTCGCAGGGCTGTCGCCACGACCCTCCCGCTGACCGAGGAGCCGGTGCGGACCGTGGCGGGCGCGGTGCCTGCCTTCTTTGCGAACCTGCTGCCCGAGGGCCGCCGGCTGACCGCGCTGCGCAGAGCGGTCAAGACCAGCGCGGACGACGAGCTGTCCCTGTTGCTGGCCGTGGGCGCTGACCCAGTCGGTGACGTGCAGGTGCTGACCCAGCCGGAGAACACCGCTGCTGCTGTCAGCCCGGCGGTGGTCAAAGGCAGTTTCGCTGACGTTGACTTCGCTGACCTCCTGGCGACCCAGGGGATCGGAGACCCGTCTGCGCTGGCCGGCGTGCAGGACAAGGTGTCGGGACGCATGCTGACGGTGCCGCTGGCGCATCAGGGCAGAGCGCACCTCTTGAAGTTTGAGGTGCCGGAGCTCCCACACGTCGTGGAGAGCGAGGCGTTCTTCCTCCGGGTCGCCCGGCGCCTGCGGCACCCGGTGGTGGACGCCGAGGTGGTGCGCGACCGCCACGGTCGCCCCGGCCTCCTGGTGACCCGATTCGACCGAGTGCCCGACGCTCAGGGAGGTGGCCTTCGGCGTCTGGCGGTGGAGGACGGGGCACAGGTGCTGGGGATCCACCCCGCGGACAAGTATGCGGTGAGCATGGAACACCTCGCGACCGCCCTGGCCGCGGTGTGCCGCTCCCGTCCTCTGGCCCTGCGGGCGATCTTGCAGCAGGTGGTGCTCGCGTGGGCCACCGGCAACGGCGACCTGCACGCCAAGAACCTGTCGGTGGTGGGGTCGGCCGACCGCACGGTCGCGTCGATCTATGACATCCCATCGACCGTGCCCTATGGCGACACGACCTTCGCGCTGTCGCTGGCCGGGAGGCGCGAGAATCTCACGGCCAAGGCCCTCCGGCAGTTCGGTGACGAGATTGGCGTGCCACCACCCGCGGTCGAACGGGTCCTGGCGGAGGTGCTGGCCGCCACCGCCGACGTCGTGGAACAGGTGCGGGACGGCGTGGTGCCCTTTGACGCACGTCGGCGGCGGGACCTCGTGCGGGTGCTGGAGCGACGGCGGCGAGACCTGGGCGCCTGAGCCTGTGCCGACCCAGGTCGTCATCCGTTCCCGTCAAAGACGACCACCAGAACCTGGGTGCGCCCGACCCGACGAGCGGGAACAATCGACCCATGCCCACGACGAGCGCGACCGACGTCCCCCTGATCCCCCGCTCAGCCATCTTCGGCAACCCGGAGCGGGCCGCGGTCCAGCTCAGCCCGGACGGGCGGCACCTGTCCTGGCTGGCCCCGCTGGACGGGGTGATCAACGTCTTCGTGGCCCCGGTCGACGACCCGTCGGCCGCCGAGCCGGTCACCAGCGACACGAGCCGGGGGATCCAGGCCTACTTCTGGACCTACCGTCCCGACACCCTGCTCTACCTGCGGGACGACGGCGGGGACGAGGACTACCACCTGCACCGGGTCACCCTCGACGGGCAGGAGGCCCGGGACCTCACGCCATACCCGCAGACGACGGCGCAGGTCGCCGGACTGAGCCACGACCGCCCCGACGAGGTGCTCGTCGGGATGAACGACCGGGACGCCCGGTGGCACGACCTCTATCGGATCGACCTGGAGACCGGCGAGCGCACGCTGGTCGAGGAGAACGTCGACGGCTTCGCCCGCTACCTCGCGGACGCCGAGTTCGTCGTGCGCTACGCGGTGCGGACGCGCCCCGACGGCGGGGTCGACCTGCTCGCCCGGCGCGGGGAGGGCTGGGAGCGGGTCGAGGACATCGGCTTCGAGGACGCGCTCACGACCGAGGCGCTGTCGCTGACGCACGACGGCCAGATCCTCTATCTGCTCGACTCGCGCGGTCGGGACACGACGGGCCTGTATGCCGTGCCGACCGCTGGCGGCGCGCGTCGGCTGGTGCACCAGGACGCCCGCGCCGACGTCGAGGACGTGCTGCTCCACCCCGCGACGGGGCAGGTGCAGGCCGCTGCCGTGACCTACCTGCGCAAGGAGTGGACCGTCGTCGACGAGGGGGTGGCCGCCGATCTGGAACGGCTCGAGGAAGACGGCACGGGCGAGGTCACCGTGCTCACCCGGACGCTGGACGACCGGACCTGGATGGTCATGCGCTCGGCGGCCGGGGATTCTGGCGTCTATCACCTCTATGACCGTGACTCCGGTCGGGTGACCGAGCTCTTCCGGTCTCGGCCCGCGCTGCAGGCGGCACCGCTGGTCGCGATGACGCCGGTGGAGATCCCGGCCCGGGATGGCAGGCTCCTGGTTAGCTATCTCAGTGTGCCGGCCGGCACGGCCGACACGGCGAGCGGCCTGCCGCGTCGGCCGGTGCCGATGGTGCTCCTCGTGCACGGTGGCCCGTGGTGGCGCGACGCCTACCGCTTCGACGACTGGGTCCAGTGGCTGGCCAACCGCGGGTATGCCGTGCTGCAGGTCAACTTCCGCGGCTCGACCGGCTTCGGCAAGGACTTCATCAACGCCGGCGACGGCGAGTGGGGAGCTGCGATGCACGAGGACCTGGTCGACGCGGTCGGCTGGGCGGTCGAGCAGGGGGTCACCAGTCGCGACCAGGTGGCGATCATGGGGGCGAGCTATGGCGGCTACGCGACCCTGGCCGGGCTCGCCTTCACCCCCGAGCTGTTCGCCTGCGGCATCGACGTCGTCGGGCCGTCCAACCTGCACACCCTGCTGGAGACCATCCCGCCCTACTGGACCGCGATGTTCGAGCAGCTGGCCCGCCGCGTGGGTGACCCGCGGACCGAGGAGGGGCGCGAGCTGCTCAGGCAGCGCTCCCCGCTGACCCACGCCGACCGGATCGTCCGGCCGCTGCTCATCGCCCAGGGCGCCAACGACCCGAGGGTCAAGCAGGCCGAGAGCGACCAGATCGTCGCTGCCATGCAGGACAAGGGGATCCCGGTCACCTATGTGCTGTTCCCCGACGAGGGACACGGCTTCGCGCGGCCGGAGAACAACACGGCGTTCACCGCGCTCGCCGAGGGCTTCCTGGCCGCGCACCTGGGCGGCCGGGTCGAGCCGGTCGGCGAGGACCTGACGGGTTCCAGCCTCACCGTGCTCACCGGCGCCGACGGCGTGCCCGGCCTCACCGAGGCGCTGGCCAGCCACGAGCCGCAGCTGCGGGCCTGAGGCGGCCCGACCCGGACCAGCCGCACGGCTTCGCCCTCATCGTGGGACATGCGCAGCTCAGCGCTCGGCGGCCTCTCGACGCTGCTTGTCGGTGTAGGCCGCGCGCTTGCGGGCCGAGCCGACGCTCGCGCCAGCGGCGACGGCCCCGCGCAGTGAAGACATCGAGGTTGAGTAGGCCGCCATCGCCGACCCCGCCGCATCCGGCGCATAGGTCAAGGCGGAGTCGGCGCGCACGCCGAGGGTGGCCCCAACCTCGATCGCGTCCTGGTTGGCACCGAGGTAGTTGAAGACCCACTGGTAGGTCTGCTCCTGGCGCTCGATGAGCTCCTTGATGGCCTGGTGCTTCCACTCGCGCGAGCTGTTCTCGTGGCCGTCGGTCATGATGCCGACCATCACCAGGCCCGGTCGCTGGTCCTCCGGCAGCCCCGCCAGGAACTGGCCGGTCTCGCTGATCAGGCGCCCGATCGAGTCGAGCAGGGCCGTCATGCCCCGCGGCTCGAGGGAGAGGGGAGGGACCTGCGAGAGGTCCTTGGCGGCATACCTCACCACGTAGTCGCCGGGGCTGGAGAAGTCGGCGAGGGTGACGGTGCACCGGCCGGGCTGGGTGCGCTGGTCGGTGATGAAGGCGTTGAAGCCGCCCTCGATGTCGGACTTGATGGTGGCCATCGAGCCGGAGGCGTCGAGCAGAAAGGCCATGTGGGTGTAGTTCGGGTCAGTCACGGGTGTTCCCCTTGCTCTTGCGGCGGACGAACCTCATCGGTGCGTCCTCCTGGTTGTCGGCCCTCGCGAGCGTGATGCCGGCAGCATCGACCCGGCCGTCCCGGCTGTAGGCCGAGAGCGTGGCCGAGCGGGCCAGTCGTGGCGACACGCTGTTGGGTGCGATGCCGGCCAGGGCCGCCACCTGCCGCAGCGAGGCGCCCTCGAGGGTGACGGCCTGAGCCATCGCCTCATCGAGCGCGGACTGCACGGCGTCCCGAGCCCGCGTCAACGAGGTCACCGCCGAGGTGGATGAGGTCAGGTCGACCTCGCTCAGCGCGCTCACGGCGTCGGAGTAGCGGGTGTTCAGCTCGTCGTTCATGCGGTCAGTGTATGCGCAAGAAATGCACATGCGCAAGAGTTGCGCACCGGTGGGCGCGGACGTCGCCGCTGGCGTGACTCAGCTGGCGTTGGCCACGTGGGACGCCAACTGATGAGCGCGCTGATGGGAGACACGCAGGACCGTGCCAATGTCGCGGATCGGCACGGCGTGCTCGACGAGGGCCTTGGCCAGGCGCTCGGCGCGCGCGGTCGCCTCCTCGTTCAGCCTTGCCGCCTCGGTGCGGTCGCGCTGGATCGCAGCGGCTTCGTCGGAGACCGCCACATCGTCGACGGAGATTGTGCGAATCGTCACCTCGACAGTGCTCAGCGGCACGTCGAGCGTCACTGCGATGTGCTCGCGGGCCATGCTCTCAGCTTCGCTCAGTCGGCGGGTCTGGGTGAGCCCGTCGATCTCGGGGATCGACACCATCCACCAGCGTCCGTCCCGTGTGACGTCGACTTGATGCACCATCAGCCCTCCTCCAATGCCTTGGTGGCCTTGCGCACGACTCCGGGAGAGATCGTCCTGTGCCCGTCAGGCAGGGTGAATCTCTTGCCGCTCGGTGATTCCCACACAGTGTGGGAACCGACGCTGCGCACCGGCGTCCAGCCGGCTCGCCGGAACATCTTTTGCATGACCCGCGTGGGCTGGTCGCTGACCACTGACTTTAGTCTACCCAGATAGGCAAAAACAAGGCAAGGAGACTAGACATATGTTGCAGTGTCGCTCGCCCATTCCGACGCTCCTCGAGGCGGAGGGATACCTGCGGTCCAGGAGTTGTCATCATGACCGGCCACCCTGCCACGCCGCGAGGCGGACGCCCGCTCCTCGCGCAGCCTGTGGATAACTCTGCCCGAGAGCCGTGTCGCTGTCTCGAACCGCTCGGTAGCGCCCCACTGCTTCAGTTCCACGACCACTGAAGTCCTCGACGGTACCGCCACCCTTATTGACGGCCGTGACGGGCTTGCGACTATCCGCGACGAGTTGGCTGCGCGGCCAGTGAGGCCCTCCTCAGCCGACGAGGGTGCCGGCGAAGATCTGCCAGGCCAGCGCTGACTTTGCCGTGAGGCTGAGGACGATGTAGGTCGTCTCGCCGGTGAGGTAGTTGCGGAAGCGGCCGACGGGCCTGTACTGCAACCACTGGACGAGTGCGAAGACGTTGAAGAAGAGGAAGAGCGAGACGATGATGCCGTAGACGAAACCGGGCGGCTCGGCGCCGGTCGTCGACCCGGGGGCGATGGTGTAGATGACGACCGCGGTCCACGGGATGGCCCCGGCGAAGCAGCCGAAGATGAAGGGCAGCCACCCGCCGTCCCCGGGCTGGTGATATTTCTCCTGCAGCCAGCCGAAGAGGATCATCGACGCGTTGACGCCGAAGAGCGCGAGCAGGGCGACCACGTTGGAGATGCCGACCAGTTGGGCGATGATGACGATCATCAGCGAGCTGGACAGGGAGTACTCCACCCACCGGAAGTAGTTGTGGCCCTGCGCCAGCCCGGCCCGGTAGCGGTCGAACGCTCCCGGTGAGGCGACGATGACGTGGAAGATCGCCGACAGCGCCAGGAAGGCGGCGATGGCCAGGCCGGTCGGGACGTCCCACAGCGTGACCTGGTCGCCGGGCGGGGTGCCGGGCGGGCCGGACAGGTATGTCGCGGTGATCGGGAGGGTGAAGTCGGTCGCCAGGACGACGACGGCGACTGCTTGAACCGCGTGCAACGCCGCGGCGATCCAGTTGAGGGTGCGCAGCCGGGTGTAGCGCGACTGGTCGGTCTGTGTGGTCACGGGCGCTCCGTCTCGTTGGCCTGGTGCGACTCAGCCTAGCCGCGACGATCACGTTGCCTCTGTATGTGCTACGTCAGGGCGCCAGATCCAGCGCGAGTTCCCTGTGCTCACCAACGTAGGCGAGCATCTCCTCTTGCCGAGGCTGCCCCAGCGTGAGCCGATAGGCACCGAGAGTCTTGAGCAGCCTGCGGTAGTGCTGAGTGCCACGGCTCATCGGCAAAACCGGCACTAGCCGCAGGATCGAGGCAGATCCGGGATACACCCAGTCCGGGAAGATCTCCGACCGGTCGCCACGCTCGGCCGCTGCGAGGTCAAAGAGGGTAGACCAGGGATTGCCGCCCCCCACCAGTTGAGCGTTCCCGCCATGCTTCTCGGCGACGTTCTTGCGCACCGCATGCCCGCGGTAACGGTGGACCCGTCCCTCTCGCTGCTCCAGGTCCACCGGGTTAGATGGGAGGTTCCAGTGCACCACGGCGTGTGAGTAGTGGTGGAAGTCCAGCCCCTCCTGACCGACAGACGTCGACGCGAGCACGAATGGCCAGAACGGCGAGTTGAACGCCTCGCGGACCTGGGTCTCGCGCTGCATGGTCTTGTCATCGACCGCGGCTGCGCGGCCGTAGCGGGCGGCGAAGTGGGTGCGAATGCGGCGGCGATTAGGGGCATCGACGCCATTGCTGAAGAAGTCCATCGCCTGTGGTGAGGCCTGAAGTCCGCTGCCCTCCTTGAAGGCTATGGACAGTCGACCTAGGTGCTCACCCCGTTGCTCACGGTCCAGCGAGTGGGCTTCGTTGAGGACGGAGGTGTACTCGTCGAGCACCGCCTGCAGGTTGCCATCCAACGAGTGGCGCAGCACCTGCCGCCAGTACGGGTGCTCGCTCTCACTCTCCAGGATCGCCATGATCTCTGCACCGTTGAAGACGGCACGAAGAGACCAAGCCAGTTCTGATGCGGTTGATCGCAGGTCCGATGCGCTCAGGTCTTCGGGGGCGCTGACAGCCCGAGCCAGGGCGCGGAGGGAGCACACAGCCGGGCCAGCGACTGCCAGCTCAGCCAGCACGTCGAGCAGATCGTCGGGTCGCAGCCCTAGTTCATCGGCCTCGATGCGCAGTGCCTCATCGAGGTGTTGCTTCAGCCCATCGGCGCCGAGATCCGAGGCGCTTTCGCCACCGAAACTCAAGCCCTCGACCGTGGAGACGCCCTGCAGCCGGTCCAAGAGGATCGGAGCCGCCCAGTACCACCTTTGGTCGACCGCACCGTCTCCTCTCCCCGTCGGTAAGCGGCGAAGCAGTCCCTCGACCCGATCACGCACCACGTCAAGCATCGCCGAGCGCTCAAGAGGAAGCGTGCGGCCGAGGTCTGCGGCCAGCCTCAGTGGGTCACCAGCGCGCCCAAGGGCCACCGATGGGTAGAGCAGCGCAAGAACTGGCATCCCACCGAGTCGGCCTTCGCTCACGGTCAGTGTCAGCAGCCCGCGCCGGCGCGGTGCGAAGTAGCCGCGGTTGCGCATCGTTGCCGACCGTGCCGCGAGGAGACGCTCGACCTCATAGCTCAAGGTGGTGGCGATCGCCTTGGGGGCGACACTCCAGGCCGAGAAGACCAGGCGCTTCGTGAAGGACTGGAACGTGGGCTCGGCATAGATCCCAACAGGGGAGTAGTAGGGCAGTGAGGGCGCGAGCCAGGCGGCTTTCCAGGCGCCAGACCCCAGCACGTCGTCGGCCAGCCACCTGACGCGCGGATTCCCCGGTTCGATCTCCTCGAAGCCATCCACATCATCCGGGGTGAAGCGAGTGCGAAGTAGTCCGTCGAGTCGGCCCGTCCCGGCCTTGAGTTCGTCCTCGATCCGACGCTTGACGTCATAGCGCTCCATCAGCTCATACACATGCGGAGCGCTGCGCCAATACTCCAGCCCGTCGTGTGACCCGAGCGCACGGGAGACCCGGGCCTGGTTGAGGTAGTCCCGGACGTCCAAGGTCGTGACCGGGACGGTCTCTCGCCGTGACGTGAGCATGCCGTCCCTGTCGGACGTCGCGGCGAGACGTTCAGTGCGCGCCATCACCCGGCGCAGCTCGACTTCCGCGACGTCCTTGGCCACGGTCGCATCGACTAGGTCACCGCGGAGGAGGCAGGCCCGCATCTCGCTCATGGCGTCCCGCACGATGCGGGCGCGCGCCTTGCCTGCGAGCACCTCGACGGTGTGCAAGAAATCCTGATAGTGGTCGTCGCCCTCCGGCTCGTCCGGGAGCGTGTACATCTTGAACGGGGTGGCCGACAACAGCAGGGTGCGCGCGGTGCGCGCAGCGCCGGAACGCTCGACCTCCACCGGCCCGAGCAGTGACTGCACTAGACGCGAGGCGTCGTCGTCGCCGGTGAGCAGCCGGCTGAAGCGCTGGAACTCGTCCAGGATCACCAGGTCGGGCTGGAGGTGGGAGATGGAGATCCGGGCGAGTGCCTGCCTCAACTGGCTGATGAGCCGGTAACGACGCGTGGACACGGCATACGGCACGCCCGAGCCCTTCCGGAGCCAGCGGAACTCGTCGGCGCACTCTCGAAGGGTTTCCTGGAGGGGTCGCCCGTCATCGGACGGCAGACGCAGGGCCTCTGTGAAGGCTTCGATCAACGGCTCGCCGATCGCCCCCTCTCGGGCCTGCTGGATCTCCCATCGGATGCGGGGCTCGCCCGCGCCGCCCTGGAAGAACTTCATCCACTTGCGGTCGTGCAGGAGGCGGCCTCCCCAGGCGCGCTCGAGCATGACCAGCAGCAGTGCCCGCTCCCGCACCGTGCCCCCGCTGGTGCCGAGGTGGAAGGACGTGCCCGGCGTGAATGAGACGATGTTGACCTTCTGCCTGCTCATCTGGTGCAGGACGGTGGGCAGCATGGTGAGACGGTCGGCGTGCGGGATCTCGGTGTGCAGCCCGGCGTGGAGTCGCCGCAGGTTCTGACGGGCGATCTGGCTGTTGGAGCAGATGTAGACGATGTCTATCCGGTGATCCGACTCCCACAGGTGGTCGACGGTGCGGGCAAGCACGCCCTTGGCGACCAAGGTCTTGCCCAGCCCCACTTCGTCGGCCACGAGGAACCGTGCCGATGGGTCGGCCTCACCCCACAGCCGCTCGCAGACCGCGTCGACTGTGCGCAGCTGGAAGTCCTTCAGGCCCGCTAGCGCAGCGGTGAGATCGGGACGCTCTGGGGTCATCGTTGCTCCTCCCGCGCCGCCTGCCAGATCGCCTGCCACATCGCCAGGAACTGCGGTGGCACCACTCCCGGCGCGTCCTCACTGACACCCAGGTCGCGCAGCAGTGCCGCCACCCGGTCGAGCGCCTCGCTGCCGTCGGAGGCGGCCCGCATTAGGGGCTCGAGGATTGACAGGTCCTCGAAGGCCATCCTGGGGCGGGCACGCGCCTCGTCATCCCCATCCGGGAGGTGCAGGTCCTCCCAGAGCGAGCCCGCATCGACGTCGTCGAGCAGATATCTGAGATAGCGCACGATGGCCTCCTCGGATCCCAGATAGGTGCGCAGCACCGCCGATGCTCGCCCTTCCGGGGCGTCGAGCAGTTCTGCCTTGAGCACGCTCGCGATCTCGAGGTCCTCATCCTCGCCGGGGACTGTGACGAGGGTGACCGCCTCGAGGTATGGCGTGAGCTGGGTCAGCTGGACACCGCGCCAGACCGCTTCGTCCGGTGGGTGCCGGTCGGTCCGCGGGCGGCTGATGAGACGAACCATGGTCCTCCCCGGGCTGCCAGGCATGGAGCGCTCGAAGGTCAGGGACACGGCATACCGGCCGTCGTCGTCCTCCTCGCAGGTCAAACGGGGGCCGGCCTCCAGGAGCGCCTCGTGATGAAGTGTCGCCTGCCGCTCCGCCTCCAGGGTCAGATCCTCACCCGGCTCCGGGTTCGAGACTGTGTGCTCCTGGAGGATGTGGCCGAATGTGATCCGGTCCCTGGAGGGTCCACTGTCCGGGAGCAACGCCTCCACGCCGCACACTCGGCGTGGGCCGGTGAGCAGCACACCGAACTCGACATTGCCGTGGAAGGCTGCGTGGGTGGCGTTGGCTGAACCGGTCAGGACGTGCCCAGTGGGGCCGTCGTCCCAGACCAGGACCTTGGCGTGCAGACCGGTGCGGACCTCCCCAGGGTGCGTGCGGACGGTGCCGGATGCGGTGGCGAGCTCGGCCTCTGCGTGGGGACTGAGCACCTTGACCTGGGTATGCCGGACCGCGTCGGCCCCGACGAGGGCGAAGGTCTCCTCACGGGAGACAAGCACCGGAGGTTTGCGTGCCGTGATCCGGGTGGTGGTGGGGATGTCGAGGAAGGGGGAGATGACTACTGCTCGGTCGGGGCGCTGCGGCATGGGCCACGCCGACTCGCGACCGGGTCCGATGCCGAGCGGGCGCAGCTCGCCGCCTGTGAACGGCTTGGGCAGCTCGAACCAGGCATCTGCGAGGCTGTCGGCGAGGTCTGCCGCCTGTGCGGGCCGGTCGGGGGCGACGTGTCCCAGCGCGAACCGGGGCAGTGTTCGGACGAAGTTCGCGGCCGGGGAGCCCTCGATCCCCTCACCCCGCGGGCCCTCGTCGAGGACCAGGAGGGTGTCCCACGAGGAGTCCTCAGAGAGGTTGCGACTGCCCACCACGAGGCGATGGGTCACCTCGTCCTCACGACGGAACCGCAGCGCCCACACCTTGGGGTGGAAGATGTGGCCCGGCACCGGCGTCCGCACCTGCACGACGCAGTCCTCGGCGAAGGTCAACAGCCGTGGGTAGGCGCCGGGGGACCCGATCGCGCCGGCGTGGCAGTACACCGTGGTGCGGTCGGCATACCGACGGACCGACTCCAGCAGGGCCAGCGTGTCGCTGTGCGCGTGACCCTGATCATCTTCGACCTGATCGTCGACGAGGTGCATCTCACGGTCGTGGGCGGCCATGGCCAACGGGGGCAGGAACAGCATCCGCAGGCCCAGGGTGTAGGTCGTGCCGACAGCGAGGTCGACCTCGTGGCCCGTGGGCGGACGGAAGGCATCGACGAACAGGGCACGGGTGGTCGGCTCAAGCATCGGCCCGCTCCAGCCCCTGGTGGATGTCGCGCACGAGCTGCTTGGTCTCGGACCAGCGATAGAGCATCCGCCCCATCCCGTTGCCGCCCTCCCATGCCTCGAGCGCGTCGGCGTTGACGAAACGGGACCGGCGACCCTTGAGCCGCAGCTCACGGTCGCGGATGAGTTTCTCGGCTGCGGGATCGCTGGTCAGATCCCGTCCCTCACGGACGAGTCCGACCCAGGTGTCGACATAGGCGCGAGTGGAGGTGTTGAGCCGCCATCTGGCCTGGGACAGGCACCGCCAGAAGTCCTCACCGTCCCAGGTCCCCGCCGCCTGACGCGTCTCCTCGTAGCTAGCCCACGCGAGGAAGAGCTCGGTGTATCTATCCACCCCGTCCGCCCAACTCTTGTCCCGCGCCAGCAGCAGGTTGTAGAGGATCGGCCCGCCCTCGTGGAGCACACTGAACCTGTGCGCGTGGGCCAAGCCGCGGAGAAGCTCGGGAGGCAGGCCCACCACGAGGGTGTCGTCCCAGGGGATGCCGGGGTCGCCGGTGATCCCATGCTGGACCAGCCACCCGAGGTAGCGGTTGCGGCAGGTGTCGTTGATGCGATCGCGGAGAAACTCAGCCTCGTGACGGTTGAGTGTGAAGTCGGTGGTCTTGAGCCAGTTGTCAGGGGGAACCGGGACCTGACGGAAACATGGGTCGACGTGGCGCACGTGCTGGGGGTCGTCGTCCTCGTCGACTGAAGCCAGTGGTCGCTCGCCTGCGTAGCGCAGGTGCTGCTCGATCGTGTGCCCGCAGCGCTTGATGTCGTAGGCAGCCAGCGCGCCCCAGTAGACAACGCTCGGCATGCGCGCGAGGTTGGCGCGCGCGTCTCGACCGATGACGCCTCCGTCAAGATCTCCGGCGCGCAGCGACTCGATGAGTCGGACCTCCTGCTGGCGCATCTCACGCCCCGCCCGGTCCGCGGGGAGCCGGCGACTCGTGATGGACGTGACGACCCAGGGGACGAAGAGCAGATATCGGGCACGCGTGTGCAGCGTGGAGGTGCCCGGAAAGAGCAATTCGCTGAAGGTGTCCCGGACGGTGCCGATGCCCAGCTCATCCACCGTCCCCCTGTCGCGGAAGGCGTCCAGGAGCCGATCCATCTCGTCACGGTGGGCTGAGGAGTAGTCCACCCAGGCGAGCTTCGACGGCATCTGGCCAGCCTGCCTCAGTCACCTGGACATTGCACGACTAAGGCATGTCAGTCGGCGTTTCGGCTTTGTCATCATCACGGCTCCAGCGGCGCGTGCGATCGACGAGTTGACTGGAGATTTTGCCCGTTGCTGATCTGGCTCGGTCGCGTGCCTCGTTGCGGACTCGCTTTGCGGCGTTGACACCGTCCAACCCCGCCTCGGCTGCCCTGTCCTTGACCTCTGTAGCCGCGTCCGTCCACCTCTTAGCATCTAGCGACGTCCGTCCGTCCTCGATTCCGAGCCTGCCGTGAAAGTCGACGACGGCGACCGCAAGGTGGTTGCTCGATCGGACTACAGAAGGGGCTTTGGATGGGTGCATGAGCACCTTCGCGTTGGCCGTTCCAGCGGCCGTGGTCATGCGGTCCATGAGGCGCTCGGTGCTGCGTGAGATGAGCTCCATCCGGTTCGCCCGCGCAGCCTTCAGCCCCAGACGATGCCCGTCTAGTTCATCCGGGGATGCGTCAAACACCCGGTCGAGCTCGAGCACGGCGACTGCGTCTTGGAGCTGGAAACAGCGCGCCAGCACACCAAGCCACTCCTTCGATAGGGAGTCTGCCTTCTTGGCCGCCTTGGCGAGATCACCGAAGTTTGCGTTGCGCTCCAGCTTCTCCGCGAGGGAGTCGAGTTGGCGCAAAGCGTAAGCCTGCGTTTCCGCAATGGTCGCCGGAGCACTCTGAATTTTTGACCACGTAAGTTGGTCGACCCGACCTCTCTTCTCCCGGATCGTCATCGCCTCGTCGATGACAAAGCCGACTCCGATCATTCGGGCAAGAACGGCGTCCTTCTGGGCGCGCAGCACGTCGTCGACTTTCTCATCGATGGTTGCGAGGTAGTCCGTGATCTCGCTCATCGTCTGTTGCATCGCGACCTGCGCCATGATCCCGGCAGCGCCTGCGAGAACCGCCGGATTGGTCAGCGCAGACGCGGCAGGAGCCTTCGCGAACTCCACGAATCCTTTGATCTGGCCCTTGCTTCCCTTGAGGACGCCAGTGCTGAGACCCGTCGTCGAGTTGTCCCTCAGTCCATACTTCTTGATGGCTTGCGCAGATTCCTCCGTGAGTTTCACCCAACGGCCCGAGGAGGCCGCGATCTCTGAACCTGCCTGGGCTACCGCTCCTCCTGAACCCATGAGCGTGCGAAGTCGGTGTAGGCCGAGGTCCTTCGACGGCAGCCCCTCAGACGCGAGGAAGCGTTCGACAGTCGCGGACTCGCCGATGACTGCCAGTCCCTCGCCGTCAGCAATGAGTTGGATCTCACTGTCCATGGTCGGCTCCTGGAAGGGCAAGGGAGAGGTTCGTACTCGTTTACGGTGGGCCGAGCAGGCCCCACACGATGATGGTATCGACAAGGATGTCGTGCCGGTTCAAGTCAGCGTAGGTCAGCCTGAGCGCCGTGCCCACGGTTCACACCCGCTGGTTTCAAAGAAGCGGTCGCTCTCCTTGATCGTCACGATCATCTGGCCCTCCCCGAAGTTGTTGTCGATAATGGAGTCGAACCCGTCGCTTCCGCTGAGCCGTGCCCAGTAGCAACCCCCGACCGAACCGTCGGAGACGTAGGTCCCAGCTTGCACATCGACACCAACCTCGAACGTGCCGTCTCCTGGGATCGACTCGTCAGGGGCCTCCGGCGCGGGCGTGACTGTCTCTGTAACGGTCGGACCTTCCGCCGTTTCCGTGACTGTGGGGCCGTCCACCGTCTCTGTCACTGCGGGCGGGGTGACTGCGACGGTTGAACCCGTTGCAGACGGACCGTCGGCGGTCACCGTGACGGTGGCCGCAGAGGTCGGACGAGCTGTGGTTGGTGCGCCCTCGCCGCCGTTCCCGGCGATGCCAACGCCCAGGAACATGAGCGCCGTGACGGGGTATCCGATCAGGTGCCTCTTATTCATGCCAGTTTCCTCTCAGTTGTGTGCGTCAGTCGCGCACGGTGATGGTGAGGTTCATGCCGACGTTCGGGTGATAGGTCCACCTGGCATGAAGATCGCCCCACTCGTCGGTCTGGGTTCCGTCGAGGGCTCGCGTGGTGTCCATGTGCCGGATCACGGCGGACGGGGTGTCAAGAGCGAGGAGCACGCAGGCGACATCGAAGGGCGAGTCCCCTGTGGTGTCCTCCTCGCCCTCGGTGTCAAAGAACAGCGTGTGCCCCTCGTCGGCGATCTCCCCGACGTCGCCACAGTCGGCTGCGGCGACGACGAGTGGCGTCTCCTGTGCCACCGGGGGCGCTGCGGCGCCCGGGGATTGGTCAGAGTTGCCACACGCGGCGAGGGCCAAGGACGCTGCAAGAAGGACTGCCGTGCGAGGCAGGCGCGTGGGGAGGTCCTCGATGATGAGAGCCGGCTGCAACGGGTCGCAGTATGCCGCGGGGCGGCTGTTCGTGGCTGGAGCCATGGGAGTCCTCCTGTGTCGCTGCCGGGTTGGCTGCCGTAGTGCCCCTAGAGTCCGCGCTGGGTGATGAACTGACCAACGACCAAACCGATAAGGGGGGTTATCGCGTCGACCCTTGTGCTCCGCAGGCGCAGCGCCTACGTTGGGCTCCGGAAGCAACCGACGGCCAGGACGGAGGGCGCATGACCGCATCGATGCTGCACATGTCGCTCGCCGATGTGGCCCGACTGGCAGGTGTGGCCCGTCCTGTAGCATCCGTCTGGCGCAGCCGTCCGGCCTCGGGCCATCCGTTCCCCGCACCTGTTGCTCGCGTGGCCGGGCACGACAGGTTCGACGCCTTCGAGGTCGTGGACTACCTGGCGGTCACCGGTCGCGGCAACGCCACCGTGGAGCGCGCAGATGTCGCCGCCCACGCACAGCTCGCGCAGGTGGGTGGGCTGGCCGAGGAGACCATGTTTGCCGGGCTCACCGCACTGTTGGTGTTGGGGGCCGAGCGTGGAGAGGCACTGGCGGATCTCACAGACGGACGCCTGCTCGAGGTGGCCGAAGAGGCAGATCCTCATGACGAGCTGCTCTATCGCGAGATCGCTGCGCTGGGGCCGCACCTGTCCGAGCTCGCCGCGCACGCTGATGCGCTCGCCGACGCGTCCTACTCGGCCCGCGCGGCGTTCGAGCTGCTGCTGGCGCAACAGCTCGCGCGCGGTGGGGGTGGGCTCGCCGCGGTGCAGTTGCGGCCTCAGGTGAGCACTCTCGTGGGGCGCTTGGCGGCAGAGCTGGCGGCGGATGCAGGGTGGGAGGCGCCCCTGTTCGTGGGCCCCGTCGCCGGGGTCGGCGACCTATTGCTGCAGGCAGCCAAGCAGTATGCCGGTGGGCTAGCTCCCAGCGTCGCGGTCGCACCGGATGACACATCGGTGGGGCGTTTGCGCCGACGCCGGCTCCGGGTGCACGACCTGCACCAGGTCGCGGTGGCGCACACCGACGCGGGAGATCTCAGGCTCCCTGAAGCACCGTTCGATGGTTCGGTTCACGTAATGCAACTGGCAGCCGTGCACCACGCCGACGGCAGCGGCATGGGCTCCAGCGACACGCAGGTGCTGGACGCGGTGGGCGATCTCGTCATCCAACTGGCACCGGACTCGCGAGTCGTGGTGGTCGGGCCGGCGTCGGCGCTGACCGACCGTCCCACGAGTGCTGAGACCGACCGTGCACGGGACGCCGTGCTGCGCAGCGGCCGCCTCCGAGCGGCGATCCGGCTGCCATCGGGTCTCCTGGTGCGCGCGCCGCGCCAGCACCTGGCTCTGTGGGTGCTTGGCCCAGCCCACCCCGACGTCCCGGTGATGGATCGTTGGACGGTTGTCGGCGACCTGTCCACAGCGGCCCTCGACGCCAGCACCAGCGACGACCTGATCACTGACGTGCTCGCTTCACTGGTGGATCCGCGACAGGTGGAGCACCATGCCTATCGTTTCGGCCACCGTGTCGTGACGGCCACCCTTATCCCGGGCCACGTCCCGCTTGTTGACACCCGCAGCCCAGTCCTGTCGACCGGTCGCGGCCGCCGCACCCTCGATGACGTGATCGCTCGACGGGAGTGTCGTCTGATCTCTGGCAATCGCGTGGACTCGGCGCACCTGCAGGCAACGGGGCGTGCCGTGATCGGTCCCGAGGAGCTCACTGGGTCGCTTCCCACCGGCTCACGAGCGGTGGACCCACTGACCTTCCCCACGGCATACCCCTCCTCCCGGGACACCGAGCCCGGGGACGTCATCTTCTGCACATCACCCCGCCCGTCCGCAAGGGTGGACCGCGAGGGTGGCACCGTCGTGCTCGCCCCGGCGCGGACGTTGCGGGTGATGGCCGACCCCGATGAGGGGATGCCTGACCTGGTGCCCGAGGTGATCGCCGCCGACATCAATCAGGCAGCCGGGAACGACTGGCGCCGATGGCGCATCCGCCTCGTGCCGCCAGAGCGCCAAGCCCCCTTGCGGGAAGAGCTGCACCGCATCGAGAGCGAGCGCCGCGACATCCTGGACCAACTCACCCAACTTGAGCAGCAGGCCGACCAGGCCATAGCTCACGCCACCGCCCCACGAGAGGAAGGACGCTGATGCCACCGAGGAAGAAGCAGTCACTGCCCACTGCCCCGTCGACGATGAAGGAGCTGAAGGACACGCTGTGGAAGGCGGCAGACAAGCTGCGCGGCTCGATGGACGCCTCGCAATACAAGGACATCGTCCTGGGCCTGGTGTTCCTGAAGTACGTCTCCGACGCCTTCGACGCCCGCCGGGAGGAGCTGCGTGGCGAGCTCGCAGAGTTCTACAGCGACGCCGACCAGTTGGAGCTCCAGCTCAACGACATCGACGAATACACCGCGCACAACGTCTTCTATCTGCCGCAGTCGGCACGCTGGCCCTACCTGGTGGCACACGCCAAGGGCCTGCCCGCGCAGGACGGGCAGCCGGGAAAGACTATCGGCCAGCTCATCGACGAGGCCTTCGACCTGATCGTGGGGACTAACCCGTCGCTGAAGGGGGCGCTGCCGCGCGGCTTCAACCGGGAGGCCGTCGACCAGCGACGGCTCGGTGAGCTGCTGGACATCCTCAACTCCGCCCGGTTCACCGGTGAGGGTGCGGTCAAGGCGCGCGACCTGCTGGGGGAGGTCTATGAGTACTTCCTGGAGAAGTTCGCCCGCGCCGAGGGCAAGCGCGGGGGTGAGTTCTTCACCCCGCCGTCGGTGGTGCGCGCGCTCGTAGAGGTCCTTGAGCCGACGTCGGGGCGGATCTACGACCCGGCGTGCGGCTCCGGTGGCATGTTCGTACAGGCCGAGAAGTTCCTCGAGGCACACAACAAGGACAAGACCGCACTCTCGATCTATGGCCAGGAACTTAACGAGCGGACCTGGAAGCTGGCACGGATGAACCTGGCGATCCACGGGCTCAACGGCAATCTCGGGCCGGTGTGGGGCGACACCTTCGCCCGCGACCTGCACCCGCAGATGGAGGCGGACTATGTGATGTCCAACCCGCCGTTCAACATCAAGGACTGGCACCGCACCGACGACGACCCACGCTGGCGCTTCGGCGTCCCGCCTGCAGGTAACGCCAACTATGCGTGGATCCAGCACATCCTGAGCAAGCTGGCCCCCGGCGGGTCTGGGGGCGTGGTGATGGCCAACGGGTCGATGTCGACCAACTCTGGTGGCGAGGGGGAGATCCGCGCCCAGATCGTCGAGGCTGACCTCGTCTCGTGCATGGTGGCGCTGCCGACGCAACTCTTCCGCAGCACGGGTATCCCGGTGTGCGTCTGGTTCTTCGCCAAGGACAAGACGGCGGGGCTCAAGGGGGCGACGGACCGGACCGGACAGGTGCTGTTCATCGACGGCCGTGACCTGGGCTACATGGTCGACCGCGCCGAGCGCGCGTTCTCTCCAGAGGACATCGCCAAGATCGCGGACACCTTCCACGCCTGGCGCGGCAGCCCGTCCGCGGTGGAGAAGGACCTAAGGTATGCCGACGTCCCCGGGTTCTGCAGGTCTGTCGCCTTGCAGGAGATCAAGGACGCCGGCTACGCGCTGACGCCCGGTCGGTACGTCGGCGCAGCCGAGGCCGAGGACGACGGCGAGCCGATCGAGGAGAAGATCGAACGGCTGACGCAGGAGCTGTTTGCTCAGTTCGACGAGTCAGCGCGCCTTGAGGCCGAGGTGCGGGAGCACTTGGGACGAGTAGATGTCTGAGTGGACGAGCGTGCGGCTGGCTGAGGTCGCTGCTGTGACTGTCGGCCATGTCGGCCCGATGATCGACGAATATCGAGACAGCGGGATTCCGTTCTTGCGCAGTCTCAATGTGCGGCCTCACGCGATTGAGATGGAGGATTTGAGGTACATCGATGAGGCATTTCACGGGACGCTCAGAAAATCGGCGCTGGCGCCCGGCGACGTGGTGACCGTGAGGACTGGCAAACCTGGCCAGACTGCCATGATCCCCCTGAGCCTTCCCGTGGCCAACTGTTCTGACTTGATCATCACGAGGCCTGGCCCAGGGCTGCATGGCCGCTGGCTGAGCTATTACCTGAACTGGGTAACGGCGACGCATATCGACTCACACCTGGTCGGAGCTGTGCAGCAACATTTCAACATCGGGTCTGCCAGGAGCTTGGTCCTGGACCTCCCTCCACTAGACGAGCAGCGTGCGATTGCGGAGGTGTTGGGGGCGCTCGACGACAAGATTGCCGCCAACGCGCGCCTGGCGGAAGTGGCAGACGAGTTAGTTCGTGCTCGCTTCAAGTCCTTAGGTGATCTGTCAGATGAACTGACCACAATCGGGACGATCGCCATTCATCCTCGGGATCTGATTGATCCGACGACCGTCTCGCCAGACGTGCCCTACGTCGGGCTTGAGCACGTGCCACGTAGGCACATGTGGATGACCGCGAAGGGCACGGCGGGTGAGATCAGCAGTACGAAGGCGCTGTTTCGAGCGGGTGACGTTCTGTTTGGGAAGTTGCGTCCCTACTTCCACAAAGTCGTAGTTGCCTCCGAACCAGGGATGGCCTCGACAGACATCCTTGTTGTACGAGCTACTGAGCCAGGTCTCCGGGGATTCCTCCTGGCTGCCGCAAGTAGCGATTTGACTGTTGAGCGCTGTACTGCAGCGAGCGAAGGCACTCGAATGCCACGTACAAAGTGGAAAGACCTTGCAGCAGTTCAGATTCCGTGGCCGGGCGAGGAATCAGCGCGGGAGTTTGGTGCCTACGTCGACGCCATGTCCGCACGTGTTGCTTCAGCGGTGCTGGAGAGTGCACGTCTTGCCGAAACGAGGGATGCACTGCTCCCAGGACTGATGTCGAGGAATATCCACGTCAAGGATACGGAGCGCGTCATCGAGGAAGTGGTGTGAGATGTCGATCAACTTCGCAGGCATCAGTGAGGCGGAGTGGGAGCAGTCCGCGCTTGACGACCTGGCCGAGCAGGGCTGGGAGCCAAAGACCGGCAAGGACATCGCGCCCGGTTCGGGGGAGCGGGAGTCCTGGTCGGAGATCGTCCTGCCAACCCGCTTCCTGGAGGCACTGCAACGGCTCAACCCGAGCGTGCCGGGGCAGTACCTCAAGCAGGCAGCGGAGGAGATCCTGCGACCCACCTCCAACGACGCAATCACCGAGAACCGGCGGGCGCATGTCTACCTGACCGAGGGATACCGCGGGATCAGCTGGATCGACCACGAGGGGGTCGAGCACAACCCGACCATTCGCCTCGTTTCGATCGAGCCGTCTGACAACCAATGGCTTGCGGTGAACCAGGTGACGGTGCGCGACCTCGAGGTGGAGCGCCGTCTGGACTTGGTGCTCTACTGCAACGGCCTCCCCGTCTCCATCCTCGAGCTCAAGAAGGCTGGCTCCCAGACAGCGGACGTTGCTGCCGCGCACGCCCAGCTCCGCACATACGTCCGTGAACTGCCGATGATCTTCCGGTTCGTGGTGTTCAACGTCGCCAGTGATGGAGTCATCGCCAAATACGGCACGCCCTTCACGCCGCTGAACCACTTCTCCCCGTGGAACGTCGATGAAGATGGCAACCCCTTCGCCTACGCGGACCCATCCGACGACGCGGGTCCCGGCACGGGGCTCGAGCAACTCATCGCGGGGGTCTACCACCAGGACCGGTTCCTGCAGCTCCTACGCAACTTCACGGCATACGACAGCACCGGTGACGAAGGACTGCTGAAGCGGATCGCCAAGCCGCACCAGTACTTCGCGGTCAACCGCGCGGTGGGGGAGACCATCAAGGCCGTCGGCTCTCACGGCAAGGCAGGGGTGGTCTGGCACACCCAAGGCTCCGGCAAGTCGATGGAGATGGAGCTCTACACCCACTACGTCCAGCGGCACCCCGCCCTGGAGAACCCGACGGTCATCCTCGTCACCGACCGCACTGAGCTGGACGGCCAACTCTACGGCGGGTTCAAGAGGAGCCTGCTGCTGCCGGAGGACCCGGTGCAGGTGACGAAGCGCGCTCAGCTGCGCTCGATCCTGAGTGACCGGCTGAGCGGCGGGATCATCTTCACCACACTGCAGAAGTTCGGTCTCTCCAAGCAGGAGCGGGAGGCAGGCGACAACCACCCGCTGCTGTCCGACCGACGCAACATCATCGTGGTGGTCGACGAGGCACACCGGAGCCATTATGACGACCTCGACGGCTATGCGCGGCACCTCAAGGACGCCCTGCCGAACGCGACGCTGATCGCCTTCACCGGCACGCCGATCTCGTTCAGCGACCGCAACACCCAGGAGGTGTTCGGCGACTACATCGACATCTATGACCTGACCCGCGCTGTCAACGACGGTGCGACGGTGCCGGTGCACTTCGAGCCACGGCTCATCAAGGTGGGTCTGGTTGACGACGTGACCGAGGACCAACTCGACGCTGCCGCTGATGAGGTCACCGCGGGCCTGGACGACGTCGAGCGCGACAAGGTCGAGCGGAGTGTGGCCGTGGTCAACGCCGTCTATGGCGCACCAGCCCGGGTCGAGAAGCTCGCCGAGGACCTGGTCGCCCACTGGGAGTCCCGGCGGGCGGTGATGGACGAGTTCATCCAAGGACCTGGCAAGGCGCTGATCGTCGGGGCCACCCGGGAGATCTGTGCCCGGCTGTATGACGCGATCGTGGCCCTGCGTCCCGACTGGCACTCCGACGAGCTGGACAAGGGGCGGATCAAGGTCGTCTACTCCGGGGACCCCACCGACGAACCACCGGTGTCCGACCACGTGCGGCGGGAGTCGGAGAACAAGGCGATCAAGGCGCGCCTGAAGAATGAGGATGACGAGCTGGAACTGGTCATCGTCAAGGACATGATGCTGACCGGCTATGACTCGCCCCCGTTGCACACGCTCTATCTCGACCGGCCGCTCAAGGGCGCCCTGCTCATGCAGACGCTGGCCCGCGTCAACCGCACCTTCCGCGGCAAGCATGACGGTCTGCTCGTGGCCTACGCCCCGCTGGCAGAGAACCTGCAGGCGGCGCTCGCGGAATACACCCCATCGGACCAGGAGACGAAGCCGCTGGGCCGAGACTTCAGTGGTGCGATCACGCTGACCCACGAGCTGGTGGACCAGCTTGATGCGCTGACAGCCGGCTTCAACTGGCGTCAGGACTACTCCGATCGCGCCAGTCGCGGTGACGCCAGGGCATGGTTCCACGTAGTGACGCGGATGGTTAACTATCTGCGCAACCCGGCCACACCCGGCAACCAGGCGACCGAAGGATCAGGTGAGGAAGCCGGCATGGGCCTCGCCACGACATACCGCCGGCAGTCCACAGCTCTCGCTCGCGCCTGGGCCCTGTGCTCGGCCTCAGGGCAGCTGGAGGAGATCCGTCCCACGGTGCGCTTCTACGAAGAAGTGCGCGTCTGGATGGCCAAGCTGGACGCTGAGGCGCGCCAGGCCAGCGGCGAGCCGATCCCGGCAGATGTCGAGCGGCTGCTCGGCTCACTCATCGCGCAGAGCACCGAGATCGGGGAGGTGCTCGACATCTATGAGGCGGCTGGCATGCCGCGGCCGAGTCTGATGGATCTGGGACCGGACTTCATCACCCAGACCCAGCAGGCGGAGAACCCGCATCTGGCGATCGAGGCGCTGCGGGACCTTGTGGCACGAGAGTCAATCAAGGCCACCGGCACCAACACGATCCGGCAACGTGCCTTTTCCGAGCGGATTGCTGAGGTCATGCGCAAGTACACCAACCAGCAGCTCACCTCGGCCGAGGTGATCGCCGAGCTCGTCGCTCTCGCGAGGGAGACCGTGGCCGAGCACGATCGCGGCAAGAGGTTTGACCCCCCACTGGAGATCGATGAACTCACCTTCTATGACGCGGTGAGCCTGAACGAGTCCGCCGTCCACACGCTGGGGGAGGGGAAGTTGGCTGAGATCGCGCGTGACCTCGTGACGGTGATGCGCCGCGACATCCGCACGGACTGGACGGTGCGAGAAGACGTGCGGGCCAAGCTGCGGACCACGATCAAGCGGCTGCTGCTCAAGCACGGATATCCACCGGACCAGTCGCAGGCGGCAGTCAAGCAGGTGATGGACCAGATGGAGGCGATGGCTCCGCGTATGCTTACGGCACGCTCTCCTGGCAACCAGACTGGCCGGTAGGCAGGGCGGGCTCTGGTTCCACCGGGCCCTGAGTCAGCGAGGTTTGCTCAACGTGTCCATGCAGTTCTGGCGACAGGGTGCAGAGTGGGCCTCACTACCTCGCTCACCGTGCTGGGCAACTTCCTAGGCAAGCGACCCTGATCGTGGCTGGCGACTCGGCGGGGGCGTCCATGAAAGGAAAGTCGTTGCTCGTCCAACGGACAAACGGGGCCGTTATAGGCCCCTCAAGAGTCTCATGCGCCCAAGCGTGCGTGATCTGGACGTCTGCAGACGGCGGGATGCTGGCCGTACTACGAGGGGGTGAGTGTGTCTCCCTGGCAGGATCCCGAAGTTTGCGCGAGGAGCCGCACGCTGCACATGTACGGCAAACTTGTTGGACTCTATCGCGGGGGACCGAGGGGCCCGCGCAGCGGCGAACTAGGCGTGATGCGGCCGCAACGTAGCGCTGAGCTTGGGTGGGCGTCGGGCGCGACGCTGCCGTCCGGAGCTCGATCTATCAGTCTCGGTGCTGATACGCGCTCTCGCCTTCAGATAGGCAGACACGAACTCCTCATCCGAAGCGAGGAACTCCGTGATGCTCTGAAAAGCCTCCTCCTCCTCCCGTTTGAGAGCCTCCTCATCGCGCTGGGCTCCGTCGGGTGTGGTGTCCACAGCAAGCGGCGTGCCGTCGACCGCCGGGGCGCTCCACACGGCGGAGCCAAGCAAGTGACCTAGTAGGGAACGCACTTCGTAACCTCCCTGAAACGGTGCCGCACCGTCGTAACATTCACGGGTGCGACAGAGTACCACGTCAAGTCAAGCCATCTAGCGGCCATCACATCACCTCATCCCAGGTCTTGTCCACCCCGTCTGGTGCCCTGCCGCTAAACCTCGCGTACATGATCGCCTCGGACAGCCAGAGATAGACCGCGACCAGCATGGTCGCCCCCGACACCACGAGCAGACCTCCCCAGGGCCAAGGATATCCCAAAATCTGACCGTCGGCGTCGCCGAACCTCGGGAAATCTGGTGGCCAGTCGACTTTGAGCGATGCCAGCACTGCAAACACGGATACCGCAAACGTAGTAAGACTAATAACGCGCGCCTTTGCCGAACCGCCAAAAAAGTTGTGCGTTCTGTCTATGCCGACCCAAGCTGCGGCAGCCGCGGGGAATGCTAGGAGTAGCGTGAACATGCTAAGAGTAGCTGGTTCGTCGTATTTATTGAAATAGCTGGCGGCGCCAAAGAGGATCACGAAGGATCCAGCGGCCGTAGCGGCGGCCGATCCTAGCGATCCTGGTGGGCGCTCTCGGAACGTGAAGCTCACCTCGTCCCGCTTCGTGCTCGACTTTGCCCCGCGAATGTACAAATGCGAATACCGCTGCCCTAATCTCCGTCTAAATGCGTGATAGCTGAATTGTAGGGCCAAGTGTCTCGTGGGAAATCCCTGCCGTAATAGGTAGGTGCCCTCTGGGCCAAAGAACTCAAGATGGTAACTCTTCGCCCAGTGTGCGCGGGCCAATGGATATGTGAAATGTAGCGAACGCAAGCCGAGGGCCTTGCCGGGCAGGCCAGCCACCGCCTTGATCGCTTGCACCCATTTTGGTCCACTCCTTCTGCGGTCAAGGATTATTCTCGACCGTGTCTCAAAGATAACGGGAGTAGTCGTTTCATTTGGGCCTGATTCGCTCGCTACCGGAAATAGGGCGATTATGCAATAGCTGCTCGTTAGTAGTGCGGCGGTTCGAGTTAGTATGTCAGCGATGTCGGAGTCTCCGCCCATGGCTCCCTGCAACTTGCCAAGCCATACTTCGGCGTCTCTTCGCTCCCTTCCGATAGGCGGCGGACCCCCAACGTATTCACGCAGGGTTTCCTCGTACTCAGTTAGATAGACATCATACTTTTCATTATCTAATAGAGTGGCGATGCTGTTCAACACGGCGCAACAATACTCTGTCGCTTCAGGGAACGATAGAGACGGAACTTCTGCGCCAGAGGAGTCTAGGACTTGGAAGTCGTCGAACAGGACGCCCTTCTCTGGCCTTAGAACGGGAACTCTCAAGAAGCCGTCGCGTGCTGCCCTATTAGGAGAGTGTAGCCAGTATCGCGTGGAAACCTGGTGTGCTCGCGTCAGCGGGGTGACAGATTCCTTAATGCGGTCGAAGACAACCGCGGGCTGAAGGAGCGCGCGCGAGAAAAGCAACACTTCTTCAGGGGAGTAGATCGGGCTGGGAGTGAAAGAAAGGGGCGGTGCTGGGTCTGGTCTGAGGGTGGTTTCTCGACCCGTGGCCCAGATGCGCACAAAATAGTGAACTATGCTGAGACACGCCACGGCAGCCGCTAGCCAGAGTGACGGCAACTGGCCAGCCTGAAGCGTCTGTACGCATAAATATGAAACGCCCCCGAATGCTGCAATTGCCGTTAACGATTCGGCGAAGCGTCGCGTCTGCGAACGTGCCCCAATCGCCGCGCGCGGTTGGGGTGGTGGACTCTCTTGTGTCACGCCTCCCCCGAAGAGCTGAAAAAGGCACCTTCATCAGGGGGGATCTGGTGCGTTATGTGAGGCGTGTCCCCGAAATTGGCAGTTTGTGGTCGCGGCCGTGGTGTCTCGGGGGGCGCGTGCTTGATCGAAACCGGCAAGAACATGCGTGTGACAATATCGCAGAGTAGCCACGTAATCCGGCTCTTCAACTTCGAGCGTGGTGTGGCGTTGACGTGAGGGTTCGTGGCCCTGCGCCAGCATGGGTGTTGCTCAGGACATCAGTAGCGAGGACCACGAGCGTGTTCAAGCCTATGCATGACGGCTGACGCGGCGTCGATTCTGTTCAACCTGCCCGGCACCGGGTGCTGTCAGTGAGCCGATCCCGACCCCTTGACAACAGAAGGGAGCCGGATCGACGCTGCCCTAAAGTGGGCGGAATGCCTCCGGTCAGACGCGACCCTTGAGGAGCGCTCGGAAGTAGACGACCGGCTCGACATATCGGTCGAAGGCCCACAGCAGGCGGCGGGGGACGGTGAGGTCGATCAGGGTCGTCGTCGGCTGCGGCTTGCCCGTCCGGTCGAACTCGGCGAGCAGCAGGCGTCGCCGGTCCACGGTGATGGGGATGATCGTGTAGCCGTCGTAGTGCCGCAGACTCTCACCGGTCCGTCCGCGCCGGATGTTGTCGGCGAGCACCTCGACCTGGCTGCGCAGTGCCCCGCCAGAGGGGCGCGTGCGCACGTGGGCCACGTCGCCCAGGCTCCACACGCGGGGGAGGCGGTGGTGGGCGAGCGTGCCCGGGTCGATGTCGACCAGGCCGCCGGTGTCGTCACCGGCGAGCGAGGCCAGCCAGCCTGGCGCGCGGTAGTGCGGCACGACAAAGGCCTGGTCCACCTCGTCCACCACCTCCTCGCCGCTCGGGGTGCGCAGCGTGACGGTCCGGGCCTGGTGGTCCAGCGACGCCACGGTCGCGTCGTGGTGGACGGTCACCCCGAACCGCTGCAGGTGTGGCTCCACCCGCCGGTCGGTGAACGGCAGGTCAAGGAGCGAGGAGTATGGCGTGACGAGCCGGACGTCGATGTCGTCCAGGACGCCTTCTCGACGCCAGTGGTCACACGCGAGGAAGAGGGGCTTGAGCGCGGTGCCGCCGCAGGGTGCGGGCTCGGGAGGGATGGTGAAGACCACCCGGCCCCGCGTCATACGCCTGATCGCCGTCCAGGTGTCCTCGGCGCGCGAGCTCAGGTGCGCGGTGACGGACCATCCCGCGTCCATCGCCTCGACCAAGCCGGGGATCGCCGCGAGGTCCGGCTCGAGGCCAGGGGCGATGACGAGGTCGCCGCAGCCGATCCGCTCACCGGTGTCGAGCTCGACCTCGCGCTCGTCGGGGTGAACGGCCACGGCGCGGTGCGGGAGCCAGGTGCAGCCGGTCGGCATGACCGCCGTCATCTGCCGGGTGAGGCGCGACATCGACGCCTGCCCGCCGCCGACGTAGTTGAGCAGCGGTCGGTAGCGGTGGACCGGGTCTGGGGCGATGACTGCCACGTCCCGGCACCCGATGCGGCGCAGCCGCGCGGCCAGCGAGATGCCAGCATTGCCACCACCCACGATGACGACGTCGTGCGATGCCATGGTCTCTCCCGTCCTCGGGTGCTGCCGTTCGCACGAGCCTACGTTCCGCAGCCCAGCACCGCTCTCGAGCTGGCACCCAACCGAGTGTGGCGTGCTTGGCACGTGGAAGAGTGAGCAGATGAAGACCCTCGTCATCGCCCTGCTCGCCCTCTGGCTCGTGTTCGCCCTTGTCGGCGCACTCATCGAAGGACTGCTGTGGTTGCTGTTCATCGGCCTCCTGTTGTTCCTCGCCACCGCCGCCTGGGGCTGGCTCAAGCTGAGGTCGGACCGCTAGTCCCTACGCCACCCCTTCTGAGACCTACGCTTCCTAGACGTGGCAATCTGCATCATCCAGAAGTGCCACGATGGTGGGTCAAGTTCGCACGGCATCCAGTTGGTGCGTGCTGCGTTGCCTATTCGTCAGGAATCATCGGCGTGTTGCTCCGACCCGCCTTGCGACGCCCGACTCCGACGGATTCATGAGCCGTAGATGCTGCTCCGGTTGCCGACGTCGAGGGCGATGATGACGAGTTCGCCGCGCCGGATGTCGAGGATCACACGGTAGTCGCCCACCCGTAACCCCCACAGACCCGTGTAGGGACCCGACAGGGCCTTGCATCGTTGCGTCGGGTCGTCCAGCTTCTCCAGTGCGGTGAGGGCCTTCAACACTCGCGCTGCAGCCTGTCGGTTCAACTTCTTTAACGCCCGGTCGAAGTCACGGTCGGTGCGGATGCTCCACGTCATGCAGGCTGGTCAGGCGTCGCGTCCAGGTCCTCGCGGGTGATGCCCATCTCGGACATCAGCTCCTCAAGCGGCCGGGTATCGCGCTGGCCGGCGCGGATGGCTTCCGCTCGAGCGGCCACCCCGTAGGCATACTCCAGGTCATCGATCCCAGCGGTGACCAGTTCGCGGAGGTAGAAACTCTTCGACCGTCCCGTGGCTGCCGCTAGCCGTGAGAGTCGTTCGTCAACATCCACCGGGAGACGAAGAGACCGGGGAACATCACTGACTGTCACAGCGCACCTCCATGACTACACGTAGTCACACCACGGTAAACCACTCTCGGTCGCAAGGGCCTCTGCGGCAATGCGCACAGTGGCGCTGTCGGAGGTCTGCCCCAGGTCGCCAGCAAGCACTCGGACAAGGTGCTCCATTGCCGTGTGCGCCACCCCGTCACCAGATGCGCGCGTGGCACTCGTCGAATGATCCCGCCCGGGTCGACGACGACCAGCGCCAGACGGTGTTTCTCAGGACGCAACGTCGCGGTGGAAGTCGCGGACGGCGTTGCGGACGTCTTCCTCGACAAGGTCTGCGTTCAGCGCGATGGCCGATGCAGAGCCGGCTCCCGCGGCGGTGATGACCTGCGCGCGGGGGTCCACGACGTTCCCGGCAGCCCAGATGCCGGGGACGCTGGTGCGGCCGGTGGCGTCGGTGGTCACCCAACCGTCGTCGTTGACCTCGCAGCCGAGGCCGGCCAGGAGGCCGGTGTGAGGCACGAAGCGAGGCGGGACGAACAGCGCATCACGAGGCACGACGCAGCCGTCACTCAGCTGCACGCCGACGAGCTGGTCATCCTCGATGACGAGTTGCGCGACCGTGCCCTCCCTGACCCTGATGGCCCGGGCGACGAGCTCGGACCGCTCAGCGGCGGTGAGGAGGTCGGGTGGGGTGAAGTAGACCAGGTCGTGGGTCCACTGGCGCACGATCTGGGCGTAACGCACCGCGCCTGGAGAGCCGCCGATGACGCCCAGCTGGCGGTCGCGGACCTCGTGCCCGTGGCAGTACGGGCAGTGCAGCACGTCGCGAGCCCACCGATCGGACAGGCCGGGGATGTCGGGCAGCTCATCGTGAAGACCAGTGGTGACGAGCAGGCGCCGGGCTGGGATCCGCTGCCCGTCGCCGAGAAGCACCCAGAAGCCGTTGCGGCCGTCCGGCACCAGGTCAGTGACCGTGCCCGCGACAACCTCGCCGCTATATCGCGTCACCTCATCACGCCCCACCGCGAGGAGCTCATGAGGTGGGAGGCCGTCCCGCGAGAGGTAGCCGTGCATGTGGGAGGCGGGGGCGTTGCGTGGCGCGCCGGCGTCGACCACGAGGACCTTGCGGCGGGCGCGGGAGAGGACCAGCGCCGCGGACAGGCCCGCGGCTCCTCCGCCGATGACCACTACGTCGTAGTAGGCCAGGTCGCCAGGTGGCGTCCGTTCGGGCCTGGGCAGGGCTGCTTTGTCGGACCTTATGGGTATCGGCCGGTGAAGAGCGGGGTAGCCGTGACGGACCACGATCATGACTCCCGTCGCGGCGGCCCGGCTTGCCGGGTCGGGTGACCGGGCAAGCCACTTCGCGCGAGGACAAGGCAGAGGGTGAACATGACGAGGGTGAAGGGTCCCCAGCCGAAGCGTTCCCAGGGGCTGGATGAGGCGAAGTTCATCAGCGCCCCCAGGCCCAGGAGGCCCACCAGCACCCAGGTGCCCACCCGGAAGACACGTTCCGGCAAGGGAACGAGGGCACGCCCTCCACGAGCCAGCACAAGCAGCGTGGCGAAGAGCCACACAAGAGTGGAGAACCCGGTCACGAGCCGGAAGCTGTCGGGGAGTTGCCCGGGGTTCGTGCCTCCCAGGGCAGCAGCGCCGAACGGTGCACCGAACGTGAGGGCGACTTGGAATGCCGTCACGACCAGGAGGCCGGCCGCCAACACGACAGCCACTCTGGGTCGCAGGGATTGGTCGTGGATGCGTTGTGGCTTCGTTGTGGTGAGCATGATGGGTTCCTGACTTCAGGCCGCGGCGATGAGTTGTTCGGCGGGACGCATAGTTCGCACGCCTCGGACCAGCAGGTAGACAAGCAGCGCGCCCTCGGCGACCACGAACAGGGTGACCAGCGCCGGGTTGACTGCATCGGCGAACTCGGGGGCGAGGAACTGCAGCGCCACGTCGAGGAGGTAGCCGACTGAGGCGACCATGAGGAGCTGGCCCAGCAGGCGGGGGAACATCCCGGAACGGATAGCGAGAAGCCCGAGCGGGAACAGCCACAGCCCGAAGAAAATCTGTGCGATGAGGTAGCCGTAGTGCTGCAGGTCAAGCATCAGCAGCACCAGTGCCTCCGAGCCCTGGGAGTCGAACGCCGCGGCGTATGCGGAGTCGGTGGCGACCAGGAGCGCGCCGAGCTGGTGGACCATGTTGAGGCAGATGAGGGCGACCGCGATGACGACGAAGATGACCATCGCGCGGGCCACGTTCTTGCCCGCGTGGTGCAACAGCCGGTAGAGCGTCATGACGACGAACACGAGGAACGTTGCCTGCACGAGGTCGGCGACAAAGCTGTAGTTGACCAGAGAGGCTTTGGCCACGATGTTCTCCGCCGAGGCCGCGGCGTCGCCCGGCACGTAGACCAGAGCCCGGACCACGTGCGCAAAGGCGCCGAGGACGGCGACCACCAGGTAGTACAACCCCGCGGTGCGGGCGAGGCGCTTCTGAGAATCCATGATGTGCTCCTTCGTTTGGAATGTGCTGTCTGAGTGATAAAGCCAGTAGGGGACTCGGAGGTTGTGGCGGCTACTTGACCTCGGCTCGCATGACGAACCGCAGTCCGAGGAGCAGGGGGATGAGGAGCCAGAGTGTGCTGCTGACGCCGATCTGGGCCCACTGCTCGCCGGTCAGGGACCGTTCGAAGATGAACAGGCCGCTCTGCGCGAACTGCATGTCGATCCAGGGCTGCAGGTCGTGGAACCACTGTTGGTAGGTCGCCAGCAGGCCGAACAGCGTCGGCACCAGGAAGGTGTAGGCGAAGTAGGCGACGAGCGCGCCGGTGGAGGAGCGGATGAGCACTCCGAGCATGAAGCCCACCAGGAGACTGAGGATCATGCCGAGGACGTAGTACAGGACCTGGGTGGTCGTCACGTCCCAGACCATGGGCGCGCCCGTCACGGCGCCGGCCACCAGGTTGCCGAGCGCGCCCACGGCGAAGGTCACGACCATCGCTGCGATGGCGATGACCACGGAGGCGGTCGCCTTGGCGGCGATGATCCTGCCCCGGTGCGGCACGAGGGTGAAGGTCGTGAGGCCGGTGCGTTGGGTCCACTCACCGGTGACGGCGAGGATCGCGATGAGGGGCAGGATGACCACCACGGGGAAGCGGATCGCGGTGGCGAACGTGGAGTAGGTGAGCTGGTCCTCCGGCGCGAAGACGATGACGCCGATCGTCGCCAGGACTGCGGAGATGGCGATGCTGGCGATCAGCCAGAAACCGGAGCGGGTGTCGAACATCTTGCGGAGCTCGACGGCCGCGACCCTGGTGAGGGGGATCCGGGGGATCGCGACGTGGGGGGTGTGGACGATGTCGGCTGGGATGGCACTCATGCCAGCACTCCTTCTCGCTGGGTGGTGGAGGTGAGCTCGAGGAACATGTCCTCGAGGCCGGCGCTGTCGGCGGCTCGGAGCTCGCTGAGAGCGACCCCCGCCTGGTGCGCGACGTGGCCCACGAGGGTGGCGTCGGCGTCGGTGTGCAGGGCGCCGTCTCGCGACGGGCTTGCCGTCAGTCCCCACGCCGTCAGGGCCCGCTCCAGGGCGGGGAGGTCGCTAGCCCGCACGAGCGTGCCGGCCGCGTGCAGCAGTTTTGACTTGGCGCCCTGGGAGACGATCCGGCCGTGGCCGATCATGACGATGTCGTCGGCGATGACCTCGATCTCGTGGAGCAGGTGGGAGGAGAGCAGGACGGTGCCGCCGCGGTCGGCGTAGCCGCGCAGCAGGTCGCGCATCCAGCGGATGCCGGCCGGGTCCAGCCCGTTGGCGGGCTCATCGAGGATGAGCACCTGCGGGTCACCGATGAGTGCTGCGGCGATGCCGAGCCGCTGGCGCATGCCGAGGGAGTAGTCGCGGACGCGCCGGTCCGCTTCGGTGGGCGTGAGGCTGACCAGGTTGAGCATCTCCTCCACCCGTCGCCGGTGCAGGCCCATGAACTGTGCGGCGACGCCGAGCGTCTCCCGTCCGGTGCGGCCGGCGTGCTGGGCTGAAGCGTCGAGGAGCACGCCGACCTCGAGGCCAGGGTTCGGCAAGTCCACGAACCGGCGCCCGTGCACGGTGGCGGTGCCGGTGGTGGCGGGGGTGAGCCCGACCAGCACCCGCATGGTGGTGGACTTCCCGGCGCCGTTGGGCCCGAGGAAGCCGGTCACCCGTCCTGCGGCGGCGGTGAAGCTGACGTCGTCGACGGCGATGGTGGTGCCGTACTTCTTGGTGAGCTGCTCGATGACGATCATGGAGCCGACCTTTCTTGGGTGGGTGAGGCGATGTTTTGGTGGGGGGTCAGAACGCGACGACGGTCTTGCCGCGTGCTGCGCCGTCAGCCAGGTGGGTGATGGCGGCGTCGACCTCGGCGAGCGGGTACGTCCGGTCAATGGCGGGCCTCACCTGGCCGGTCTGGAGCATCCCCGCGAGCACCTCGAGGTCCTCGGCGTTCTCCGAGGCGATGAACGACCCGAGCTGCTGACCCAGGAACGGGGAGAGCATCAGGGCGCGCACCGTGCGGCCCATGCCGCCGAGCCAGCGTTCGTCCGTCTCGCCTCCGACGAGGACCAGCACTCCGCGTGCGGCCAGCGCGCGCCGTAGGTGGGTGAGCGTCCGGTTGCCGCCGATGTCGAGGATCACGTCGTAGCGCTGCTCACCACTGGCGAAGTCGGTCGTCGTGTAGTCGATGACGTGGTCGGCACCCAGGGCGGTGACGTGGTCGAGCTTGGCTGAGCTGCCCACGCCGGTGACTGTGGCCCCGTAGGCCTTGGCGATCTGGACGGCGAACCCGCCCACTCCGCCGGAGGCACCGATGACCAGGACGTGCTGGCCGGTGTGAACCCGCCCGTGGTCGCGCACGGCCTGCAGCGCGGTGACGCCGGAGACGGGGACCGCCGCGGCCTCGGAGAAGGAGACACCGGGCGGTTGGAGCGCGAGCTTGGCCGGCTTGGCGCACACGTATTCGGCGAACGATCCGTCACACGTGCCGAACACCTCGTCCCCCGGGGTGAACGTGCTGACGGCCCGCCCCACGGCCGCGACGGTGCCCGCGAGGCTGCGGCCGGGGTTGAGGTGCTTGGGCGCGCGCAGTCCGAACCCGGCGAGGCGGATGGGGTAGGGGACTCCGGCCATGATGTGCCAGGTGCCGCGGTCGACGCTGGCAGCGCGGACGCGGATCAGCACCTCGTCATCGGCGGGTGCCGGCCGGCTCACCGTGGCGAGCTTGAGGACCTGCGAGGGGTCGGTCCCGTAGCGGGTGTGAACGATGGCGTTCATCACCGGGGCCGTGTCACCGTGCGGTGACACGGTCGAGGGTGTGCGTGCGGTGTGTGCCATGGTGACGTCCTGTCGTGGTCGACGCGTGCCTTGGTGCGCGCGGTTGGCTTGTCGTGTTTGACGCTACGAACTGCGGTGCTGCGACACGATGGGGCAGGCAGCACGACCCGGTGGGCCAGCCCCCCGTGCGCGGGCGGGTGACCCCACGGCCGGCGGTCACTGTGGCCTACAGTCGTTGGCATGGTGCTGCGGGTCGTCTTCGCCGACGACAACTTCCTGGTCCGGGAAGGGGTCTCGGGACTGCTGGCGCAGGTTGACGGACTGGAGGTCGTGGCCGCCGTCGGTGACGCGCCCAGCCTGCTGCGTGCCGTGGAGCTGCACTCACCTGACGCGGTGCTCACCGACATACGGATGCCTCCCACCAACACCAAGGAAGGGATCGAGGCGGCCAAGCAGATCCGCGCCCGGCATCCGGGCACCGGTGTCGTCGTCCTCTCGCAGTATGTCGAGGAGGACTACGCCTTCGAGCTGCTCGCCGACGGTGTGGCCGGCATGGGCTACCTGCTCAAGGAACGGGTGTCAGACCTCGACGAGCTGGCGCGGGCCCTGCACCAGGTCGCCAGTGGCGGGTCCGTGCTGGACCCATCGGTGGTGGAAGCGCTGCTCGCCCGCCGAGGCGCCGACGCCCCGCTTCTCGGCCTGACCGACCGGGAGCGAGAGGTCCTCGAGCAGATGGCCACCGGCCGCAACAACGCTGCCATCGCCCAGGTCCTGTTCATGAGCGATCGTGCCGTGGAGAAGCACATCGGAGCCGTCTTCCAGAAGCTTGGGCTCGTCGAGGAACGTGCAGTGAACCGTCGCGTCAGCGCGGTCCTGGCCTACCTGGAGGCCAGCGGCACGGGCCGTTGAGCCTGCTGTCGGGAGGCTGAGCGACGCAGTGGGGGCAGCCGCGAGTCCGGGCTCGGGACGGCCCCCTTCCCGTGGGGCGCGCAGAGGAGCACACTGCCTTATGCGGACCCGCAGCGTGCTACCCCGCCTGCGCCACCCCTGGGTCGGGCGGCTGGCCGTCATGGCGGTGCTGCTCGGGCTCGTCGTCGGGGTGTATGTCGTCGTGGTCCTGGCGGGCGGCGTCCTCATCGGGAGCACAGACTCACCGTCCGTGCTGCTGTCGGTGCTGGCCACCGTGGTCGTTGCGCTGCTGTTCGCGCCCGTGCAGGCAGCGCTCGAACGGAGCGTGGCCCGGGCCGGGCACCACAGCGTCGCCACACCGTATGACGTGCTGAGCCGGTTCTCCGAGGACCTCACCACGGGCGGCACCACAGATGGGCTGCCCGGTCGGATGGCGAAGCTGTTGGCGGAGGGGACCGGTGCGCAGTGGGCGCAGGTCTGGCTGGTCGTCGCCGGTCGGCTGACCCTGGCCGGCACCTGGCCGGTCGACGCCGGCACCGACACCAGGCAGCCATCCGTGCAGCTCACGGGCCAGGCCGGTGCCGAGGAGGCCGGACGGCGGTCCATGCAGGTCAGGCACGACGGTCAGCTCCTGGGGGTGCTGCGGTTGCAGGAGCGTCCTGGACTTGCGCTGACTGCGGTGGAGCAACGGCTGTTCGCCGGGCTCGTGGGGCAGGCTGGTCTCGTCCTGCGCCTGGTAGCGCTCCAGGCCCAGCTCGAAGCCCGCCACGATGAGCTGGTGGGTCATGCCGACGACCTGCGCGCCTCCCGGCAGCGGTTGGTCGACACGCAGGACGCGGAGCGGCGGCGCCTGGAGCGGGACATGCACGACGGTGCCCAGCAGCACCTGGTCGCGCTGGCCGTCAACCTGCGCCTCGCCCAGGCAGTTGCAGAAAGCTCCCCACAACGCGCGGCGCAGCTGCTGGCGTCGCAGGCGGATGCGGCGCTGGAGACCATCGCGACGCTCAGCTCGTTGTCCCGTGGCATCTACCCCACGCTGCTGCAGGAGGCCGGCTTGCTGGTCGCCCTGCGCTCCGCCCTCGCCGCCAGCCCCACCCCCGTCACCGTGCACCCCGCCCCGCTGGGGCGCCTGCCGGCGCCGGTGGAGGCAGCACTGTATTTCTGCGCACTCGAGGCGGTCCAGAACGCCACCAAGCACTCTGGTGCCGACCACGTGAGCGTGGAGGTGGTGCAGGAGGACCAGCACCACTGGTCGCTCACCGTGGTCGACGACGGCGTGGGGTTCGACAGCGAGCTGCTCCTCGCCGAGGCAGGCTCGGGTGGTCTCCTTAACATGGCCGACCGGCTCAGCGCGGTCGGCGGAACCGTCGACGTCTCCTCGCGCCCCGGTGGGGGGACGAGCGTGACCGCACGAGTGCCCTGTGAGGAGTGCCTGGATCCGGCACCGACCGCGCCCGCCCTGCGCCCGGTGGTGCCAGCGTGAGGCGCCGCCTGGCCTGGGCAGTCGTCGGCATCACCCTGGTGGCGATCGTCCTCGACACGGTGTTCACGGCGGCCCACCGGTCGCTGCTGAGCGAGGCCACGTGGGCGGACCACGGCTGGCCGTTGACCCCGTTGGCCAGCCTCGGGTGCGCGCTGATGGGGGCCCTCATCGTGTCGCACGACCCCAGACAGCGGGTCGGGTGGCTGCTGAGCGTCGCCAGCCTGCTCTCGGTGACCATGGCCGGTGAGGCCTACAGCATCTGGGTCCTGGACGGAGACGGCCCCGGGAGCCCGCGCTGGGCGCACCTCAGCGCGTGGGCGGCGCCGCTGCTGGGCTGGCCCGCGTTCGTGGCGCTCATCATGGTGTTCCTGATTGCCCCTGATGGTCATCTCCTGTCACCGCGGTGGCGCTGGGCCGTCCGGGCCACGGTCGCGGGCCTGGTGCTGCACACGTTGGGGTCACTGTTCACCCCGCCAGCCGAGTTCGTCGTCGGGCAGCAGTACGGGGGCGGCACCACAGCGACTGTCCTACTCACCGTCGGCTACCTGCTGGTCGCTGCCGGTCTCATTGCCTCCGCCGTGTCGTTGCTGGTCAGGCTGCGGCGCGCGCGGGACGACGCCCGACGGCAGCTGCTGTGGATCGCCTCCTCCGCGACGTTCCTGGCCGTCGGCGTCGTCGTCGTTCTCGTGGTCCCGCGGTTGCAGGGTGAAGAAGGGACCTGGATTGCGGGTCTGCCGCTGCGGCTGGCCCAGATCGCTGTCCCGATCTGTGTGGCCGTCGCCGTCCTGCGGCACCGTCTGCTGGAGATCGACCTCATCATCAACAGGGCTCTCGTCCTTGCCCTGGCGACCGTGGTGGCGGCTGCCGGCTACGTCCTCGTCGTGGTGCTGGCGGGGTCGGTCGTGAGCGGGGGCACCGGCAGTTTCTGGCTCTCACTGCTGGCGACCGCGGTCGTGGCCACGGCGTTCCAGCCGCTGCGCGGGAGAGTGCTCCGGGCTGCTGACCGGGTGGCCTTCGGTGAAGCCGCCGCCCCATATGAGGCACTCGCGAGCTTCAGCCTCCGACTCGGTGAGCGCCCGGACCCGGCGGGGCTGCTGCCCGCCATGGCGCAGGCCACCGCGCAGGCTGTCAACGCACACCACGCGGTCGTGCGACTGGACGTGGAGCACGGGCAGGACCAGTTCGCCCGGTGGCCGCAGCAGGGTCTGGACAACCCGGGCGGATCGACGATCGAGGTGCCCATCGTGCACGGCGGGTTGCGACTGGGCAGTGTGACGGTCGCCATGGCACCCGGACACCCGCTGCGGGCGCGTGAGCATCGGCTGGTGGTCGACCTTGCCGACCAGGCCGGCTTGGCCTTCCGCAACGCGCGGCTGACGGCCGAGCTGTCCGGCCAGGTGGAGCAGCTTCGTGAGCGCACCGAGGAGCTGGCGCAGTCCCGTCGTCGATTGATCAACGCCGGTGACGCCGAGCGAAGCCGTCTCCAGCGGGCGATAGCCGGTCAGGTCATCCCACACCTGGAGGCCATGCCGGAGCGGCTCCGCCGGCTGTCCCGTCCCGAGAGCGCGGACCACGTGCCGCTCGGTCCCGCACAGCTAGAACCGCTGGTGACCTCCGTGACCAGTGCACTCGAGGCCCTGCGCGAGATCACGCGGGGGGTGTTCCCGGCCCAGCTCGCCCGATCCGGACTGCCCGCGGCGCTCCGCTCTCTCCTGGCCCGTGCGGACACCTCGGGGCAGCTGTTCGCGGCTGATGGGGATGCCGGTCGACGACTCGACGCGCGCACTGAAGCAGCTGCGTACTTCTGTGTGGCCGAGCTTGCCGGCGAACTCGGTCAGCCGGTCAGCGTCCGCCTGGGGGTGTGGCACGGCGAGCTGTCGGTTGAGGTGTCGGGGGAGGGCCGATTCCCTGAGCTCGACCTCCGGCACCTGACAGACCGGGTTGACGCGGCCGGAGGGTCCATCGCCCTGACCGCGTCGGAGAACCGCACGGTGGTCACGGTCTCCCTCCCGGCGACCGAGAGGGCGGCCACCGGGGTGCGCCTGGCTCGTCAACCAGCTGGGGGATGAGTCAGGCTGACCACCGCGCCCACATTCGAGTCAGGAGCTCGGGTGCGAAGGCCGACTTCGTCACGTAGGCGTTCGCCCCCGACTCGACGACGAAGCGCTCGCCTGCTTCCTCGTCATACGTCGACAGCAGCACCACCACGGGTGGTGCGTCGCCACCCCGCAGCCGGCGTGCCACCTCCACGCCGTCCAGGCCGGGCAGGTTCACATCCAGGAGCACCAGATCCGCGCGCAGCGTCGGGGCCAGTCGCAGGCACTCCTCGCCCGTGCCAGCCTGCCCCACGACCGTGAAACCGACCGTCTCTCCCACCACGGACGCCAGCGCCTGCATATACCTCGGCTGGTCGTCGACCAGCAACACACGGACATCCACGAGGAACCCACCTCCTGCGACAATTCTGTCCTCGAGACGTCAAGGGTGCAGGGGGGCAGGCCGCACGGTCCAGGTGCTCAACCCCCTGGACGCTGCGCTGCCGCTGGGCCTGCACGGCCCGCCTGACGTGCGTGGCGCATCAGCCCTGACAGGGTGGGTCCATGACCCTGCTGCAGCGGCTCAAGGAACGCTTCTGGTTCGTCCCTGCCCTGCTCTGCCTGGCTGCGGTGATCCTGGCAGAGCTGCTCATCTGGTCCGACCGAGTCTGGCGCCTGTCCCTGCCAGGGTGGGCCGACGCGTTCCTCTACAGGGTCGGCGAGAGTGGCAGCCGGGACATCCTCGGCGCCATCGCCGGCTCCTCCCTGGCGGTCGCCGGCACGACGTTCTCCATCACGATGGCGGTGCTCGCCCTCACCTCCTCCACCTACGGCCCGCGGCTCATCCGCAACTTCATGGCCGACCGGGGCAACCAGGCCGTGCTCGGCGTCTACGTCGCGACCTTCCTCTACAGCCTCCTGGTGCTGCGCTCGATCCGTGTCCTGGGCGACACGAGAGGCCCGGACGCGGAGGTGTTCGTCCCGCACCTGGCGGTGAACTTCGCGGTCGTCCTGGCTGTGCTCAACGTGGCGGTGCTGATCTACTTCATCCACCACATCTCCGACTCCATCCAGATCTCCACGATCGCCCGTCGGGTGCGCACCGACCTGCGCGACACCGTCGAGCGGCTCTATCCCGAGCAGGTGGGCCGCGACGAGCACGAGGTCGACCAGCATCCGGCGCACCACGACGACGAGCTGGACCAGCTCCTCGCCGAGGACGCGGTTCCGGTCGACGCCGGCCGGCCGGGCTACGTGACCTCGGTGCGCGGCGAGGACCTGGTGGAGGCGGCCCGGGACGCGGACGTGCTGGTCGACCTGTGCGTCCGACCTGGTCAGTACGTGCTGGAGGACACCGTGCTCGCCAGAGTGCACGCCCTGAGCAGCGACGACAAGAAGACCGTCGACGCGCTGCGCGCGGCGGTCCAGATCGACGACGCCCGCAACCCCTACCAAGACGTCTCCTTCGCGGTCCAGCAGCTGACCGAGCTCGCGGTCCGCGCTCTTTCCCCCGGCATCAACGACCCGTTCACCGCCATCAACGCTCTGGACGACCTGTCCTCCGGACTGTCACTTCTGGCACAGCGCGAGCTGCCCTCGACCCGCCGCTACGACGCCCACGGCACCCTGCGTGTGCACGCACCGCAGGTGGCGGCCGTCGACCTCACCTCCACCGTGCTGGACCACATGCGCTGGTATGCCGCTGAGTCACCCTCGGTCATGCACGTCTCGCTGGACCTGGTCCAGCGGGTCGGAAGCCGCGCCCGCGACCGTGCCCTGCGGGCCCGGCTGCTGACCCAGGTCCGGCTGCTCGAGGAGGCGTTCCAGGCCGCGGGTCATCAGGACCACGACGTGGAGGAGTTCACCGCCCGGGTGCGCGAGATCGAGCAGGTGCTCACCCGGGCTTGATGGGTGCGCCGATGGTCTGCGGCCGCTGAGGCGGAGCGCGTGCCCTACATCCCGACCGGCCGCGTGACTGTCACAACTGCGCCAACCGCCTTGTCGTGCAAGGTCTGTTTGCGTCGATCGACCAGTGGCCACAGGAGGGAGATCACAAACAGGAGGCCCGCGGTGGCAGGCAGCGTGAGGAAGAGGAGGAACCCACGCAGCAGCCCGCGCCAGCCACCCAGCCGCGTCCCATCTTTGGCTCGAGCCACGCGCAGGCCGAACAGTCTCTTGCCCGGAGACCCATGACGTCCGTTCATCCAGGCAAAGACGAAGATGAGGAGCCAGACCCAGCCGCCGATCATGTCCAGGTCGCCGCTGGGTGACGCCGTGCTCGCTGCGATCAGGGGAAGTGCCATGAGTGCCCAGTCCACCACCGTAGCCCGCGCCCTCAACCCCCAGGGCGCCAGTCGCGTGGCCTGAGAGGGGAGTGACATAGATGGCGTGCGCCGAGAGGTGGCTGTCGAGGTCAAAGGAGGAGTCACGGGTCTGCCCCCTGTTGCGCGGACCGCCCCGTGACGTGGCGGTCCGACCGCCTCACGGTGGAGTGACTCCCGCACGTCAGCCACGAGGCCTGCCAGCTCCTCATACTCCTCGGGCGCAGGGCCCAGCGCCCGAGACAGATGCGTCACGCCTACGACGATGACTCCGTCGACCAGCGTGGCGGGCAGGTCACGGCCAGACTGAGTGAGGCAGATCATCGGCGCGACCCGCGGGCTGGCAGCCGGCAGGACAGAGGCCATGGCTTCGGCCGCGTCCCGCGCCTTCTCGAGATAGTCGGTGCGGCGATAGCCGTTCTGCCGCAGCACGCCCTGCCGGATCGTGACATCGCCGGACCAGTGCTTGGCGTCGATCATCCAGATGCGTGACAAGGAGAGCGCCACATGGTCGATGTTGGCCCGAGGGCGCCCTGGCCAGGCCTGGTCATGGAGCGCGGGCCAACAGGCTTCGCGCAGGGCTCGGGCGACGAGCCGCTCTCCCTCGCCACCCGCCTCCCACGCCTGCTGCTGGCGCTCTGCGGAGGCCAACTGCGCCCTCAGCCTCTCGACGCGTGAGGCCGCCCGTCGTGCCTGCTCGTCGGCCCCACGGCCTGCGTGGGCGCTCGAGGGCTGTCCCTCCCTATCCGACACCTGGACTCCGTTCCCCGACGTTGTGGCCGTGGTCCGTGACCGTGCGTCCCAGACCCCAGTCGTGCCTGCTGAGGACCGTAGTGACCTCAGTGCTCGGGGTCAAGAGTCCGTCAACAATTCGCAAAGTGGTCGACAAACCCACTGCGGCATTGGGCCAACCTTGAACCGACCGGCGACCGTCGTGGACACCGGTGTTGGGCAGTGAAGTGACCGATGCCACAGGGGCCGTGGCCTGCAGAGGAAGGGCTTACTGCTACGCTGTGTAGTAGTCAGGAGAGGTGATCTGAATGGCTGTCCGTCCGGCAGCGACGCGTGCGTGGACCGGTCCGCTGGCGTGGTCGGGGCTGATCGCGCTGCTGGTGGTGGCCTGCAGCATCGCCGGGCTTGTCGACCCCCGTGTCTACGCACAGGAGACGCAGAACTGGACGTTGCAGGCTCAGGGCCAGGACATCGGCAACCTGCTGGCCGGACTGGTGCTCGTCGTCACCGCCATCCGCTATCGCCGCGGCTCGACCCGTGCGGGCCTGCTCTGGCTCGGCACCCTGCTCTACCTCATCTACGCGTTCACCATCTATGCGATGGCCATCCACCTCAACTACCTGTTCCTGCTGTATGTCGCGGTCCTGGGTCTCAGCTCGTGGGCTGTCGTGACCCACGTTGGTCCGGTGCGCCGTGGGGCCCTCAGCTATCCCACGGGGCGCGTCCGCACGGTCGCGGCCTGGACTCTGATCGTGACCGGGGTCTTGTTCGCCGCGCTGTGGCTGAGCGAGCTGGTCCCCGCTCTGGTGACGGGCCAACCCCCGGCGAGCCTGACCGAGGCGGGGCTGTGGGTCAACCCGATCCACGTGATCGACCTGGCGCTCGTCCTGCCGGCATTCATCGCCACCGGTGTCGCCGCCCTGCGGCAGCACCAGGCGGGCCTGTTCTGGCTGGGACCGTGGCTAGCCTTCTCGGTCCTGATGGGCAGCAGCATCATCGCGGCGATGCTGCTGATGACTGGCGCTGGTGAGAGCGACGCGGTGCCCGTGGCCGTGATGGTCTCCATCGTGGTGCTGGCGAGCCTGGCCGCCTGCTGGGCATATCTCCAGCGCACGACCGAGACGCGTGACGGCAGTGGCGCAGCTGGCGACCCATCGTCCTCCTTGCCCCTTGTGCACCATTCACAGAGGTGTTGACCATGACCAGCAGCATGACTACGGAAAGTGTCCCGAATGTCGCGACGATCGCGGCACGCGTGGAGGGGGCCCGCAAGACCTACGGTGTGGGCGGGGCAACGGTGACCGCACTCGACGACGTCACCGTCGGGTTCGACGCGGGCGCCTTCACGGCGATCATGGGCCCGTCGGGGTCGGGGAAGTCGACGCTGATGCACTGCATGGCGGGGCTCGACACGTTGACCTCAGGCCGCGCCTTCATCGGCGACACGGACCTCGCCTCACTGACCGACACGGCGCGCACGATCCTGCGCCGGGACAGGTTGGGCTTCGTCTTCCAGGCGTTCAACCTCATTGCACCGCTGACGGCTGAGGAGAACATCACCCTGCCCGCCGACCTTGCGGGACGGCAGGTTGACCAGGAGTGGCTGGCGACCGTCGTGTCCACACTCCATGTGGAGGACCGACTGGACCACACGCCGGCTCAGCTCTCCGGCGGTCAGCAGCAACGCGTGGCCATCGCCCGCGCCCTGGCCGGCCGACCGGAGGTGGTCTTCGCCGACGAACCCACCGGCGCCCTGGACTCCAGGGCCAGCGCCGAGCTGCTGACCTTCCTGCGCTCCGCCGTTGACGAGCTGGGCCAGACCGTCGTCATGGTGACCCACGACCCGATCGCTGCGGCATACGCCGACCGGGTCATCTTCCTCGTGGACGGGGCCATCGTCGAAGACGTCCAGGACCCGACGCACGACGGTGTGCTGGAGACGATGAAGCGGCTGGGGCGTTGACGATGCTCCGGGTCTCCCTGCGCAACCTGCTCAGCCACAAGCTCCGTCTGCTCCTCACGGTGGCCGCTGTCACCATCGGCGTGGCCTTCGTCTCGGGGACCTTCGTGCTGTCGGACACCATGAACAAGGCGTTCGACGAGCTGTTCAGCGGCATCAGGGGCAACACCGACGTGGTGGTCCGCTCCGCGAGTGCGTATGACGAGCCGGCGTTCCAGGGTGAGGCCCGTCCTCTCGACCAGGGGCTCGTGGACACTGTTGCCGCGGTGCCCGGCGTCGCGGTCGCGGAGGGCTCGGTCACCGGCTTCGCCCTGATCCTCGACAAGGACGGCGCACCGATCCAGCCCGGCGGCGCACCGACGCTCGGGACGAGCGTGAGTGCCAGCACCGACCTCACCGGCGCCTTCACCTACCGGGACGGTCGGCCACCCCAGGGGCTGGGCGAGGTCACGATCGACGCGCGCTCGGCCGAGGGGGCTGGCTACGACCTGGGTGACGAGGTGGACATCGTCCTGGCGGACGGCGGTGCCCAGACGTTCACCCTCGTCGCCGTGACCGGTTTTGGCGACTCCGACAGCCTCGCGGGTGCGACGCTCGCCGGGTTCGACCTCCCGACCGCCCAGCAGGTGCTGGGCAAGTCTGGTCAGGTGGACGAGATCGCGGTGCTCGCCGAGTCGGACGTGCGCCCCGAGGATCTGCGCTCCAGCATCGCCGACGTGCTCCCACCCGGGACCGAAGCACTCAGCGGCGCAGAGGTCGCTGGGGAGCAGGCCACGGCGATGCAGGACGGTCTGGCCGTCTTCTCCCAGGTCCTCCTCGTCTTTGCTGCGGTAGCGCTGCTCGTCGGCTCGTTCGTCATCTGGAACACCTTCAACGTCCTTGTGGCCCAACGACGCCGCGAGATTGCTCTGCTGCGCGCCGTGGGTGCCACACGTCGGCAGGTGCTGAGCGGCATCCTGCTGGAGTCGGAAGCCATCGGACTGCTCGCCTCGGCACTCGGCATCCTCGCCGGGATGGGTCTGGCCATCGGGATCCGACAGCTGCTCGTCCTGATCGGCATCGAGGTCCCCACCACTGCTGTAGCCCTGGAGCCACGCACCGTCATCGCTGCCCTCGCCGTCGGGGTGGGGGTCACCACGCTCGCCGCCGCGGTCCCGGGGTGGGCCGCGACCCGCATCGCCCCCATCGAGGCACTGCGGGACTCCACTCCGACGACCGACGGCATCCGCCTGCGCCGGCGCATCGCGGGACCGCTCGTGCTGGGGGCAGGGGTCCTGGGTCTGGTCGCGAGTGCTGTGGTCGGGGACGAGATGATGCTCACCGCCCTCGCGAGCCTGACGGCCTTCGTCGGGCTGGTCCTAGCTGGACCGTCCCTGGCACAGGGCACGGCCAGGATCGCCGGCCACGGGCGCCGCGGCGGCAGCTGGCGGATGGCCGCCCGCAACATCGCCCGCGCACCACGACGAGCCGCAGCCACCGCGCTGGCCCTGACGATCGGCGTCACGGTCGTCGCGGCGGTCACCGTGACCGCGACGTCTATGGGTGAGTCGGTGCAGGAGGTGGTGGCCGGCAGCAACCGAGCCGACTTCATCCTGACCCGGACCGGGGCGGGGATCAGTCCGGCCGCTGCTGCCACGCTGCGCGATCTGGAGGCCCTCGACGCCGTTGTCGCGCTGAAGTATGCCGGCGCCCAGGTTGAGGGGACCCGGTCCGTCGTGGCCGCACTCGACCCGAGCGACCTCGAGCTGGTGATGGATGTCGGCGACCCTGTCGGCGTCATCGACCTGAGCCCGGGTGCCGTGGTGATGGGCACCCGGGAGGCCGCGTCCCATGGCGTGGAGGTCGGGGACACCGTCACCGTCACCTTCCCCGAGACCGGCGAGGTGACGTTGACCCTCACCGCCATCGTGGGTGAGGGGCCGACCACGCTCATCGGCTCTGCGCACTGGGTCTCGCTCGAGGACTTCGCCGCCAACGTGACGTCAACCCTCGATGGTTCCGTCCTGGTCTCCGCCGCCCCCGGTGCCGACCTGGTCGCGACCGAGCAGCTCATCGGTCAGAGGCTTGCGGACCACCCGAATGTCGTGGTCAACGACCCTGCCGAGCTCGTGGCGAGCAACCAGGCGTCGGTGGACCAGCTGCTCGGCGTGGTCACCGCGCTCCTGCTCCTGGCGGTCGTCATCGCCGTCCTCGGCATCGTCAACACCCTCGTGCTCTCCGTCCTCGAACGCACCCGCGAGCTCGGGCTGATGAGGGCTGTCGGCGCGACCCGCCGACAGGTCCGGGCGATCGTGCGCCGTGAGTCAGTCCTCATGGCGATGCTCGGCGCCGTCACGGGGATCGCCCTCGGCACGCTCGTCGGCGTGGCCATCAGCCGCTCCCTCGGCGACGAAGGGATCACCCAGGTCTCCGTGCCGGTGGCCCAGCTCGCCGGCTATCTCCTGGTGGCCGCGGCGGTCGGCATCATCGCGGCCATCGCACCCGCCCGCCGTGCCAGCAAGGTGGACGTGCTCCGCGCGGTGGTGCAGGAGTGACATCGCATGCCCCATCAACACACCATGAGAGTGAGGCGTCGTGTACGCCCGCATGATCGTCCGTGACTTCCGCCGCAACCGCGGCGTCACCGTCATACTCGTCGTGCTCATGATGCTCTCGGTGGTCCTGGCCACCGCGAGCGCCGGGACCCTGGTCCGGCTCGTCGGAGCCTCGAGTGACCTGATGGAGCGAGCCGACGCCCCGCACGTGGCCCAGTTGCACGTGGGGCCGTTTGAGCAGGAGCAGGTCGACGAGTGGGTGGCCGAGCGGCCGGAGGTCGTGCACCACCAGACCATGACCCTGCTCGGCATCGACGGGGCCAACCTGTTCTTCGATGGCGTGGTGCAGACCGACAACATCCAGCAGAACTCGCTGGTGGTGCCCAACACGGAGCGGGACCTGCTGCTCGACCTGGACAACGAGCCGATCACCGCGGTCGAGACCGGGGCGATCCTGCTGCCGGTCATCTATCAGGTGGAGGCCGGGCTCGAGGTCGGGGACCCCGTCGTGATCACCGCCCCTGACGGGTTCGTCAAGGAGCTCACCATCGCCGGCTTCGCCCGTGACTCGATCATGAACCCCGCGGTGACCAGCTCGAAGCGACTCGCGGTGTCACCGGTCGACCTGGCGGAGGTCGCCGAGCACACCGGCGAGACCGAGCAGCTCATCGAGTTCTGGCTGGCCGATCCCGGCACCCAGAGCGCGACCTTCCAGAAGGCCTACCAGGACTCCGAGATGCCGGCGGCGGGCCAGATGGTCGACTCCGCGGCCTTCCTCATGTTCACGATGATCGGCGACGGCATGGTGGCCGCGGTCGTGATCCTGGTGGCCGCCCTGCTCCTGGTCGTCGGGCTGCTGTGCCTGCGGTTCTCCTTCCTCACCGCCGCCGAGCAGGACTACCGCGAGATCGGCGTCCTCAAGGCGATCGGGGTCCCCGGGCGCGGGGTGAAGCGGATCTACCTGACCAAGTACGCGCTGCTGGCCGGGATCGCCACGGCGCTCGGGCTGCCCATCGGCCTGGCCCTGACGCCCCTGCTCACCCGCAACATCACCCGCTACATGGGTTCGGTCCCGAGCATCTGGAACTGGGTGGCGCCCGTCCTGGCGGCCCTGGCCGTGCTGACCGTCCTCGTGCTGTTCGTGGTCGTGCTGCTGCACCGGTTCAACAAGATCAGCGCCGTCACCGCGCTCAGCGCGGGCAGCACCGGCCGGCAGTCCCGCGCCCGGATGCGGCTCCACCGCTCGCGGGCGCCGGTGCAGTTCCGGCTCGGGCTGATGGACGTCGTGGGCCGCGCACCGACCTACCTGCTGCTCTTCCTCGTCTTCGCGGTGAGCACGTTCATCATCATCGTGCCGATCAGCTCGGCCAGCACCGCCAGCGCCCCCGGGTTCATCAACTACATGGGGACCGGTCAGGTCGACCTGCGGATCGACCTGCGGCACAGCGAGCCAGCGTCTGCCGAGCAGTTCGTCGGGGCCGTCGAGGAGCTGGAGGCAGACCCCGAGGTGACCGAGGTTGTCCCGTTGGTCACCACCCGCAACGACACCGTCGACGCGGACGGCAACAGCGTCGGTCTGTATGTCGAGAACGGCGACCACACCCTGCTCCCGCTGGCGTATGCCGAGGGGCGGGCCCCCGCGGACGGCACCGAGATCGCGCTGTCACTGCTGGCGATGAACCAGGCCGGTCGCCAGGTCGGGGACACCCTCCCCGTCCAGGTCGGGACCGAGGTCCGCGAGCTGGCGGTGGTCGGCAGCTACCAGGACGTCACCAACGGGGGCAAGACCGCCAAGTCCGTCCTGCCCACCGACGCGGACGACATCATGTGGTACACCGTCGGCGTCGAGCTCGCCCCGGAGGCGGACCGCGGGGCGAAGGTCGCGGCATACTCCGACCAGCTCGCCCCGGCGAAGGTCGCTGACATCGAGCAGTGGCGGATCCAGACCCTCGGCCCGATCGCCCAGCAGATCACGGTCACCGCGGTCGTCTCGGCCGTCGTGGCACTGGCGCTCGCGGCGCTCATGACAGCCCTGTTCACCCGGATGCTGCTGGCCCGGGACGCTGGCCAGATCGCTGTCCAGCGCGCGGTGGGCGCCGACGACCAGGGCCTGCGACGGCAATACCTGAGCAGGGTCCTGCTGGTGCTCCTGCTGGGTGTCCTCGTCGGCACTGTGGCGGCCAACACGCTGGGTGAGGGGCTGTTCAACTTGATGTTCGAGGGCCTGTTCGGCGGCTTCGAGTCGCTGGGTCAGCGCACCAGCCGCATCGCCTTCGCGGTGAGCCCCCTGCTCACCTACGTCCTGCTGCCCGCAGCGCTGTTCGCGGCCGTGGCCCTGACCACAGGCGCTAGCTCACGCTCCATCTCCGACGCCCGCATCTCCACCCTCACCACCGAATAGGTGACCGCGATGACCACGCAGATCCCCCTCCTCCAGGCGACCGGACTGACCAAGTCCTTCGACCGGCATACCGTCCTGCACGGCATCGACCTGCAGGTCGACCACGGCGAGTTCCTCTCCGTGATGGGCCCGTCCGGGTCGGGCAAGTCCACGCTGCTCTACACCATCAGCGGCATGGACACGATCAGCGCCGGGACCGTGAGCTTCGAAGGGCAGGACCTGACGGGGATGAACCAGAAGCAGCTCGCGCGGCTGCGGCTGACCAGCATGGGGTTCATCTTCCAGCACGTCCACCTGCTCAAGAATCTGTGCCTGCTCGACAACGTGGTGCTGCCGGCCTACCTGGCCGGGCTCGCACCCCGCGACGAGCTCAACGAGCGGGCGCTGCAGCTGATGGAGCGCACCGGGGTCGCCGAGCTGGCGGACCGGGACGTCTCCGAGGCGTCCGGCGGACAGCTGCAGCGCATCGGCATCTGCCGCGCGCTGATCAACGCCCCGACCATTCTGTTCGGAGACGAACCGACCGGCGCGCTCGACTCCACCGCTGCCACCGAGATCATGGACATCCTCGCCGAGCTCAACGCCGACGGCATGACGCTCATGCTGGTCACCCACGACCCGCGGGTGGCGGCCCGCACCGACCGGGTGCTCTACATGGTCGACGGGCAGATCGTCGGCGACCGCCGCCAGGGACGGCACGACGGCACCGACCTCGACCAGCGCCAGACCGAGCTCAGCCAGTGGCTGGCCACCGGCGAACGGGTCGGGCTCGCGCGCTGAGGGGTCGTTCGCCTGTCTGGGCGTATGGTGAGGTCAGCGGGACCCTTCGGGTCTCCCCATCAAGGGGCTGAATATGTCCGACAAGTCACCACGCAACTCGCTCACCAAGAAGTCCGGCAAGTCCATCAAGGAGAAGCGGGCCGACAAGAGGGCCAAGGAAGCAGAGTCGACAGGGATCGAGACTGCGCTGCATGGCAAGAAGCGCTGACGCCAGTCCCCTGTTGACCCTCGGAGTGATGGCTCGCTCCCGCAAGGAGAACGAGCACCGACTCCCGATCCACCCCGAGCACGTCGACTCCATCGACCCGGAGCTGCGCTCCCAGATCTTCGTCGAGGAGGGCTACGGCCTGCCGTTCGGTGTCTCAGACGAGACGCTGGCCGGCGCCCTCGGCGGGGTCCGCACCCGGGCCCGACTGATCGTCGAGTGCGACGTGATCCTGCTGCCCAAGGTGCAGGCCGAGGACCTGGCGGAGCTGCGCGACGGGCAGATCGTCTGGGGATGGCCGCACTGCGTGCAGGACCCCGTCCTCACCCAGGAGGCGATCGACCGCCGGCTGACGCTGATCGCCTTCGAGGCGATGAACCACTGGGCCCGGGACGGCAGCTTCCTGCTGCACGTGTTCCACCTCAACAACGAGCTGGCCGGCTACAGCTCGGTCCTGCACGCGCTTGCCCTGCTGGGCCGGACCGGCACCTACGGCCGCAAGCTGCGCGCCGTCGTCATCGGCTTCGGCGCCACGGCCCGCGGGGCGGTGACGGCGCTGAGCGCGCAGGGCATCGACGACGTCCGGGTGCTCACGGCCCGCAAGGTCGCCGCCGTCGCCTCACCGATCCACTCGGTGCAGATCGTGCACCTCGACCACGATGACGACGACCCTTCGCAGACGCGGGTCGTGACCAACGACGGCCGGGTCCCGCTCTCGAGCTATCTGGCGGACAACGACATCGTCGTCAACTGCGTCCTGCAGGACACGGAGGCGCCCTGGACGTTCCTGCGCGAGGAGGAGCTCAGCGCCTTCCGGCCGGGCAGCCTCATCGTCGACGTGTCGTGCGATGAGGGCATGGGGTTCAGCTGGGCCCGGCCGACGTCGTTTGAGGACCCGACCTTCGTGGTGGGCGACAACATCACCTACTACGCCGTCGACCACACGCCGTCCTACTTCTGGGACTCGGCGACGTGGGTCAACAGCGAGGCGCTGCTGCCGCACCTGCGCACGGTGCTGTCCGGCCCGCAGGCCTGGGCTGCCGAGCCGACCATCGACCGCGCCATCGAGATCCAGGACGGCGTGATCCGCAACCCCAACATCCTGACGTTCCAGGACCGCGAGGCGGACTACCCGCACCCAGTCAGGCCGTCTGCCTAGGTCGCGGGACTGCGGGTTGGGGCTGGTGGCGTAGTGCGAGTGCAGCGACGGGGCTGTTAGGTTCGTTCGAGTCCCGAGGGAGAACCCGCCATGGCCCAGCCCAAGCCCCCCACGCACCCGCTCGCCCTGTTCGGCACCGATCTCCTCATCTCCGATGAGGACCGCGCGATCCGCGACACCGTGCGCCGCTTCGTCGACGACCGCATCCGGCCGGAGATCGCCGACTGGTATGAGGCCGGGACCGTGCCGGTGCGTGAGCTCGCCCCCGAGCTCGGCAAGCTCGGACTGCTAGGGATGCACCTCGAGGGATACGGCTGCGCCGGGACCAATGCCACGGCATACGGCCTGGCCTGTCTGGAGCTGGAGGCGGGTGACTCCGGCCTGCGGTCCCTGGTCAGCGTGCAGGGCTCGCTGGCGATGTTCGCGATCTGGCAGCACGGCTCGGAGGAGCAGAAGCAGGAGTGGCTGCCGCGGATGGCCGCCGGTGAGGCCATCGGGTGCTTCGGCCTCACCGAGCCGGACTTCGGGTCCAACCCGGCAGGGATGCGCACCCGCGCCACCCGCTCGGGCGAGGACTGGGTGCTGACCGGCACCAAGATGTGGATCACCAACGGCTCGGTAGCCGACGTGGCCGTGGTGTGGGCGCAGACCGAGGAGGGCGTCCGCGGCTTCGTCGTCCCCACCGACACACCGGGCTTCTCCGCCCCCGAGATCACCAAGAAGCTGTCCCTGCGCGCGTCGGTCACCAGCGAGCTCGTCCTGGACAACGTCCGGCTGCCCGCCTCGGCGATGCTGCCGGACGCCAAGGGCCTGTCCGGCCCGCTGTCCTGCCTCACCGAGGCACGCTTCGGCATCATCTTCGGTTCCCTGGGCGCGGCCCGCGACTGCCTCGAGACCGCAATCCGGTATGCCGGGGAGCGCCAGATCTTCGACAAGCCGCTGGCGGCCTACCAGCTCACCCAGGCCAAGCTGGCGGACATGACCCTCGAGCTCGGCAAGGGCATGCTGCTGGCCCTGCACCTGGGGCGGCTCAAGGACGAGGGCACGCTGACCTCCGACCAGGTGAGCCTGGGCAAGCTCAACAACGTCCGCGAGGCCATCGCGATCGCCCGCGAGACGCGCACCATCCTCGGAGCCGCCGGGATCACCCTGGAGCACCCCGTCCTGCGGCACGCCAACAACCTGGAGTCGGTCCTCACCTATGAGGGCACCTCCGAGATCCACCAGTTGGTGATTGGCCAGGCGCTGACCGGTCAGGCCGCCTTCCGCTGACCGCGATCAGGTCAGGCCGGGAGCAGGGAGACTGTCTCCACGCCGCAGTGAGTCCTGAGCGCCTCGAAATCTCGGTCGCGGTGCAGCACGGGGATCGCTAGCCGCAGTGCCACGGCGGCGATCAAGCAGTCGCCAAGGTTGCGCACTGCCTCGCCGCTGCGACGGCACTGTCGCTGCAGACGCGCAGCGGCCAGGGAGTCGACGACCGGTTCGAGCGGTGCGATCTCGAAGGACTCAAGCATCCGGCGCTGGCGGGCGGCGGCAGTCTCGTCGGTGGTGCTGCTGAGAAGCTCCATCAGCACGGTCTCAGGGACGACAAGGCGCTCGCGACGTCTGATCAGCGACTCGAGATGGTCACCGGCGGATGATCGACCTGGCCTCAGGAACTCGATCCAGACCGAGGTGTCGACGATCACTCGTCAGCCGTCCAGTCGCCCTCGATCTCCTCGTTGTCCACCTCGATGCCACTGCCGCGCATTGCGAGGATCTCCTCGAGCGACAGCGGCTCCCGCACGAGCTGCCGCAGGGCGAAGTCGACCGCCGAGCGCTTGGACTCCAACCGATAACGGGCCATCACCGCCGCCACGAGCTCGTCGTCCAGATCGATGTTCGTCCTGGTCACTACACCATCATGCACCTTCATGTGTATCAGCCTTCGAGGAGTCCCCGGATGTCATCGGCTGACAGCGGGGCGCCCATCAGCCCGCCCTCGTCAACGACCTTGGCGAACAGGTCGCGCTTCCTCTCCTGGAGGGCGACGACCTTCTCCTCGATGGTGTCCTCGGCGACCAAGCGATAGACCATGACCGTGCGGTCCTGACCGATGCGGTGCGTGCGGTCCACGGCCTGGGCCTCCACCGCCGGGTTCCACCACGGGTCGAGGACGAAGACGTAGTCGGCCTCGGTCAGGGTCAGCCCGGAGCCGCCGGCCTTGAGACTGATCAGGAACACCGGGTCGTCACCGTCGGTGAACTCCGCCACCCGGCGCGGACGGTCCCGGGTGCGGCCGTCCAGATAGACGTGGCCGATCCCCTCGGCGGCCAGGCGCTCGCGGACGACCTTCAGGAAGCGGGTGAACTGGCTGAACACCAGGCAGCGGTGCCCCTCGGCAGCGACCTCCACGAGCTGCTCGATGAGGACGTCGACCTTGCTGGGGCGCACTGACGCCGGGGCATCGGGCACCACCAGGTGCACGTCGAGGCTGAGCTGCCGAAGCTTGGTCAGGGCGCTGAGGATCGCGATGCGGTTGCGGTCGACGTCCCCCAGTAGCCCGAGGATGCGTTGTCGCTCGCGCTGCAGGTGCGTGTCATAGATGCGCCGGTGGGCGCTGTTCAGCGTGACCGGCAGCACCTGCTCGATCTTGGGCGGCAGGTCGGTGGCCACGGCCTCCTTGGTCCGGCGCAGCATCAGCGGCCGGACCCGGCGGCGCAGAGTGCCCAGCAGCTCAGGAGAGCTGCCGGACTCGATCGGCTTGCGATAGACCTCGCCGAAGCGCTGCGGGGAGGAGAACAGGCCCGGCGCCGAGATCGACAGCAGCGACCACAGGTCCATCAGGGAGTTCTCCAGCGGGGTGCCGGTCACCGCGAACTTCACCGGTGCCCGCAGGTTGCGAGCCGCCTGGTAAGTGCGCGAGCGGTGGTTTTTGACCGCCTGCGCCTCGTCCAGCACCACCGCGCTCCACGTCACAGGTGTCAGGTGCTGCTCGTCGATGCGCATCAGCGCATAGGAGGTGACCACGATGTGCGCCCCGGCGATCGTGTCGGCCAGTGGGCGGGCGCTGCGCCGCACCGTCTCGGTCAGCGCCACCACCCGCAGACCCGGTGTGAACCGCTCGGCCTCGCGCACCCACGCCCCGACCACACTCGTGGGCGCGACGACGAGCAGCGGCCGCCCCGGGCTCAGCAGCCCCTGCTCGCGGGCCCGCTCGGCCGCGGCCAGCACCTGGACCGTCTTGCCCAGGCCCATGTCGTCGGCCAGGATCCCGCCGAGCTCGTGCTCCCACAGGAAGGAGAGCCACTGATAGCCGTCGAGCTGGTAGTCGCGCAGCGTCGCCGTCAGCCCGGCTGGCGGCTCGGGGTGCGGGAGCTCATCCAGCGACAACAGGTCACCGACCGTGCGCTGCCACCGCTCGCTCTGCTCGGCCACCACCCCGAGGCTGACCAGCTCCTCCCACAGCCCGGCCTGGTAGCGGTTGATCCGCAGGCTCTCGCCCCGGTCCTCGTCCTGCAGGGCTCGGGCCTCCTCCACGATCCGGCGCAACGCGTGCAACTCGGGCACGTCAAGGGAGAACCACGTCCCGTCCGGCAGGAGGAGCTGCTCCTCGCCGCGTGCCAGCGCCGTCAGCAGGGTGGACAGCGGGACCGGCTGCCCGCCCACGGAGACCTTGATGCCCAGGCCGAACCAGTCCTGCGTGTCCGGACTGACCTCTCGTATGCCGTCCGCCCCCGACGGCAGGTCGTCCTCGTCGAGGTCCTGGGTCGAGACCTCCACCAGCGGCGCCTCGTCCGCCTCGGTGTAGGTGAGCGGCTCACCGATCAGCGTGATGTCGACATCGTCCCGTTCCTGCAGGCCCGGCAGCACGTTGCGGACGAGCTGCACCGTGGCCCACCCACGCAGCACCGGGTCGATGACCACCCCGAGCCGGCTCCTGCCCGCCAGCGAGACACGCAGCCCGGGCGCCCCGTCGAGCACGTCGAGGCTGGCGAGCAGCTCCTCCTCGCGGACCAGGTCGCGCACGACCTGGCTCTGCGCCTCGGTGCCCCGGAGCAGGGGGAGGGCGTGGACCTGCTGGCCCACGGCATACCGAAAAGTCCAGGTCAACTTGGTGACGTGGTTGTCGAGGAAGCGCACCTCCAGCCCCAGCCGTGGTGGCCCGATCTCCGGGAGCTCGACGCTGCCGTCGGAGGAGCGCAGCGTCGCCTGCTGGCGCAGGGCGGGGTAGTAGTGGGTGAGGAAGCGCTCCGCATCCGCCTCGGGAACCGCCAGCTCACGGGCGTGCAGCAACCTGGTCAGGGCGGGAGTGAGCGGCCGCGCCAGGGCAGCCAGGTGCAGCTCGGCACGCTCCTTGGCCACCAGGCCGTGGGCCGGTGTGCCGAGCAGCTCCAGCCCGTCGGCACCAGGCAGGTCCACGACGGGGCGCACCAGGAGCTGTCCGCCGGCGCTGCGGGTCACGTCGAGGACGAACTCCACCGGCGAAGGCCGCAGGTGCACCCGCTCCTTGCCCTGGTAGCCGGTGACCAACGCGACGCCGGACTGCTCGACGTCGCGCAATAGCGGCCACAGGGCGGGCCCGAGAGCGTCGGCGCCGATCGTGTCGGCAAGCCGGTGCCACTGGGGGGCACGTGCCTGGTGGGCGCGCAGCAGGGCGGTGAGCGCGCTCCGCTGCCGCGGGTCGTTCCGGCGACCGTGGTCGGGGTGCTGCAGGTCGGACCAGGAGAAGCCGGTCTTGATCCAGGCGCCCGAGGCTCCGCGGATCATCGGGCGCATCGTCAGCCGCAGCTCCTCGCTGCCGAACCTGGTGGTGTTGCGGCTCGCCTCGAGGTGCAGCGCCAGCGGGACGGCCGACGTCTGGACGGCCGGAGACGGCTGGACCTCGGCGACCACCGGCGCGAGGAGGTCCTCCCAGCTGGGGGCCGGGGCTGAGCGGTGGGGCAGGGGCAGGACCTGGCCCGCCGCAGGGATTGCCGCCGGTCCTGGCGGTCTGGCCGCCATGGCCTGCGCCTCGAGGATCGTGGCGGCCGCGTGCTTGCACGCGTCGCCCACCGGGCAGGTGCAGTCGGTCGAGATGTCTTCCGGGAGCGCATCTTCGAACGGGTCCCAGGCCACGACCGCCCGGTAGGGGTGCGTGCCCTGGATGAGGGCGGTCAGCTCGTCGTCCATGACTCGCAGCGCGTGGACCCGCCCCTGGCGCTGGTAGGTGTGCCCGCGGCTGAGAGTTGTCGGCCCGAAGATCTCCGCCAGGTCCTCACCGCTGAGCTCGAGCACCCAGGCGGGAGCGACGAAGGGCGTGCGGTCACGTGGGTTCTGGCTCATCCGCATCCCTCCCTGGCTCCGGTCACAGCACAGGGTATGACGCCGGACTGACACTGCGAGGACGGCCTGTGGACGACCAGCGGCTCACTGGCTCCGTCGCGCGAACGCGTCCAGCACCTCGGCACTCATCCGACCCCGGGCAGAGACCGTGAGTCCCTGGGCCCGCGCCCACTCCCGGATCTCGGCGCTGCTCGCGGGAGTGGCTGACGGCAGGTCGGAGGCCTCGGTCGCGACGTGAGCCTCCTCGCCGTGGTGGACGAGGGCGGCTGCCAGGAAGCGATAGGTCCACTCCTGCGCCAGCGCCCGCGTCTCACAGAACACGATCGGCACCGAGGGGAAGCGGGCGTGACACTCGCCGAGGGAGTCGGCGACGACAGCCGGACGCACCCGGTCTAGCTTGAAGACCGAGGAGTACCTGTCCTCCACCACCACCGCGGCGGACGGCAGCGACGCCAGGTCGGCCAGCACATAGCGCATCTTCCCGCTGGTCAGCGTGGCTACGAGGTCCTGCAGCGACTTGCGCTCGACCGAGGCCAGCAGCCGGTCATCGTCCAGCACGCCGTAGTCCCCGGCCCGCAGCGCCCGCCGCACGGTGGTGACCTGTTGGTGCTCGAACTTCCAGGCATAACGCTCGTGGCTGTCCACGACGATCTCCAGCCCGGCCACCCCCGAGCCGCGGGCGGTCGGGATCGACACGGCCGGCCGGGCCTGCTTGGTGATGCGCGCGGTCTGCCAGAAGATCGCCTCGCGACCTCCGCGGATCCGCGTCAGCACGAACTGCGAGCGGTTCTCCCGACCCCGGTCCAGCACCAGGTCGATGCTCGCGCCACGTCGCACGCAGGACCGCACCGGCACCTGCTCGATGATGTCCGGGTCACGCGGCCACCCGACCGCGCGGTGGCAGTAGACCTTGCCCGTGCGCGGCCACATCTCCTTGGCCTTCAGCACCACACCCTCCGGCCCCCACGGGATCCGCAGGAGGTAGGGCAGCGTCGTGCCCTCCTCGGGGTTGCGGGCGATGACGAAGTCGTCCGGCATGGAGTCAGTATGTCCGCCTCTGGCTCTCGAACGCCTTCCGCTGAGCAGGATCCGACACGCGTCTAGGACGTCGTCGGTGGGTGCGGCCAGAGTGCTGCCCGCGCCAGCGCGACCGCGCGGTGGTCCCCGGGCAGGGGGTCATCCCGGTCGCGGAAGGTGCGCCCGGTGGCGCTGCGCAGGGTGCACCAGAGCGGCCGAACGTTCTCCAGCACGTCGCGCCGGTCCACCCCGTGCGGGCCGGTGCGCAGGCCGCACGCCGTGAGCAACTCGGCGACTGGGTCGACGTGGTCGGACACGGCCTTGCCTGTCGCGGCGGTGAACATCGCGAACAGGGCGAGGGTGGCCCGCTGGTAGGGGTGCTTGTCGTGCAGCAGGCGGGACGCGATCGCGGTCAGGTAGTCATCGTCCGAGCTCAGCGACCGGGCGAGCCTGGTCTGCAGCAGTCGCTCCTTGTGCTTGCGCAGCAGACCAAGCTGCTGGCACATCGCGCGCAGCTGGGCGATGGGCATCGTCTGGTCCTCGCGGTTGCCCTTGCCGATCCACTCCGCGTCGAACTCGAGCTCGCGGTAGATCTGCTCGACATGGCTCGGTTTCATCCACCCGGCGCCGGTGAGCGGGATCCCGTCATCGCCGGCGAGCTCCACCAGATATCGGTAGGGCTTGGTGATCGCCGTCAGGTCCTCTGCGGTCAGCTCGGCCTCGTGCTCGGTGCGTGCCCGCGCACAGAGCTGGGCGAGCTGGGTGGTCACAGCTGGCGGCGCCAGGCCAAGCAGGCCTTCCAGCGACACCGGCCAGTCCACCCCCTCGTCGCCAGCGAGAGAGGCGAGCACCTCCTCCGGGGCCAGGCCGACGACCGACAGTTGTCGGGTCACCTCCTCGGCGTCGAACTCGGCGGGGTCCCAACCCGCGGGCACCCAGTCGCGCAGATAGTCCTCGAGCCCGGCCAGCGACGGGTCGGTCCGGTGGGCCGCCACGAGCTCGTTGTGACCGGGCGGACCACCGCTGTCCTCCAGCGGTCCGGCACGGCGGCCTGCGGTGCACACGGCTGGCGGGGCGGTGTCCGCCAGGGGGTCCACCGACTCCAGCCGCATCGTGTGCGTCCAGTCGTCGCCAAAGTCGTAGGTGTAGAAGAGCCGGTCCCCGGGGTCGCGCAACACCTGGTCAAGCCGCACGTCGACCTCCAGGATGCCCTCCTCACCCTCGTCGACGTCATACCTGGTGAGGAAGTAGGGGCCGCGCCAGAGCTGCTTGTCCGGCCCCGGCCAGAACCGGTGCAGGTGGCTGTCCGCCCACCCGAAGGCGGTCTGGATGACCTCGTGCACCCGGTCCAGCGTCAGGTCGCCGCGCAGCACCAGCCGTCGCCAGACCGGCGGGCTCGTCTCGTCGATATCGGTGCGCACTGTCAGCGCGCACGGCACGGCCGGGGCGTCGGGCACCGTGGGCAACGGCGGAGTATGCCGCGCGTCCACCAGATCTGCCAGCCCACCACCGAGGATGCTCGCCACGGCAGACTTGAGCTCGTCCGGAGACATCTGGGCCACCTTCTGGCGCATCTGCTCAATCGCGTCCTTGTCCACGGACTCAGCGTATGCGCCGCGCGGCATACTTCCTGGGACAACCAACTGTGAGGGGGCGATGCCATGGTCGAGTCCAGCGGTGCTTCCGCAGCGGATGAGCGCTGGTTGGTCGTCGACGGCCGCCGCTGGCGCCGCCAGGACCCGGCGTTGCCACCCAAGGTCGCGCAGCGTCTGCTGTCCCACCTGGGTCGCGGGCGCTCGTCGGTCCGTGCGCTACGCCTGGCGGACCAAGACCCGGCTCCGGCGCGGCGGCGGGTCGACCTGGCCAAGCACGGGCTGGGGGAGCGGGGCACGCCATGGTGGGAGCAGGATGCAGATGAGCGGCGGGCACGGTGGGAGGCGGCGCTGGAGGAGCTGGACGCGTTCGATGACCCTACCGGGTAGGTGCAGCCTCTCGGTCCCGGCTGGTCACCACGCGTGCAACGGGGTTGTGCGCGTGCGGCGGTGCTGGCGAGGGAGCAGGCTGGTCCCATGGCCACCTATGCAGTCAACGAGGCGGGAGTGACCCGGTGCCGCGAGCTCATCGCCGCGCGGCAGTATGTCCTGGACAGCGAGTGGAACGAGGTGCAGCCGGATGCCGCAGCCCAGAACGCCTACCTGGAGCGGCACTCGTGGGACGACTACGCCGGCTGGCACCTGGGTCTGACGGAGGGGGCGACCGGCGAGACGAAGGCGCGCTATGCCTTCGGGTTCGGCGACTTCCGGCGGGTGCACCGGTCCGCGCTCATCGCCTGCGTGTTCCGGGCCGCGCAGTGGCGCCACAAGGACGTCGAGCTCGCGGCGCACGAGCTGCTCCAGGAGCTGGACCGCACGAGCGGCTGACTGTGTCAGGCACCTGCAGGGCCATTGGCCCGTGAGCGCCTGACACAAGCCAGGTCGCAATGCCGTCACTCGACGGTCCGGACCCGGTCAAGGGTGCCGTGGCCTACTCTGACCCGACCGGCTCGCGGCTCTCGCGGTTGCGGCGCGGCCAGCCTCCGCCATACAGCGCCCAGAGCACCAGGAGCGGCTGGAAGAACAGCCGCCCGAGCCGCTTGCCGTCGGTGTCCAGCCCGAAGGCATCGGTCCCTTCCAGGTACTGGGCGATGTTGCCGGGGAAGATCACGACATAGAACGCCGCGAGCAGCCCACCGATGAGCCGCTGGTGCCGGGGCAGCGCGATGAACGAGGCGCCCAGCGCGATCTCCATCACCCCCGAGCCGACCACCGTGAGGTCCTCATCGAGCGGGAACCACTCCGGCACCTGGGCCTGGAACTCGCGGCGCTGGATGGTCAGGTGTGCGATCCCGGCACCGACCATCGCGGCGCCGAGGGCGATGCGGGCCGCGGTGCGCAGGAAGGTCATGCCCGGAGTGTATGTGCGGTGACGACCAGCGGCTCAGTCCAGTGCTGACCTCGCAGTGATGGCCCGGGCATAGAGACCGTCCCGTGCTCGTTAGGATGAGGAGAAGACCTGTTGTGCACCACCGATGTCGCTGGAGGACCCCATGACCGCAACTGCTGACGCCACAAACCCCACCCCCTCGGGTGCCCCTGTGTCGGTCATCGTGGCTGGTGCACGCACCCCGATGGGTCGCATGTCCGGTGGTCTGAAGGACTTCTCCGGCGCTGACCTGGGTGGTTTCGCGATCAAGGGCGCGCTCGAGAAGGCCGGTGTCTCCGGAGATCAGGTCGACTACGTGATCATGGGCCAGGTGCTCACCGCCGGGGTGGGCCAGATCCCGGCTCGTCAGGCCGCGGTCAAGGGTGGCATCCCGATGGATGTGCCCGCCCTGACCATCAACAAGGTCTGCCTCTCCGGTCTGGATGCCATCGCGCTGGCCGACCAGCTGATCCGCGCCGGCGAGTTCGAGGTGGTCGTCGCCGGTGGGCAGGAGTCGATGACCAACGCCCCGCACCTGCTGGAGAAGAGCCGCGCCGGCTTTAAGTATGGCGACGTCACGATGCGCGACCACATGGCTTATGACGGTCTGTGGGACGTCTTCACCTACCAGTCGATGGGCAACCTGACCGAGGCCGCCAACGTCGCTGACCAGGAGTTCAGCCGCGAGGAGCAGGACGCCTTCTCCGCCCGCAGCCACCAGCTGGCCGCGAAGGCGTGGGAGGACGGCGTGTTTGATGACGAGGTCGTCAGCGTGCCGGTGCCGCAGCGCAAGGGCGACCCGGTTGACTTCCGCACCGACGAGGGCATCCGCGCCGACACGACCACCGAGTCCCTGAGCAAGCTGCGTCCCGCGTTCTCCAAGGACGGCACCATCACCGCCGGCAGCGCCTCACAGATCTCTGATGGTGCAGCCGCGGTCGTGGTGATGAGCAAGGCCAAGGCCCAGCAGCTCGGGCTGGAGTGGATCGCCGAGATCGGTGCGCACGGCGTCGTCGCCGGCCCTGACTCCAGCCTGCAGAGCCAGCCCGCCAACGCCATCGTGGCCGCCTGCAAGAAGGAGGGCATCGAGCCCACCGACCTCGACGTCGTCGAGATCAACGAGGCGTTTGCCGCGGTCGGCCTGGCCGCCAGCAAGCAGCTCGGCCTGGACCCGGAGCGGGTCAACCCCCACGGCGGCGCCATCGCGCTCGGCCACCCGATCGGTATGTCGGGTGCGCGCCTGGTCCTGACCCTCGCCCTGGAGCTGGGTCGCCGCGGAGGCGGCACCGGGGCCGCGGCCCTGTGCGGCGGCGGCGGGCAGGGCGATGCCCTGATCGTCCGCGTGCCGAGCAAGGCCTGAGTCCGCGCACATGCGGCGTCGTGACGTCGACGTGCCCGTCCTGGTCGAGGCGGCCAGGACGGGCTCGGCGCGCGCCGTTGCGCGCCTGATCACCCTCGTCGAGAACCATGACCCCGCCCTGCGCGAGGTGATGGCTGCCCTCGCACCGCACACCGGTCACGCCTATGTCGTCGGCCTCACCGGGAGCCCGGGGGTCGGCAAGTCGACCAGCACCTCGATGCTGGTCGCGGGGCTGCGTGGCCGTGGTCTGCGGATCGGGGTGCTGGCCGTCGACCCGTCCTCGCCGTTCTCCGGCGGGGCGCTGCTCGGCGACCGGATCCGGATGAGCGACCACGCCCTGGACCCGGAGGTCTATATCCGCTCGATGGCCAGCCGCGGGCACCTCGGCGGCCTGTCCTGGACCACGCCCCAGGCGCTGCGCGTGCTGGATGCCGCCGGGTGCGACGTGATCCTGGTCGAGACGGTCGGCGTGGGTCAGAGCGAGGTCGAGATCGCCGGGCTGGCCGACACCACCATGGTGCTGCTGGCTCCTGGCATGGGCGACGGGGTGCAGGCCGCCAAGGCCGGCATCCTCGAGGTGGGTGATGTCTTCGTGGTCAATAAGGCCGATCGAGATGGTGCCGACAACACGGTTCGCGAGATCCGGCACATGATCAGCCTGGGGGACCGCACCGAGCCCGGGCTGTGGCGCCCGCCGGTGGTCAAGACCATCGCGGACCGGCACGAGGGTGTCGAGGAGGTGCTCGAGGCGCTCGATAAGCACCGGGAGTGGATGGCCGACGGCGAGCTGCACCGGCGCCGGGTGCGCCGCGCGGGCGCCGAGATCGAGGCCATCGCGCTGGCCAGGCTGCGCTCGCGCATGGGCGGGCTCGGGGACGGGCAGGACCTGGAGTCGGTCGCCGAGCAGGTGGTGGCCGGGACCACGGACCCGTATGCCGCGGCCGACGACATCGTCGCCGCCCTCTGACGACACTGTCCTGAGTGGCTCATGGCCACTGTCGGTGTTTGGCCGTAGGTTGGGGGACATGGTTGAGGAGGAGTCGGCATACGTCATCCGGCCACCGAGGGTCGAGGATGTGGACGCCCTGGGCGCCTTGCACTGCCAGGTGTGGCGCGAGGCCTACGTCGGCCTGATGGACGACGACGCCTTCGCCGCCCTGACCCCGCAACGGTTCGCCAGTGGCTGGGCCAGGCGGATGGAGCAGATGGGCCCTGACGGGCACCACCCCAACGGTGAGCACGTCGCAGTGGCGGAGCATGCCGACCAGCTGGTGGGGTTCATCAGCGTCGGGCCCGCCCGGGAGCAGGAGGATGCCCCCACCGACACCCAGCTGTGGGCGATCAACGTGGTCTCCGACCACCTCGGCACCGGGGTGGCCCAGGAACTGATGGTGCAGGTCCTGGGTGAGCGGTCGGCATACCTGTGGGTCGCCGAGGGCAACGACCGGGCGATCCGCTTCTATGAACGCAACAACTTCCGGCTCGACGGCGCCAGGGCGACCGACCGTGAAGACGGACTGGTCGAGCTGCGCATGGTGCGTCACTAGAGCAGTCATGGTGGAGTTCTTCGACGCTGAGGAGGGTGGGCCGCTGCGCCTGGAGCTGCGCAGCGTCGACGGACGCGACTTCCACCTGCTGCGCAAGATCGGCTTCTGCAGCCGTCACTACGAGGAGTGCTTCGTGGTGCCCGCTGACCTGCGCCGGTTCACCACCGACCTGGCCTCGGTGCCGGCGCTGTTCACCTGGCTGGTGCCCAAGAGCGGTGACTTCCTGCCCGCGGCCGTCCTGCACGATGCGATCACCCGTCCCGGTGCCTTCATCGGCCCTGCCCTCGGGCGCGACGGGGAGCCGTTCGACCGCGCGGAGGCCGACCTCGTCTTCCGGGAGGCGATGATCGGTCTGGGCACCGGCCGGGTGCGGGCGTGGCTGATGTGGGCGGCGGTCACGCTCACCACGATGTGGCACTCCCGGCGGTTGCTGACCCGGATTCTGCTCGTGGGAGTGCTGGCGGCGATCGTGGTGCTGGGGACCCTGGCCACCCTCGACCTGCTCGACGTGTGGGACGTGCTGCCGTGGATGGGCGAGCACGTGTGGTGGCGCGAGCTGCTGCAGGGTGGCGTGGGTGCGGTCGGCATCCCGGTGCTGCTCGGGCTGACCTGGGGCAGGCACTGGCGCGCGGGCGTGATCACCGGTGTCGCCCTGGCCCTCCTGCTGCACGTCACGGTCGTGCTCTGCGGCCTCGTGCTGGCCTACCGCGGCGTGGAGCGGGTGGTCAGCGGGCCGGCCAACCGTGACGGTGTGCGCACTCGCGACCGCGATGCTGTCGGCGGCGAGTAGCCTAGGCACCATGAGCGACAGTGCTGTCCCCGAGACCACCTCCGGCCGCGACCGCTGGCAGCAGCGCTTCGACGCCGCCGTAGCCAAGGGGCGGGTCCGCGACGCCGACTTCACGACCCTGTCCGGCATGGCCGTCGAGCCGGTCTATGGCCCGAGCGCCGAGGCCGAGGCGGCCGACGAGCGGATGGAGCGCATCGGCTGGCCCGGGTCCTACCCGTTCACCCGAGGTCTCTATCCCACGGGCTATCGCGGGCGCACCTGGACGATCCGGCAGTTCGCGGGCTTCGGCAACGCGCAGCAGACCAACGAGCGTTACAAGATGATCCTGGCCCGCGGGGGCGGTGGCCTCTCGGTGGCGTTCGACATGCCGACCCTGATGGGGCGCGACTCGGACGAGACGCAGAGCCTGGGCGAGGTCGGGCACTGCGGCGTGGCCATCGACTCCGCCTCCGACATGGACATCCTCTTCTCCGACATCACGCTGTCCGACGTGACGACCTCGATGACGATCAGCGGCCCGGCCGTGCCGGTCTTCTGCATGTATCTCGTGGCGGCCGAGCGCCAGGGAGTCGACATCAGCGGTCTCAACGGGACCCTGCAGACCGACATCTTCAAGGAGTACATCGCGCAGAAGGAGTGGCTGTTCCCGCCGGAGCCGCACCTGCGCCTGATCGGCGACCTGATGGAGTACACCTCCGAGAACATCCCGGACTACAAGCCGTTGTCCGTCTCCGGCTATCACATCCGCGAGGCAGGGTCGACGGCCGCGCAGGAGCTGGCCTTCACGCTGGCTGACGGGTTCGGCTATGTCGAGCTGGGCCTGTCCCGTGGCATGGACGTCAACAAGTTCGCCCCCGGCCTGTCGTTCTTCTTCGACTCCCACCTCGACTTCTTCGAGGAGATCGCCAAGTTCCGCGCCGCCCGACGGATCTGGGCGCGCTGGCTGCGCGACATCTATGGAGCCACCGACGAGCGGGCGCAGTGGCTGCGCTTCCACACCCAGACCGCCGGCGTCTCCCTCACCGCCCAGCAGCCGCTCAACAACGTGGTGCGCACCGCGGTCGAGGCGCTCGCAGCAGTCCTGGGAGGAACCAACTCGCTGCACACCAACGCGCTCGACGAGACCCTGGCGCTGCCGACCGAGCAGTCGGCCGAGGTCGCGCTGCGCACCCAGCAGGTGCTCATGGAGGAGACCGGGGTCGCCAACGTGGCCGACCCGCTCGGTGGGTCCTGGTATGTCGAGGAGCTCACCGATCGCATCGAGGCCGAGGCGGAGAAGATCTTCGAGACCATCCGCCGCATGGGGGAGCGCGGTCGCACCCCCAGAGCCGACGGCACCGTCGACCACCCGATCGGTCCGATGACCAGCGGCATCCTGCGCGGCATCGAGGACGGCTGGTTCCAGTCCGAGATCGCCGACTCTGCCTTCGAATACCAGATCGCCTTGGAGAAGGGGCTGAAGAAGATCGTCGGCGTCAACGTGCACACCGAGTCGGTGAGCCACGAGCTGGAGATCCTGCGGGTCAGCCACGAGGTCGAGCGCGACCAGGTGAGCCTGCTGGGTCGCCGGCGCGAGGAGCGCGACATGGGCCGGGTGCAGACGGCCCTCGACGCGATGCTGTCGGCCGCACGCAGCGACGAGAACATGATCCCGAGCATGCTCGAGGCGGTCCGTGCCGAGGCGACGCTGGGCGAGATCTGCAACGCCCTGCGCGATGAGTGGGGCGTCTATCGGGAGCCGGCCCGCTTCTGATTCAGCGCGGTCGTGCACGCCTGCAGGCGGGCGCCTATCACGCGATCGCAGGTGGATCGTGGCCAAAAACGGCCTTGGAGCGACGTTGCCAGGGAACTCACAGGTGAGTCCTTCATCACCCCTTTGACGTGCTCAGGAGTGCTCGCCGGACCCTCGGCATACCCTCTGCGGCCCGCTTGACGATTAGGTGACCCTGCCTGTCCTAGGTTTACCATTTCGTTATGAAGTTGTCACATGCTGCGCTCGCGCTTGCCCTCTCCTCATCCCTGGTGCTCTCTGCGTGCACCGACTCCGACGACACCGAGAGCACCGACTCCGTCTCGTCGACCACCGCCGCCGACGGGGCCGATGACTCGACCTCGACGACCGGCGGGACTGGCGACAACGCCACGAGCACCGGTGACGCCGCCCCCACCACGGGTGATGCGAGCACTGCGACCGGTGACGCCGCCACCTCCACCGACGACGGCAAGATCACCGCCCCTGCCGCGGGCGCCGGTGTCATCTCTGTGGAGGAGGCTGAGAGCGTCGCGGCCCAGCTGATGAGGACCGCCGCCGACTCGCAGGTCGTGGACGTCGACGAGGCAGCCGAGCTCAACGAGCAGGCGTTCGTCGGCTCTGAGCTGCTGGCAGCGACGGCCGCGACCACCCTGCGCGACGCCGGGTTGACGCCCGTCATCGACTATGCCCCCTCCGGTGCCAACGTGCTGGCGATCAGCAGGGACGACGGTGAGTCACCCGCCTTCATGGTCGTGCAGTCCGTGCCCGAGTCCGGCCTGCCCGAGCTGCACCTGATGGTGAGCCAGGACGGCGGCGAGAACTGGAAGATCGGGTGGAGCGCGCCGATGCTCGCCGGCACGAAGGTCGGCACGTTCGACCCGCGCTCCGAGGGCTCGACGATCCTGCGGGACACCCGCGGTGAGCTCAGCAACTATCCGAGCGGTGTCGTGGACAAGCTGTTCGAGATCCTGGACTACCCGTTTGCCGAGGACCGGCCGGACTTCCGGACCAACGACTATGGCCCCCAGGTGCGCAAGGCCACCGAGGCCCAGGCTGCCAGCGTCAGCGAGCAGGCGACCATGACCTCGACGCACGCGCTGCGCGCGGACACCCTGCGCACCATCGAGCTGGAGGACGGCTCGGCGATCATGTTCCCGGTGCTCGAGCGCACCAGCGCCTTCGACGTCAAGAGCGGCATGATCCTCAAGCCTCCGACGGCGTTCACCCACCTCACCGGCGACGACACGATCACGGACAGCGCCAAGATGAAGACGCTGGTCTTCCTCGCCGTGCACATCCGCACGGACGGCGGTGCCCCCGAGATCATCGCCGCTCGCGAGCAGGTCGTCAGCGCTTCTGGCAGCTGAGCTCGCGGCCCTGTCTCGGCGCACCCAGGAGCCCAGCGGCTGGCTGACCTCACCTCGCACAGTGGTCGTCGTGAGCAGCGAGTTGCTCGACGGCGGCTCAACCGGGTGACAATAGGGGCATGACACAGCCCTCCCAGTCGCTCAATGCCGCCCTGCGCGGTGCCGTCGACCTCTCGGCACTGTCCCGCCCACGCCCCACGGCGCCAGGACAGCCCGGTGCCGCTGCCCCCGCGGGCAGTGGTGCGCCCGGTGGCAGTGCTGCTGGCGGCCCCGGCGCGCAGGCCGGCGCAGGCGCTGCGGCCGCCGGTGACGACGGTGTGCTGGTGCAGGCCACCGACGCGACGTTCAACGCCCTGGTCACCGGCAGCACCACCGTGCCCGCGGTGCTCGTGCTAGTCACCGACCAGGTCCCGGAGTCGGTGGACTTCGTGCAGACCCTTGTGGACGAGGCCATCGCCAACGAGGGGCGCTTCCGGGTCGCCGCGGTCGACATCGCCACCAACCCCGGCATCGTGCAGGCTCTCTCGCCGGTGCTCCAGGAGGCGTTCGGCCAGGTGAGTGCCCTGCCGGTGGTCGTCGGCCTGCTTCAGGGCCAGCCGGTCCCGTTCTTCCTCGGCGTGCAGCCGATCGAGCAGGTGCGCCAGATCGTCGAGCAGTTCCTGTCCGCGGCCGTGACCAACGGGATCACCGGACGCGTCGACCTGGCCCAGGCCCCGGCTGCGGGGGAGGGCGAAGAGGAGGCAGAGCTGCCGCCGCTGCACCAGGAGGCGCTGGAGGCGATCGACAAGGGCGACCTGGACGCTGCCGTTGCGGCCTATGAGCAGGCGCTGAAGGACAACCCCAAGGACGAGGACGCCCGGCTGGGACTCGGCCAGGTTGACCTGATGCGGCGCACGACCGACCTGGACCCTGCCTCGGTCCGTGCCGCTGCGGCTGCTGACCCCTCAGACGTCGACGCCCAGCTCAACGCCTCGGACCTGGATCTGGTCGGTGGTCACGTCGAGGACGCGTTCCTGCGCCTCATCGAGCTGGTCCGGCGCTCGGCAGGCGATGACCGCGACCGGGTCCGCAAGCACCTGCTCGGCCAGTTCGATGTCGTCGGCTCGACTGACCCGCGCGTGACCAAGGCCCGTCAGTCGCTGATGAGCGCCCTTTTCTGATCGCCCGCGCGCCGGCGCTCTGATCGCCCGCCGCACCGGCGCTCTGATCGCCCGCGCATCGGCGCTCTGATCGCCCGCCGCACCGGCTGGAGCGTGCAGGTGCACTCTGGGGCCGGTTGCTGTCGGCGTGTCGTCGGCTGGAGCGTGCAGGTGAACGCTGGGGCCGACGCGGGCGCGCCGACGAGTCAGCCGCCGAGGGCGCTGTCGACGAGGGCCTGGGCCTCCTGCTGGACACGGGCGAGGTGCTCGGGCCCCTGGAACGACTCGGCATAGATCTTGTAGACGTCCTCGGTGCCCGAGGGCCGGGCGGCGAACCACGCGCTCGCCGTCTGCACCTTCAGCCCGCCGATCGCCGCACCGTTGCCCGGGGCGTCGGTGAGGGTCGCGGTGATCTCCTCGCCGGCCAGCGTGGTCGCCGTGACGTCGCTGGGGCTCAGGCTCTTGAGCTTGGCCTTCTGCTCCCGGTCGGCAGGGGCGTCGATGCGGGCATAGGCCGGGTCGCCGTGCTCGGCGACCAGCTCGGCATAGCGCTGCGACGGGGTCTTGCCCGTCACCGCGAGCATCTCCGAGGCCAGCAGCGCCAGGATGATGCCGTCCTTGTCCGTGGACCACACGTGGCCGTCCCGGGTCAGGAACGAGGCGCCGGCCGACTCCTCGCCGCCGAAGCCGATCGAGCCGTCCAGCAGGCCGGGCACGAACCACTTGAAGCCCACCGGGACCTCGACCAGCTCACGCCCCAGCGACTCGGCGACCCGGTCGATCATCGAGGACGACACCAACGTCTTGCCGATCGCGGCGGTGGAGGGCCAGTGGGGGCGCGCGCCGCCATACAGATAGTCGATGGCCACGGCCAGATAGTGGTTGGGGTTCATCAGGCCGCCGTCGGGGGTGACGATGCCGTGCCGGTCGGCGTCGGCGTCGTTGCCGGTGCTGATCTGGAAGGCGTCCTTGGTGGCGATGAGGCTGGCCATCGCGTGGCGGGAGGAGCAGTCCATCCGGATCTTGCCGTCCCAGTCCAGCGTCATGAAGCGCCAGGTCGGGTCGACGAGGGGGTTGACCACGGTCAGGTCCAGGTCGTGCACCCGCGCGATCTCACCCCAGTAGTCGACGGCCGCACCACCGAGCGGGTCCGCGCCGATGCGGATGCCGGCGCTGCGGATCGCGTCGAGGTCGATCACCTCGGGCAGCGCCGCGACATACGCACCCTTGAAGTCATAGTCGGTGACCGCCGCGCGCGCCTCACCGAACGACACGCGCTTGATGCCGTCGAGCCCGGCGTGCAGAAGCTCGTTGGCGCGGTCGGCGATCCAGCCCGTGGCGTCGGTGTCGGCCGGCCCACCGTTGGGCGGGTTGTATTTGAAACCACCGTCGCGCGGGGGGTTGTGCGAGGGGGTCACCACGATCCCGTCGGCCAGACCGGAGTCCTTGTCCCGGTTGGCCCGGAGTATGGCGAGGCTCACCGCCGGCGTGGGGGTGTAGCGGTCCTCGCTGTCCACCCGGACGTCGACGCCGTTGGCCACCAGGACCTCCAGGGCGCTGGCCCACGCCGGCTCCGAGAGCGCGTGCGTGTCACGTCCGATGAAGAGCGGACCGTCGGTCCCCTGGCTGGCGCGGTAGTCGCAGATCGCCTGGGTGGTCGCCAGGATGTGGGCCTCGTTGAACGCGGCGTCCAGCGCGCTGCCGCGGTGCCCGGAGGTGCCGAAGCTGACCTGCTGGTCGATGTCGCCGGGATCCGGCTGCACCGTGTAGTAGGCCGTCACCAGGTGCGCGACGTCGATCAGGTCTTCGGGCTGCGCGGGCTGACCGGCACGTTCGTGGACCACGGCTGTCTCCTTGGATGGTTCGGTGGGCTAGGGGTGGTTCTCGGCTGTGTCCGGCGATGTGGCGCTGTCGACGGCAGCAGACTTGGCGACAGCGGGCGCGACAGCTTCAGAATCGACAACTTCAGAGTCGACGACAGCAGACTCGACCGCCTCCGGCACGAGCCAGAGCATGCCGAGCGGCGGCAGGGTCAGCACGACCGAGTGCGGTTGCCCCTGGTGGGGCTCGTCGACGGCCTCGACCGCGCCCAGGTTGCCGACGCCGGAGCCGCCGTAGTAGTCGGCGTCGGTGTTGACCAGCTCCTTCCACCGTCCCGGCCGGGGGACGCCGACCCGGACCTGCTGACGCGGCTGCCCGGAGAAGTTGGCCAGCGCGACCAGGACCGGGCGCTGGCCGGCATCGTCCTCGGTGCCGTAGCGGATGAAGCTAAAGGTGTTGCCGCCGGCGTCGTCAGCGTTGAGCCACTGGAAGCCGGCCTCCTTGTGGTCCAGCTGCCAGAGGGCCGAGGTGTCGCGATAGGCCAGGTTGAGGTCGCGCACCAGGTGCTGGACCCCGACGTGCGCGGGCTGGTCCAGCAGCCACCAGTCCAGGCTGCGGCCGTCGGCCCACTCGGCGATCTGCGCGAACTCCTGCCCCATGAACAGCAGCTGCTTGCCCGGGTGGGCCCACATGAACGCGAGGTAGGCGCGCAGGCTCGCCAGCTGCTGCCACCGGTCGTTGCCGCCCATCTTGCGCAGCAGCGAGCCCTTGCCGTGGACGACCTCGTCGTGGCTGATCGGCAGCACGAACTGCTCGCTGAAGGCATACATCAGCGAGAAGGTCATCTGGTGGTGGTGGTACTGCCGGTGGATCGGCTGCTGGTGGATGTAGTCCAGCGAGTCGTGCATCCAGCCCATGTTCCACTTGAACCCGAAGCCCAGGCCGCCGCTCTCGGTCGAGCGGGTCACGCCGGGCCAGGACGTCGACTCCTCGGCGATGATCACCACGCCAGGGGAGCGCCGGTATGCCGTGGCGTTGGTCTCCTGCAGCAGCGCCACCGCCTCGAGGTTCTCCCGTCCGCCGAACTTGTTGGGCAGCCACTCGCCGTCGTTGCGGGAGTAGTCGAGATAGAGCATCGAGGCGACGCCGTCGACCCGCAGGCCGTCGGCGTGGAACTCCTCCAGCCAGTAGAGCGCGTTGGCCACCAGGAAGTTGCGCACCTCGGGCCGGCCGAAGTCGAAGATGAAGGAGCCCCACTCCTTCTGCCAGCCGCGCCGCGGGTCGGGGTGCTCATAGATCGGCGTTCCGTCGAAGCGGGCCAGGGCCCACGGGTCGGTCGCAAAGTGGCCGGGCACCCAGTCCAGGATCACGCCGATCCCCTCCTGGTGCAGCCGGTCGATCAGGTAGCGCAGGTCGTCGGGGGAGCCGAAGCGCGCGTCTGCGGCGTAGTAGCCCGTGACGTGATAGCCCCACGACGGCGCATAGGGGTGCTGCATGACCGGCATCAGCTCCACGTGCGTGAAGCCCATCTGCGACACATAGCGGGTCAGCTGCTCTGCGAGGTCACGGTATGACGCGCCCTGGCGCCAGGAGCCCAGGTGCACCTCGTAGATGCTCATCGGGCCGGAGTGCGGGTCGTGCTCGGCCCGGGCCCTGAGCCACTCCTCGTCGCCCCACTCGTGCCAGCTGTGGGTCACGACGGAGGCGGAGCTCGGAGGGACCTCACTCGCGCGCGCCATCGGGTCGGCCTTGAGCCGGCGGTGCCCGTCGGGGCCGCTGATGTCGAACTTGTAGCGCGTGCCCTCCCAGACATCGGGCACGAAGATCTCCCAGATCCCGCTCGTGCCCAGCACCCGCATCGGGTGGGCGGTGTTGTCCCACTGGTTGAAGTCGCCGACGACGTGCACGCCCCGCGCGTGGGGTGCCCACACCGCAAAGCTGGTGCCGCGCACCTGACCCAGCGGTCCGTCATACGTCCTCAGGTGTGCGCCGAGCACCTTCCAGAGCTGCTCGTGACGACCCTCGGAGATCAGGTGCCGGTCCATCTCGCCCAGGGTCGGCAGGAAGCGGTAAGGATCGTCCTGCACGTGGGTCCCACCGCCGCCCCAGGACACCTCGATGCGGTAGTCCGGGATCTGGGTGCCCGGCACCACGGCGGTCCAGATGCCGTGCTTCTCGTGGCGCATCGGGTGGCGACCGCCGTCGACCAGCACGGTCACCGTCTCAGCCAGCGGCCGCAGGGCTCGGATGGTGATGCCACCGTCGTGCGGGTGCGCCCCCAGGATCGAGTGGGGGTCATGGTGCAGGCCCCGGAGGAGCCGCTCGAGGTCCTGGTCGTCGAGCGGCCGCGGTTCCACCCCCATTTTTGTAGTGGTTTCGTCGCCCGGCCCCGCATTTTTGTAGTGGTTTTGCTGATCGGCCTCACCGGCGGCCGGCGGGGGGTCGGCGGGCTGGCGGAGGTCGACCCTGGGCCCGGGTGTCGTCGCCTCGTCTCCCCCGCCACCCTCGGCCGGGAGGGTCGAGGCAGGCCCCTCGGAGGCCCCGTTCGTCGGCCGGCCTACCAGCGAGCGCACCGCCGCGACCGGGATACCAACCCAGGACGGCCGGTTGCGCGCCTCATAGACCACCTCGTAGAGCACCTTGTCCAGCTCGAGTGCCGCCAGCAGGGCAGCAGAAGCCGACAGGTCTTCGCCGGACTCAGTGGCGTAGCCGTCCAGGAACGCAGTCCGGGCCGCCCCGGCCCAGCTGCCCCGGTCGAGGTCGCCCTCCTGGGCGATCGAGCCGGCCGCGTAGTCGAACGAGCGCAGCATGCCTGCCACGTCGCGCAGCGCCAGGTCCGGGCGGGCGCGCTCCTCGAGCGCGCGCAGCGGCTCGCCCTCGAAGTCGACCAGGACCCAGCCGCGATCGGGGACATCGAGCACCTGACCGAGGTGATAGTCCCCGTGCACGCGTTGCAACGGGGGCCAGTCGGCCTGCGCGGCCGCGGCATAGACGGCAGCGCACCGGTCGGCATACTCCTGCAGCTCCGGCGCCGCGGCGACCGCCTCCTCGTGCCGCTCGCGCCACCGGTCCAGCAGTCCCTGACGGACCTGCGAAGTCAGCTCCTGGGTGCCGAACGCCACGCGCAAGGTGGCGTGCACCTGGGCGGTCGCGCTGCCCAGCAGGCGGGCCCGCTCGGTGAAGTCCTCGTCGTCGCGGGCGGCGACCAGCGCCAGGCGCCAGGCGTCCTGGACACCGGGCAGGAACTCCTGGGCGAACGCCAGGTGACCCTCGGCGAGCGATCCGTCGGCCTCGTGCCAGGTGCCGCTCACCCAGCCCACCGGCTGCGGCACCAGCGTGCTGCCCGCCTCGGCCAGGGCGCTCTGCACCGCAACATCGGGGTTCTCCCCGGCCTGCAGCACCCGGAAGACCTTGATGATGACCGGCGCTGACGCGCCAGGCTCCCCGGTCTCGACGATGATTGACGTGTTCGACTGCTCGCCGACCAGGACGGCGCTGCGGCGCACCACCGGGCGCGGACCCTGGGACCGTGCCGTGGTGGCGCTCCCCGTGAGTCCGGTGCCCTCGTCACTGCCGCTGACGCTGCCTGCGGAGTGCATCAGGTCGGCCAGTGCCTGGACATAGACGGGGTCGTGACAGCCGTCATAGACCCACCGGGTGCCCAGCTCGTCGTGCTCGGTCGTGGCGACCAGTGCCGTGTGCAGCTCCGGTGCGGCTTCGCCGCGATAGGTGAGGGGCACGTGATAGGTCACCGGACGGGGCCCGGACTCGTCGACGACGAGGTGGACGTCGATGCCGACCTCGTCGGCCGGGTCCTCCAGGCGATAGCCGCCGATGCGGCGCAGCTGGGGCTCGCGCCCCTTGCCGGCGAACCACCGCTGCCTCGCCACCCACCCGGGCAGGAAATCCGCGAACGATGGTGTCAGCGTGGCCATCTCATGCTCCCTCGGTGGTCAGGCCCAGCCAGAAGAAGCCCTGGGAGCCGAGTGTCAGGTGGATCCGGCCGTCCTCGTCGACGTCGGGGAACCCGTCGCCCCCGAAGAGGTCCGCGGTCACGGAGCTGGCCAGGTCAGCGGGCAGCTGGATGTGCGCGGCCTGGGGCCGCCCTGACAGGTTGTTGACGCAGAGCACGCCGCGCCTGCCCTCGAACTCCGCGGCCGGGTCGCTGACGTGCCGGGTGAACGCCAGCACAGCCGAGTTGTCCGCGTCGCACAGGGTGAACGCGCCGACGCCGAACACCTCGTGCCGGGAGCGGATCTGCAGCATCCCCCGCATCCAGTGCAGCAGCGAGGAGCTGGTGGCCATCTGGGCCTCCACGTTGACCGTGCCGTAGTGGTAGACCAGGCTCGAGACGACCGGCAGATAGAGCTTGCCCGGGTCGGAGGTCGAGAAGCCCGCGTTGCGGTCGGGGGTCCACTGCATCGGCGTGCGCACGGCGTCGCGGTCGGTCAGCCAGATGTTGTCGCCCATCCCGATCTCGTCGCCGTAGTAGAGGCACGGCGAGCCGGGCAGGCTGAGCAGCAGGGCGTTGATCAGCTCGATCTCGGCGCGTGAGTTGTCCAGCAGTGGGGCGAGCCGGCGCCGGATGCCGATGTTGGCCCGCATCCGGGGGTCGGGGGCATACCAGCCATACATCGCCGAGCGCTCCTCGGGCGAGACCATCTCCAGGGTCAGCTCGTCGTGGTTGCGCAGGAAGGTGCCCCACTGGGTGCCCTGCGGGATGGCCGGGGTCTCCTCCATCACGCGGATGATCGGCGCCGCGCTCTCGTCGCGCAGGGCGTAGTAGAGCCGCGGCATCACGGGGAAGTGGAAGCACATGTGGCACTCGGGCGCCTCGGGCGTGCCGAAGTAGTCGACCACCTCGGCCGGCATCTGGTTGGCCTCGGCCAGCAGCACCCGCCCGGGGTACTCCTGATCGACCATGGCCCGCAGCGACGCCAGGAACTCGTGGGTCTTGGGCAGGTTCTCGCAGCTGGTGCCCTCCTCCTCGAAGAGGTAGGGCACGGCGTCGAGGCGGAAGCCGTCGATCCCCATGTCCATCCAGAACCGGACCACGTCGAACATGGCCTCCTTGACGGCCTCGTTCTCGAAGTTGAGGTCCGGCTGGTGGCTGAAGAACCGGTGCCAGTAGAACTGCCGGCGCACGCTGTCGAAGGACCAGTTGGAGACCTCGGTGTCGACGAAGATGATGCGCGCGTCGGCATACCGGTCGTCCGTGTCGGACCACACATAGAAGTCGCCGTAGGGACCCTCCGGGTCCGAGCGGGAGGCCTGGAACCACGCGTGCTGGTCGGAGGTGTGGTTCATGACCAGGTCGGTGATGATGCGTATGCCGCGCGCGTGCGCCTGCGAGATCAGCTCCTGGAACTCCGGCAGGGTCCCGAACTCGGGCAGCACCGCGGTGTAGTCGGCCACGTCGTAGCCGCCGTCGCGCAGCGGGGAGGCATAGAACGGAGGGATCCACAGGCAGTCCACGCCCAGCCACTGCAGGTAGTCGAGCCGGGAGATCAGGCCGCTGAAGTCGCCGGACCCCGAGCCGGTGGAGTCGTCGAAGGCGCGCACGAGCACCTCATAGAAGACCGCCTTGCGGAACCAGTCCGGGTCGTGCCGCAGGCCGGGCTGCTGGAGGTTGAGCCCGCGCATCAGAACTTCCGCACCCAGATGATGTGCACCGGCAGGCTGCCCGGGCCCAGGTGCACGAAGTTGGCCTCGCCCCAGTCCCACTGCGCGCCGGTGAGCAGCTCGTGGGCCACGAACCGCTCGCTCCAGCCGAGGCCGAGCGAGGGCATGTTCAGGTGCACCGTCGTCGCCCGCGGTGCGAACGGGTCCAGGTTGGCGACCACGATGATCTCGTCGCTGTCGGACCCGTCGTGGGCGCCGCCGCCGCGCTTGGAGAAGACCAGGAAGTTCTCGTCCTCGGCGCTGTGGAAGGTGATGTTGCGCAGCCAGTGCAGGGACGGGTGCTGGCGCCGGATCTCGTTGAGCCGCTTCAGGAACGGCGCCAGGTTGGGCCGGCCGTGCGCCTCGTCGCGGCCGCCGTGCTCGGTGTCGAGGTCCCAGCGACGGTTCTTGAACTCATACTTCTCGTTGTCGATCTGCTCCTCGGCGCCGGGCCGGGCGACGTTCTCGCAGTGCTCATATCCGGCATAGATGCCGTAGGTCGGGACCAGGGTGGCCGCCAGCGCCGCGCGCAGCTGGAAGGCGGTCGGCCCGCCATACTGCATGTATGGCGTGAGGATGTCGTGCGTCGTCGGCCAGAACGAGGGGCGCATGAAGGGGGCGGTCTTGCCGGACAGCTCGGTGACGTATTCGGTCAGCTCGCCGACCTGGTTGCGCCAGGCGTAGTAGGTGTAGGACTGCTGGAAGCCGACCTTGGCCAGCGTGTGCATCATGGCCGGCTTGGTGAACGCCTCGGCCAGCCAGATCACCTCCGGGTGGTCGACCGCGACATCGGCGATCAGCCACTGCCAGAACTCGACGGGCTTGGTGTGCGGGTTGTCGACCCGGAAGATCTTCACGCCGTGGTCGATCCAGACCTGCATGATCCGGCGCACCTCGGCGTAGGCGCTGTCGGGGGCGTTGTCGAAGTTGACGGGATAGATGTCCTGGTATTTCTTCGGCGGGTTCTCCGCATAGGCGATCGAGCCGTCGGCGCGGGTGGTGAAGAACTCGGGGTGCTCGGTGGCCCACGGGTGGTCGGGCGCGGCCTGCAGCGCCAGGTCCATGGCCACCTCGAGGCCGAGCTCCTCGGCACGGGCCACGAAGGCGTCGAAGTCGTCGAAGTCGCCCAGATCGGGGTGGAGCGCGTCGTGGCCACCCTCCTCGGCGCCGATGGCGTAGGGGCTGCCGGGGTCGTGCTCCTGGGCGTCGAGGGTGTTGTTGCGGCCCTTGCGGTTGGTCCGGCCGATCGGGTGGATCGGGGTCAGATAGACGACGTCGAAGCCCATGTCGGCGATCGCGGGGAGGCGCTCGGCGGCGGTGGCGAACGTGCCTGAGGTCCACAGCCCCGTCTCCGGGTCCTGCGTGGCGCCCTCGGAGCGGGGGAACATCTCATACCACGCCCCGTGCAGGGCCAGGGGGCGCTCCACCCACCAGGTGTAGCTGCGGCTGGGGCTGACGAAGTCGCGCAGCGGGGCGCCGACGAGCGGCTCGCGCAGACCGGTGCCGGCAGCCAGGCGCTCCTCGACCGGGCGACCGGTGTCGCGCAGGGCGGTGATCGACTCCTCGAGGCGCTGCCGGGTCTCGGCAGCGTGCTCGACCTCGCCGCGGGAGCGCTCCAGGACCCGGGCCCCCTCCTCGAGCATCAGCTCCACGTCCACCCCGGCCTCGACCTTGAGGACGGCATCGTGGTGCCAGGTGGCGTAGGGGTCGGACCAGCCCTCGACGCGGTAGCTCCAGATGCCCGGCCGGTTGGCGAAGATGGTGGTGCCCCAGTGGTCGAGCCCGGGGTTGAGCAGGTGCATCCGCACGTGGTGCTCGGCGCCGTCGGGGTCGGTGAGCACCACGGTCGCGTTGACCTGGTCGTGCCCCTCGCGGAAGACGGTGGCGGTGATCGGGAAGAGCTCGTTGACCACGGACTTGGTCGGCCGGTCGCCCCCGTCCACGGCAGGCCGGACCTCCTGCACGGGGATCCGCCCGATGGGGTGCTGCCCCACGAGCTCGAGGACGGAGTGGGTCGGGCCGCTGGATGCTGTCTCGGTCACGAGAACGACGCTACCTGTCCCGGCGGAGGAGTGCACGAGAGACGCCTCGTCCCCCACCGACAGGCGACCGGCACCGTTGTCCACGGGGGGTGCATGAGGAGGTGAGCGCACGACATACGCTATGCCTCGTGAAGGCCATCCGCAGACTGCACGTTCGCACAGTCCTCCCTGAGACACTCGCCCCGCTGCACCAGCTCGCGCTCAACCTGAGGTGGTCCTGGCACCCGCCGACGCTCGACCTCTTTGAGAGCATCGACCCGCAGAAGTGGCAGCTGTGCCGCCGCGAGCCGCTGACCATGCTCAGCCTGCTCTCACCGGCCGAGCTGGAGCGCCTGGCCGGCGACGCGGAGTTCGTGCAGCGCGTCCAGGAGGCCGGTGCCGGGCTGGACCGCTATCTCACGCAGGACCGGTGGTACCAGCGTGCCGCACAGGACAGCACCGAGGCGTTCGGCAGCGCCTACGCCTACTTCTCACCGGAGTTCGGGCTGACCGCAGCGCTGCCGCAGTACTCCGGCGGCCTGGGGATCCTGGCCGGTGACCACCTCAAGAGCGCCTCCGACCTGGGTGTGCCGATCGTGGGCATCGGGCTGTTCTACAAGAGCGGCTACTTCCGGCAGCGGCTCAACGCCGAGGGCTGGCAGCAGGAGTCCTATCCGGTGCTCGACCCCGACGACCTGCCGCTGGCGCTGCTGCGCGAGCCGGACGGCACCCCGTCGGTGATCTCGCTGGCGATGCCTGGCGGGTCGCGGCTCGACGCGTATGTGTGGCGGGCGCAGGTGGGTCGCGTGCCGCTGCTGCTGCTCGACTCCGACGTCGAGACCAACGACGCGAGCAAGCGGGACCTCACCGACCGGCTGTATGGCGGGGGTGGCGACCAGCGGCTCCAGCAGGAGATGCTGCTCGGCATCGGCGGCGTGCGCGCGCTGCGGCTCTGGTCGCGCCTGACGGGGGCCCCGGAGCCGGACGTCTATCACATGAACGAGGGTCATGCCGGGTTCCAGGGCCTGGAGCGGATCAGCGAGCTCACCCAGTCTGCGGGCCTGTCCTTCGACGAGGCGCTGCGCACGGTGCGGGCCTCCACGGTCTTCACCACGCACACGCCGGTGCCCGCGGGAATCGACCGGTTTGGTGTCAACCAGATGGCCCAGCACTTCGGTGGCTCTGCCCAGCTGCCCGGCGTGGCGCTGTCCCGCCTGCTCCAGCTGGGGGCGGAGAACTATGAGGGTGGCGACGCCAACGTCTTCAACATGGCCGTGATGGGACTGCGTCTCGGGCAGCGAGCCAACGGCGTCTCCCAGCTGCACGGCGAGGTGAGCCGCGGCATGTTCAAGGGGCTGTGGCCGGGCTTTGACCAGGCTGAGGTGCCGATCGGCTCGATCACCAACGGCGTCCACGCCGGCACCTGGGTGGACCGCAAGGTGTTCGACCTGGCCTCGGAGTTCATCAACGGCGACGTCCTGGGCTCCGGTGGGCCGTGGGGGCACGTCGACGAGGTGCCCACCGACCGCATCTGGGCGACCAAGCGCGAGCTGCGCGAGCAGCTGGTGGCCGAGACCAGGGACCGGCTGCGCAAGTCCATGCGCGCCCGCGGGTCGACCTCTGCCGAGCTGGGCTGGATCGAGGACGTCCTCGACCCCGACATCCTGACGATCGGCTTCGCGAGGCGAGTGCCGACATACAAGCGCCTGACCCTGATGCTGCGTGACCCGGAGCGCCTGGCCAAGATCCTGCTCGACGAGGAGCGTCCGGTGCAGCTGGTGATCGCGGGCAAGGCGCACCCGGCCGACGACACCGGCAAGCGGCTGATCCAAGAGATGGTCCGCTTCACCGACGACCCGAAGCTGCGGCACCGGATCGTCTTCCTGCCCAACTACGACATCGCGATGGCGCAGCGGCTCTATCCCGGGTGTGACGTCTGGCTGAACAACCCGCTGCGGCCCTTCGAGGCGTGCGGCACGTCCGGCATGAAGGCCGCCCTCAACGGCGCGCTCAACCTCTCCATCCTGGACGGCTGGTGGGACGAGTGGTTCGACGGCGAGAACGGCTGGGCGATCCCGACCGCCGACGGGGTCGACGACGACCGGCGCGACGAGCTGGAGGCGTCGGCGCTCTATGACCTGCTGGAGAACAACGTCGTCCCGACCTTCTATGACACGGACGAGGCGGGGCTACCCACGCGCTGGCTCGAGATGATCACCCACACGCTGGGCACGCTCGGCCCGAAGGTGATGGCCGACCGGATGGTGCAGGACTACACGCAGAACCTCTATCTGCCGGCCGCCCGGGCCGGCTGGGCCGTGAGCGAGAACGACCACGCCGGTGCTCGCGACCTGGCCGCGTCGGTCGAGCGGATCCGGGCCGGCTGGCCGTCCGTGCGGGTCGAGCACCTGGACGCCGAGGGCGTCAGCGACACTCCGCAGGTCGGGGAGTCCGTGCGGGTGCATGCCTATGTCGCGCTCGGCGACCTCGCGCCGCAGGACGTCACCGTCCAGGTCGCGTTCGGCCGGGCGTCGGAGACTGACGAGCTGACCGACGTCGAGCTGAGCGTCCTGCAGCACGTGGACTCCTATGACGGCGGGAAGCACCGCTTTGACGGTGAGCTCGAGCTCTCGCGCACCGGCAGCCTCGGCTGGACCGTGCGGGTGCTGCCCGCGCACCCGCTGCTGGCGAGCGACGCCGAGCTGGGTCTGGTCACCAACCCATTTTGATAGGGGTTTCGTTGGTCCGCCCCGGGTTTTGATAGGGGTTTCGTTGGTCCCGTCCACAGCCTGTCCCAGGTGACCCTCGTCCTCAACAGGGCTGGCAGAAGGACTGGCGTGCCGGCATACCTCCCCGCAGTCTGTGGCCCAGGAGGTGGGGCACATGACCTTCCAGGTCAGGCGGACGGGGGAGTTGCTGGCAGACGGCATGACCCGGCACCGGGTCGACCAGTTGCCACGGGTCGACGGTATGACGGGTCTGCGCGTCCTCGGGGATGAGCCACAAGACGCCAGGCTTGTCCGGGTTCACGCCGCGTGGGAGAAGGCGCCGACAGGCTCGGTGCTGGCAGGGTGGGCGGCAGCCGTCGTCCACGGCGTGCCCGACAGCTTCCTCGACGGGACCGTGGACGGGACCAAGCTGCGGCCGGTCGATCTGTGCGTGCCGGAGAGTGCCGGGACCTACGACACCAGGGGACTGCGGCCCCGGAGGTCGCGGATCCCCGGCGAGCAGCAGGTCGTCATCGATGGCATTCGTGTCACGAACGGCCCCCGGACGGCGCTGGACCTGGCGCGTTGGACCCGGACCGATCCTCGGCGCTTGGCCATGCTCGACCTGTCAGCGAGGTTCGGGCTGATCGAGCCGGCATTGTTTGCGACCTTCCTTGATCCGCTCGGCGGCCTGCACGGGCTCGGCGCGGTCCGCGACATGGTGCCGCTCGTGAGCGACCGAGCAGAGTCGGTCCCGGAGAGCACGATGCGCCATGCCTGGCTCGACGCGGGTCTGCCGTCGCCGCTGGTCAACCCGTCAGTGCATGACCGGTATCACGACTTCGTCGGGCGAACGGACCTGTTCGACAACGACAGCGGCCTGGCCGCGGAGTATCAAGGGTTCTGGCACCGCCGGGACCTGGCCCCCGAGGAGGACAAGGCCCGTCGTGAGCGGTTCAAGGCGATGAATGTGACGGTCGTCGAGATCTGGAAGAAGGACAGCGACCGCATGCAGGCGCTGCTCCGCGAGGGCTACGAACGGGCGAAGGCCCGCGACAAGCGTCTCGACTCGTGGACCCTGCCAGGGCGAGAGGCCGTATGACGATCAGCTGGGTCTGAGGGGCGCCCACCGTGCTTTGTGGGCAGGGTTGGCTGCTGACGTGAGGCAACCGTTGCGCCGAGCACGCTGGTCTCTAGGTGCTCGGCGCCGGAGGTGCTGTCACCCCGTTGCGAGGAGCCCGGACAGGTCGTTCACGAAGTCCATTGCCACATCCATCCCGAGGGCGGTGCGGTGAAGCGTCTGCCGCTCGCGTCGCCAGATCCCTGTGTCGCCGACCGCCCAGAGGAGCCGCTCCACCTGGTGGTCGCTCGCGGTGCGGGCTTGCGAGATGCCCAGACCCTGATAGGTCCACGGATTCTTGTCGTGCTCCCACCACCAGTCCTGGACTTCCGACACCTCGACGCGGTCGACACCCTCGCGCAGGAATGGGAGGAGCACTCGCAGCACAGGGTCGAGAGGCTCCAGGAAGTGTCGCGTCACCACGCCGAGCACGGCGGACACGTGGCCCAGTCGCGCCCAGTCGTCGGGCGACCGCTCGTGCTGTGGGTCGGCGTCGGGTGTTGCGCGCACGACCGTGGACTCGACCTCGATGAGACCGGCATACGTGCAGGCGAACCACAGGGTCTGCAGCGCGCGAGTGGTCACGAGGTGGTCGATGCCGCCGAGCCGGCCGTCGGAGGCGCGGTCACCGAAGGCTGGGGAGTCGAGGATGCCGGGCACGGCATGCGGGGAACGTGCGAGAAACTCCCGTTCCCAGTCACCGAGGTCGAACTCGGCGGACGCCTCCCGGACCTGGGCGGGGCGCAGGACTCCGCCGGTGATGCGCTTGCCGTCGCCGATCCACCGGGCGAAACGCAGACACTCCTGCACGAGAGGAGACTTCCTTGCCTCCCACGCAGAAACCTCCACGGGCGGATCCGACGCCCACCCGTCGTGGTCATCGGGCAGCAACGCCCACGTCTCGCGCGTGAAGTCGTCGAAGTAATCCTCTGCGAACTCGTCCTCGAACTCGTCCTCGAACTCGAATTCCTCCTCGTCCTCCCACTCGGCGACGTCCCCAGGCCACTCCACCAGCGCCTCCTCCACGGTCATCGGGCGGTGCTGCTCGGGTCCGGCAGCTGCGGCAATCATCTTCGGCGCAGCGCGTCGTGCCTCCTTGGTGAGGGCCCTGGGTTCGGCTGAGCCAGACCGCATCCGGCCGGTGGCGCGCAGGAACCTCCAGAAGGTCTCGAGGCTCTCCACCAGCGCCCCGACCTCCGCGTCCGTGAGGTGCGCCTGGGTCGGCCACTGCTGCAGCAGGAGGGACTCGGCCGAGCCGGCCGGCCACTCCTGAGCCGCGTGTCCCCCGTGTCCGGTCCACAGCCTGATGGCCGTCTCCAGCAGGTCACGGTCCAGCGGCCGGTTCTTCGCCGACGCCCAGGTCTCCGTATGCCGAAGCAACAGTTCGTTCTCGCCCATCCCCGGATCGTGGCACGCGACGGTGGGGTCCCGCTTGCGTTGTCCACAGGCGCCCGCCACCGGACCGCGTCGAGGGTGCGGAGGCCGCGGGGGAAACCGACGAAACCCCTGCAAAAAGCCGGGGGAGACCGACGAAACCCCTATGAAAATTGGGGGGTGGCCAGCACGACTACGGAGTGTGCTTCGACCCGCACCTCGTCGCCGACCTCGGTCGGACCCTGCGGGGTCTCCCAGCTGCTGTCCCACTCCACCTGCCACGGTCGCTCCACATCGGCGTCGGGCAGCCGCACCGTCACGGCATCCAGCGCCCCGCTCAGCACGATCATCACGAAGTCCGGCTGCGCACCGGCCACCTCGGCTACCGCCCGGTCGTCCAGCACGGCGACCAGCGTGCGCAGGCCCGGGTCGGTCCACTGCTGCTCCGACAGCACCTGCCCCTCGGTGTCGAACCACCGCAGCCGCACCCGCCCCGGCACCGCGTCAAAGGTCTGGAACTCCGGCGGGCGCAGCGCGGGGTGTGCCCGCCGCAGCTCCAGCAGGCGCGTCACGGTCGCGAGCAGGTCAGCATCGGCTGCCTCCCAGTCCAGCCAGCTGATCTCGTTGTCCTGGCAGTAGGCGTTGTTGTTGCCGCCCTGGGTCCGCCCCAGCTCGTCGCCGGCAGTGATCATCGGCACACCCGTGGCCAACAGTGTCGTCGCCATCAGGTTGCGCGCCGAGCGCCGCCGCGCGGCCAGGATCGCCGGGTCGTCGGTCGGCCCCTCGACCCCGTGGTTCCAGCTGCGGTTGTCGCCGTGACCGTCCCGGTTGCCCTCCAGGTTGGCCTCGTTGTGCTTGCGCTCGTATGCCGTGGTGTCAGCCAGCGTGAACCCGTCGTGGGCCGTGACGAAGTTGACCGACGCGATCGGGCCACGGTCGTCGGCCTGATAGAGGTCGGCCGACCCGGCAAATCGGGTCGCCAGCTCCCGGGCGCCGTGTCCGGTCTCACCGGCGAGGGCACGGGCGGTGTCCGGCAGCCAGAACGTGCGCACGGTGTCGCGGAACCGGTCGTTCCACTCGGCGAAGGGCGGCGGGAACTGCCCTGTGCGCCAACCGTGCACGCCCACGTCCCACGGCTCGGCGATCAGCATCACGCGAGAGAGCACGGGGTCGGTGCGCAGTGCCACGTGGAAGGCGTGGTCGGGGTCATAGGCGTCGTCGCGCCCCCGTGCCAGCGCCGGCGCCAGGTCGAACCGGAAGCCGTCGATGTGGAACTCGGTCACCCAGTGCCGCAGCGAGTCGAGCACCATCTTGGCGACCAGCGGCTGGCGCAGGTCCACCGTGTTGCCGCAGCCGGTGACGTCGATGTCGTGCCCGCGCTCGTCCAGGCGATAGTAGGTCGCGTTGTCCAGGCCCCGCCACGACAGCGTCGCACCGTCGCGGCTGCCCTGCTCGCAGGTGTGGTTGTAGACGACGTCCAGGACGACCTCGATGCCAGCCCCGTGCAGCGCCTTGACCGCGCCCTTCACCTCGTCGACCACGCCCTGCGGGTCGCACGCCGCGGCATACCCGGCGTGCGGAGCAAAGAAGCCCATCGTGTTGTAGCCCCAGTAGTTCGTCAGCCCGTTGCGGACCAGGTGCGGCTCGTGGGTGAACGCATGGATCGGCAGCAGCTCGAGCGTGGTCACCCCCAACCCCGTCAGATGCTCGAGTATGACGGGGTGGCCCAGTGCGGCATACGTCCCCCGGATCTCCTCGGGCAGGCCGGGGTGACGCATGGTCAGGCCGCGCACGTGAGCCTCATAGACGACCGACCCGGTCCACGGTGTGGCCGACACGAGGTCACCGGTCCAGTCGAAGCGCGAGTGGTCCACGACCACCGACCTCGGCACGAACGAGGCGCTGTCCCGGTCGTCGCGGGTCTCCCCGTCGCCGACCCAGCTGTCGTCGACCACGTGCCCGAAGACCTCCGGCCCCCAGGTGACCGTCCCGTCGATCGCGCCGGCATAGGGGTCCAGCAGCAGCTTGGCCGGGTTGTGCCGCTGCCCGTCCTGCGGTGCCCACGGCCCGTGCACGCGGAAGCCATAGCGCTGGCCGGGTCGGACGTCGGCCACGACGTCCCACCACACGCCGTACGCCCGGCGGGACAGGGGGACGCGCCGTTCGGTGCCGTCCTCGTCAAACAGGCACAGCTCGACCAGGTCGGCGTGGGCCGCCAGCACCGACACGTCGGCCGCTCCGTTGTGGACGGTGACCCCCAGGGGCGGGGGCACATCAGGTCTGCGTCGGGGGACGGGCATGGTGGGGAGCCTACAAACTCGATTACGGTGGAGCCATGACCGACCCGACTTCGCTGCCCAACTTCCCGCCGCCGCCCGAGGAGCACCCCCTGCGCGGCCGCGTCCTCGACGCGCTCCAGGACCTCAAGCTGCAACCCGACCTCGACAAGGACGGTGACGTGAAGTTCACCGCCCAGGAGCAGCAGCTCTTCGCCCGCTCCCTGACTGGCGGCCAGGTCGACATCCTGCGCGTCTATGGCCAGTGGCAGGTGGCTGACTCGGTCCCGGCCGACCTGCTCACCCGGCTCAACGGCTGCAACGACATCACCCTCGGGGTCAACCTGGTCAAGGCCGGCATCGCCGCGGGCAACCTGGTCCTGAGCGTGGAGCAGATCATCGCGCCCAAGGAGAACCCGAAGGTCAAGCTCCAGGTGGCCGTGAGCATGATCCTGCAGGCCGTGCAGCTGTGGCACCGCAACGTGGTCGCCAAGGCCAAGCGGGACGCCGACATCGCCGCCGGCGGCGCCGCCGAGGGCAGCGAGCACCAGGACATCGTGGCCGGCGCCGACACCTCCAAGGGCGAGGACGCCCCGAAGGTCGGCCCGTGGCTCTCCGAGGGCATGCGCCGCCCCCGTCCCACCGACGGCGAAGGCCCCGGGGCATGAGCGAGGCGCGCACGGTGGCCACGTCGACCGAGCACGTCCGGGTCGAGATCGAGGACGGCATCGCCACGATCCGGGTCGACCGGCCCAAGATGAACCCGCTCGACATCGCCGTGCAGGACGCGCTCGGTGAGGCGGCCAAGATCGTCACCGCTGACGCCGAGGTGCGCGCGGTCATCATCTATGGCGGCGAGAAGGTCTTCGCCGCCGGTGCGGACATCAAGGAGATGCAGACGATGTCCTACACGGACATGGTCGACCGGGCCGCCGTGATCCAGGAGTGCTTCAAGGCGGTCGCGCACATCCCCAAGCCGACCATCGCCGCGATCACCGGCTATGCGCTGGGCGCCGGCTGCGAGCTGGCGCTGTGCGCTGACTTCCGCATCGTCGGCAGCGACGCCAAGATGGGCCAGCCCGAGATCCTGCTCGGCGTCATCCCGGGTGCGGGCGGCTCGCAGCGGCTGCCCCGGCTGGTCGGTCCGGCCAAGGCCAAGGACCTGATCTTCAGCGGCCGGATGGTGGATGCGGACGAGGCGCTCGCGATCGGTCTGGTCGACGAGGTGGTCGAGCCAGACCAGGTGTATGCCGCGGCGCTGGCCCGCGCGAAGCGTTACGTCGGCGGTCCGGCCTACGCCCTGCGGGCGGCCAAGGAGGCCGTGGACCGCGGCATCGAGACCGATCTGGACACCGGGCTGGCCATCGAGGCGATGCTCTTTGCGGGTGTCTTTGCCACCAAGGACCGCGAGATCGGGATGACCTCGTTCGTCCAGGACGGTCCCGGCAAGGCGAAGTTCACAGCAAGTTGAGGGGCCTTTGAACGGCTGTCAGTTCAGCATCAGCAGTCATCGTCCAGGGTGCACCACCACCGCACACTGGCTACTCTGGCGGCGTCCTTAGCGCGCTGGGCGGATGATTGAGGAGAATCATGACGGTGACGTTCGTGACGGGAGCCCAGTCCACTTCGGGGAGAGTCACCGGCAGTTCCCTGTCCCAGGCAAGTGACTACTGCGCGTGAATCCTGATGACACACTGATGACCGCCGAGGCGCTTGACTCGGTCCGGGCGGTGCGAATTTCGGAACTGGAAGAGGCCCGAGACAGGGCCCACGCCGTTCTCAACTTATTCGAGATTCCGGCTAGGGCACTTGGCCAAGACCAACTCAATTTCAGGGATGTGGACGACCGAGATGGTCGTCTGGTGCAGACCTTGATGGCATTGCTCGATCGTCGGTTTCCGCTCCATGACCCGTCGGCCGCGAACGCCCAAGGCGTGACTGACATCCGCGACCTGTGAGCCTGGGTTGAGCTTCACGATGAGGCAGTCGCATCTCCTGTACGCCTTGGCGTACTTCGTAGTGACCTCGGCACGAGACGTCATCGACAACTCACTCCTCATACCCAAACATGCTCACCGTTTCGCGGGCATTCCTACGTGAGGCACGGAGAGCGTTTCGCGGGCAGTTTTCGTGAGTCTCGTCGAAGGGTTGACGGTCCCTTGAGGTGGTGTTAGCGTCCTGAGCGCGCCGGAGTCTCGTCAAGGGTACGGGACCCTCGGGAAGGAGGCGCAACATGTTTGGGGTTCTCATGCGTGGGTTTGGGATCTTGACTGCGGGCGTCATGTTGGCCATTTCTTTGGCCACGCCTGCCGCGGCCCACTACGCAGTTTAGCCAGCCGTAGAACATGTCTTTGGACGGTATCCGTCGACTGGGCAGCGAATCTTCACAGCCTGGGCAGTGCCTCGGTGGCAAGGGGAGTGGCCGGGCGGTCCTGCTGGTCTGCGTGACGCTTGTGGTTCTCCTCGGGGCCTGTTCCGGGGACGGGAATTCGCAGATGAAGCCGGACACGCCGAATAGTTCGACCGGGACGCCCGAGCCCGGACCGGATTCATCGGACATCGATGAAGATGTCGCCTCCAAAGCGCCTTCGGTGGCGGCTGATCTGCCCGATCCCCTCGAGTACGCCACCAAGATGGGACGTTGCATGGAGGAGGACGGCTGGGACGTCAGCATTGAAGCAACGGGATACGAAGTGAAACTTCTGAAGGGGCAGGAGGAAGCTTACTTTGAATCCGTGGAGAAGTGCCGCGATCTGCACGGCTTTCCCTCGGAAGGACCCACGATCACCGAGGAGATGGCTGGCGACTTATACGACGAATTGCTCGAGGTGGCTGAGTGCGTGACTGGGCGCGGGATCGAGGTCGAGGACCCGCCCAGCAGGGCCACCTTTGTTGAAACCCTGATGGACCACCCATTGCCGATCTGGCACCCCTACGAAATCGCCTTCCAAGACACGCAACTGGATGAGGTCCAGCGCTGGTGTCCGGTAAGTATCGATTGGTGAGCGCGGGCGCTCTTCCCATGTCGAGGTACACCCGTGTCGGCGAGCTAGCCGAGCCAGACCGTCGCGTCGGGGGGCAGGATGTGCCGCACTGGCACGGTGGCCAGCAGCACCTCAAGGCCCGTGGGCAGCCTCGACCGGGTCACTGCCCAGGTTGGCCAGGACCGTCGTCTCACCAACACGGAAGGCCAGAACCTCCTCGCCGTAGCCGTCCAGCCAGGACATCTCGGCGAGCCCTAGTAGACCGTCGCGTCTAAATGCCTGGGTATAGATGACGAAGCTTGATGCGGGCGTCGCCCGTGGTGAACTGCCAGTGGACCTGGCGTTGGTCTTCGTTGGTGGCGTCCTGCCAGGCGGCGAGCTCGGCGTTGAGGAGCTCGAGGTCCTCGATGCGTCGGTCCAGGCACTGGCGGGTGAGGCGGGAGAGTTCGATTTCGGCGATGTTGAGCCAGGAGCCGTGCCTGGGTGTGTAGTGGATTTCCAGGCGTTCGGCCAGGGCGCGGGCCTTGACAGGGTCGAAGGCCTCGTACAGCGAGCCCAGGGTGTGGGTGTTCAGGTTGTCCATCACCAGCACGACGCGCTCGGCGTCGGGGTAGTCGAAGGTCAGCAGCTGGTCGATCTCGTTCGCCCAGTCGATCCGGGTCCGCCGAGGCCGGGCGATGACCCGGCGCCGGCCGGCGAGGGGTTCGGCCCAGACGAAGATGGAGCAGGTGCCGTGGCGCACGTACTCGGAATCTTCCTTGCGGTCACGGCCAGGCGCGGCGGGGACGGGCTCGCGGGCGTGGCCGTGGAGCGGGTAGGGCTTCTCATCCATACAGACGGCCGGTACGTTCGGGTCGTAAGGACGGTGGTAGACCTCCAGGACGTCCTCCATGCGGGCCACGAACTCCCCGTTAGCCTTTGGCGGGATCGTCCAGCACTTCTTCAGGTGAGGACGAAGCCCCCCTTTTTCAGGACCCGTCCGATCGTGGAGTGATCCAGCGGCGGAAGCCCGTCGGTGAGCACCACGTGTTTCTCCAGCAGCCGCAGCGACCACCTCTCATATCCCTGCGGAGCTCTGGTGCAGGCCAGGGCGATCACCCTGGCCTCCACATCCCCGGTCACCTTCGGCGCCACCGGAGGCGTCTCCCGCTTGCGCCGAGTGATCACCTTCTTGACATCCCCGGCGGATTCGGTGAACCGCTTGGCGACCAGGTACACCGTGCCCTCGCTGACCCCGACCCGCTCGGCCACCACGGCCCGGTCCGAGGCCGGACCAACGCTCTCATCCAACTCCAGCAGGATCCTGGCCCGGGCGATCATCCGCGCCGGGTTACTCCCGCTGGTCACCACCTTGGTCAACCGCCTCCGCTCAGCAGCGGTCAACGTGACGACGTGTTCCTTCGACCTGGGCATGACAGTGACTCCTCCTGGTCGAGTATCAACCAGAACAGCCGACCACACAAACCCATCGAATTAGCCGCGACACGCTACTAGTTGACGCGTCTGACTAGTCAGTGACATCATCTAGTCATGAATGCAGAGCAGGACTGGCCCAGCGAGTGGCTGCGCGGCGTGCTGAGCGTCTGCACCCTGCGGATCCTGTGCGACGGCCCGACCTATGGCTATGCCATTGCCTCGCGCCTCGCCGACGCGGGGCTGGGCACTATCAAGGGCGGCACGCTCTATCCGCTGCTCGGCCGCCTCGAGGAGGCCGGCCACGTCGAGGTCGAGTGGCGACCGGGCGAGGGCGGCCCGGGCCGCAAGTTCTATCAGCTCACCCCGGCCGGACAGGCCGAGGCGCACCGACAGGCGGCCGACTGGGCCGAGTTCACCAGCATCACCCGCGCCCTGACCGACAGCGCGCTCGCACCCGAGGGGGCCACCCGATGAGAGCCACACACGAGCCCACCACGCCGCAGCGCCCGAGTGCTGTGCATCGTGACCCGGCCGACCTGGCGCCCAGCGCCGACCGGTCCTGGGCCAACGACTTCGTCCTGGAGCAGCGCCTGCTCGGTGTGCCTGGCACGCAGATCGGCGACGCCCTGGTGACGATCGAGTCGCACCTGGTCGACTCCGGCGAGAGCGCGCTGGAGGCGTTTGGGGACGCGAGGGCGTATGCCGCTGAGCTCGCGGAGAGCAGCAGCGCCGTGGATGACGCGATCACACCGCGGACCGTCGTCGCCTCGGTGCTCGGCGTTATCGGCATGCTGACCACGGTCTATGCCTTTGGTCCCTGGCTGGCTGGCGAGCCGGCGACGATCACCGTCGGCCTGGTGGTCAGTGGTGCCCTCCTCCTGGCCGTCCTGGCGTTGTTCCTGGCCAACGCGGACGCAGTGCTGAGGATGATCGTGGAGCGCGTGTGGCTGACCGCGGTCGCCGTGGTCCTTGTCACAGGCGCCACGGTCGTTGCCCTGCTCCTGCTGACCGGCGTCCTGGTGCAGGTGCCGGGGGCGGTCCTTCTGGCAGCCGGGGCGACGTTGCTGGTGCTGGACGCCGTGCTCAACTGGCTGGACCACGGGCAGGGCGACACGGTGCTCGCCCCCGGGGAGAGCGCACCTGTCCGAGCCGCCGGCCGGGTGCTGAGCACCCTCACAGTGCCGGCCTTCACCCTTCTCATGCTGGGCCTGGCCTGGCTGGTCCACTCCCTCGCCTGAACGTCGGCACGTGCCGCAAGGAGACACGATCATGAACGTCGAGAGCAAGACCCCCACCCCGCACGTCGACCAGGGTTGGCGGGACCGGTTCATCGCCGAGCAGCGCCTGGCTGAGCGCACCGGAGCCCAGATCGGGGACGCGCTAGCCACGGTGGACGCCCACTGTGGTGAGTCGGGGGAGAGTGCCGAGGAGGCCTTCGGTGACCCCGCGGCATACTCCCGGTCGTTGGTCGGTGACACAGGTGAGCCGACCCGCCTGGCTGCGCGGACCGTGGCAGGGATCGCCTGCGGACTGCTCGCCCTGCTCCTGGTGCCCCGCGCCGTCGACGCCTGGATCGAGGGGGCCGCTTTCACCGTCACGGCGGGTGACCTCGTGGCCGCGGTCATCGTCGCAACACTCGCCGCAGCCGTGTTCTGGTGGCCGACTCCAGTGCTGCGCTGGTTCGTGCGGCACCCGGCGACGTCGTCGGCAGCAGCCTTCGCGCTGCTCATCGTGCTGATCATCCCGCAGGCCCTGTTGCGCGATCCCGTGCTGGAGCTGGGCTGGGTCGGCCCCTTCGTGGCCGGTCTGGTCCTGCTGGCGCTGTCCGTGGTCCTGCCGTGGAGAGACCTCTCCGAGGACGACCCGGTGCGGGACCCACGAGCCGGCGGGACTGACAGCCCGACGGCACTGGGCTGGTTCACCGCCTTCCTGTTCCCCATCCTGGCCCTGATCATGATCGGGATGGACGCCGTCTTCCGCACGATGGTGTGACCGGTGTCAGCAATCTCACCTGCTGGGCGGTTGCCACGCCACCGCGGCGAGGTGCGAAGATGGCAGGAGGAACCCGCCCCCAACGATGAGGATCAAGCGTGAACATCGTCGTCTGTGTGAAGTATGTGCCGGATGCCCAGTCCGAGCGCTCCTTCGAGCCGGATCACACCACCGACCGCGACGCGGTCGATGGTCTGCTCTCCGAGCTTGATGAGTATGCCGTTGAGGCGGCCCTGGCGTTGAACGAGGCCGGTGACGGCGGCGAGGTCACGGTCGTGACCATGGGTCCGGACGACGCAGTGGCTGCGATCAAGAAGTCCCTGCAGATGGGTGCCGACAAGGGTGTCCACGTGCTGGACGACGCGATCGCCGGCTCCGACGCCGTGGCGAGCTCCCTGGTGCTGGCCGAGGCGATCAAGAAGCTGGGTGGCGAGACGCCGGTGGACCTGGTGATCACGGGTCTGGCCTCCACCGACGGGTCGATGAGCGTGGTGCCGGCGATGCTGGCCGAGCGGCTGGGTCTGCCGCAGGTGACGTTCGCCTCCGAGCTGACTGTCGAAGGTGGCACCGCCCGCATCCGCCGCGATGGTGACACCGCGAGTGAGACCGTCGAGGCGACGCTGCCGGCCGTGGTGTCGGTGACCGACCAGATCAACGAGCCGCGCTACCCCTCCTTCAAGGGGATCATGGCGGCGAAGAAGAAGCCGGTGGAGACCTGGGGTCTGGCTGACCTGGGCATCGACCCGGCCCAGGTGGGTCTGGCCGCCGCGTGGAGCACCGTCGACTCGGTCGAGGCGCGCCCGCCGCGCAGCAAGGGCGAGGTCGTCACCGACGAGGGCGAGGGCGGCAAGGCCCTGGCTGAGTTCCTGGCCTCCCGCAAGTTCGTCTGACCCGACCGGAAGAAGGAGAAGATCATGGCTGAAGTGCTCGTTCTGGTCGACCACGTCGACGGAGATGTCCGCAAGACCACCGCTGAGATGCTGACCGCTGCCGCCCGCCTGGGTGAGCCGTCGGCCGTCTTCGTAGGTGCCGGTTTCGAGGCGGCCCAGGAGACCCTGGCGAAGTATGGCGCGGCGAAGGTCTATCGCATCGACGACCAGGCCGTCACCGATCACCTGGTGGCCCCGACCGCAGAGGTGCTGGCCCAGCTGGTGGCGCAGGCCAGCCCGGCCGCGGTGCTCCTGCCGTCCTCGTCCGAGGGCAAGGAGATCGCCGGTCGCCTGGCTATCAAGACCGAGTCGGGCCTCATCGTCGACGCCGTCGACGTCCAGCCCGGTGACGGCGGTGGCGTGCGCACGGTGCAGTCGGTGTTTGCCGGCAACTACACGGTGACCAGCTCGGTGACCAAGGGTTCCCCGATCGTGACCGTCAAGCCCAACTCGATCCCGGTGCAGGAGGCCCCGGCTGCCGCCACTGACGAGACCGTCACCGTGGCGCTGTCCGACCAGGCCACCGCCGCCAAGATCGTGGAGCGCAAGGAGAAGGCACAGTCCGGCCGCCCGCAGCTGACCGAGGCCGCGATCGTCGTCTCTGGTGGTCGTGGCACCGCCGGTGACTTCGGGCCGGTCGAGCAGTTCGCCGACTCGCTCGGGGCGGCTGTCGGCGCCTCGCGTGCGGCGGTGGACGCCGGCTGGTATCCCCACTCCAGCCAGGTCGGCCAGACCGGTGCCTCGGTCTCCCCGCAGCTGTATGTCGCGGCCGGCATCTCCGGTGCGATCCAGCACCGCGCCGGCATGCAGACCTCCAAGACGATCATCGCGGTCAACAAGGACCCCGAGGCCCCGATCTTCGAGCTCGTGGACTTCGGCGTGGTCGGCGACCTGTTCAACGTCCTGCCGCAGGCGACCGCGGACGTCCAGGCCCGCAAGGCCTGACCCAGCGCCGCCGATCCAGCACGCACCACCCGATCCAGCACGCACCACCCGATCCAGACCGACCCCAGCGTTCACCTGAACGCTGGGGCCGGTCTGCGTCGGCGTGTCGTCGGCTAGGGCGTGCACCTGCACGCTGGAGCCGATTCCGAGACCGATCCGACCTAACCCAAGAATTGGTGGGTTATGGGCCCGGTGGGATGATGGTCTGGTGCCTGATTCCCCCGTCTACCTCGACCATGCCGCGACGACCTCGACCCTGCCCGAGGTCATCGACGCGGTGGTGGAGCAGATGGGCCGGCTCGGCAACGCCAGCTCGCTCCACGGGGCCGGGCGCACCGCACGGCGCGTCGTCGAGGAGTCGCGGGAGTCGATCGCGGCCGACCTGGGGGTGCGCCCGTCCGAGGTGATCTTTACCTCTGGTGGCACTGAGTCCGACAACATGTCTGTCAAGGGCACCTGGTTCCACCACCACGAGACCGGCACGGGGCGCACCCGGCTGATCGTCAGCGGCATCGAGCACCACGCCGTGCTCGACCCGGTGGAACACCTCGTCACCGAGCACGGGGCCCAGGTCACCTATCTGGAGCCAGACGCCACCGGCGTGGTCCGCCCCGAGACGCTCGAGGCCGCCCTGCAGGAGCACGCGTCCGACACCGCGTTGGTCAGCGTGATGTGGGCCAACAACGAGGTCGGCACGGTGCAGCCGATCGCCGAGCTGGCTGCCCTGGCCCGCGAGCACGGCGTGACCTTCCACAGCGACGCGGTCCAGGCGCTCGGCCAGGTGGCGCTGCCCCTCGGCGAGGTCGACGCCGACCTGGTCACGGTCACCGGCCACAAGATCGGCGGCCCGATGGGCGTCGGCCTCCTCATCGCCGGTCGCGACCAGAACCCGGTGCCACTGACCCACGGTGGTGGGCAGGAGCGCCAGCTGCGCAGCGGCACCCTCGACACCCCCGCGATCGCCGGCCTCGCGGTCGCCGTGCGCAGGGCAGTCGCTGAGCAGGAGATCCACGCCAAGACGATGATCCACCTGCGCGACCGCATCATCCAGGGGGCACTCGACCTCGACCCGACCATCCAGGTGAGCGGACCGTGGGAGCCAGGTGATGGCATCCGCCGCCTGCCGGCCAATGCGCACCTGCGCGTGCCGGACTGTGACGGCGACTCCCTCCTCTATCTCCTGGACGCCGCGGGCGTGCAGTGCTCGACCGGCTCCGCCTGCCAGGCGGGCGTGCCCCAGCCCAGCCACGTGCTGATGGCGATGGGCGTGGACGAGCCGGAGGCACGCGGCTCCCTGCGACTGACCCTGGGCCGCACCTCCAGCGACGCCGACGTCGACGCCCTCCTCGAAGCCCTGCCGGGCGCCATCGACCGCGCGCGCCGGGCGCGGGGTGCGACCCGGAAGAGCTCATGAGGGTCGTTGCCGCCATGAGCGGTGGGGTCGACTCCGCGGTTGCCGCCGCCCGCATGCTCGACGCGGGCCATGAGGTGGTCGGCGTCCACCTGGCCCTGTCCCAGTCCGCCGCGACCCTGCGCGAGAGTGCCCGCGGCTGCTGCACCATCGAGGACGCCGGTGATGCCCGACGCGTCGCCGACCGGCTTGGCATCCCCTTCTATGTCTGGGACATGGCGCAGCGCTTCCGCGAAGACGTGGTCGAGGACTTCATCGCGGAGTATGCCGCCGGCCGCACCCCCAACCCCTGCCTGCGCTGCAACGAGAAGATCAAGTTCGCCGCACTGCTGGACAAGGCCCTGGCCCTGGGTTTCGACGCCGTCGCCACCGGCCACTACGCGCAGATCGTCGAGGTGCCCGAGGGCGAGGGCACCCGCCGTGAGCTGCACCGCGCCGTCGACATGGCCAAGGACCAGTCCTATGTGCTGGGCGTGCTCGACGCCGACCAGCTGGCCCGGTCCTTCTTCCCGCTGGGCGACACGACCAAGCCGGACATCCGCGCCGAGGCGGCGGCCCGCGGCTTCTCGATCGCCAAGAAGCCGGACAGCCACGACATCTGCTTCATCGCCGACGGCGACACCCGTGGCTGGCTCGAGAAGCGGCTGGGGGAGCAGCCCGGCGAGATTGTCGGCACCGACGGGACCGTGCTGGGAGAGCACCGGGGCTCTTATGGCTTCACCGTCGGTCAGCGCAAGGGCCTCGGTCTGAGGGCGCCGGCCGCTGACGGTGCTCCGCGTTATGTTGTCGAGACCCGGCCAGCCAGCAACACCGTGGTCGTCGGGACCGCCGAGCTGCTCGGGGTCGACGAGATCACCGGTGACCACGCGCGCTGGTGCGGCCCCGCGCCCGAGGGCGTCGTGTCGGTCGGTGCCCAGGTGCGCGCGCACGGCGAGGAGGTGCCGGCGACGGCGTGGGCGCACGGCGATCAGGTGCAGGTGCGGCTGGAGCGTCGGATCCGCGGTGTCGCGCCCGGCCAGTCGGTGGTGCTGTATGACGGCACTCGCGTGGTCGGGTCGGCGACCATCTCCTCCACCGGCACGAGCCGGCGACGGTGAGTATGCCGGGGCTTGGCTCTCGGAGGGCCGGCGCAGTCAGGTTGCTGGCCCAGTGAGGTTGCTGGCTCAGTTGCGGTGGACCGGGTCGGTGCTCACCCGGTAGGTGCCGGGGACCGGACGCTCCACGAGCCCGTGGTCGACGAGGTATCTGCGCAGCATCGCGACGTCGTCGTCGATGGCCCGCAGGTGCGCGTTGATCTCGGTCTCGGTCAGCTCGCGGTCGGCCGGCAGCGTGCTCCCGATCCAGGTCAGCAGGTCGAGTCGCAGCTGGGGCTTGACCGGCATCGAGACCAGCTGGCCCGCCTTGTTGAACAGCCGCCGGAGCTCCGGTGGTGGCGTGGGCGACCGAGGCGAGGTCGGCGCGGGGTCCTGGGCAGGGCGGAGATCCATCGCCCCAGCATGACGCGTTCTCCGCAGGAGCAACACTCTCACCCATGACGCGTCAGGCCGGCTGGTGATGGAGAGGTGCTGCCGGGACGGTGTGCGAGGTGGCTCGTTGGTGTGCCAGGACCGCCAGACCCAGGAGGAGGGATGCGACGACCCAGAGGTTGATCTCGCCCCAGACCCACGAGGCGTCCGCGGGCTGCACCCGCTCGATGACGAGCTGGAGGACGGTGACGAGACCGAAGACGAGGACGGCCCCGCCGAGGAGCGCGCCAAGGCGCACCACGACCGGTCGAGATCCGGTGAGAGACAGCACGACAGCGACGAAGGCGATCAGCTGGGTGGCAAGACCGACAAAGAAGAGTGTGTCCTCCCACGAGGTGCGACCCGGTCCTCCGGCGGCGGCGACGGCCGTGGCCTTGGCGATCCAGGCGACGAGACTCGTCGCGGCGGCAATGAGGGCTATGCGTGAGGTAGTCATGGGTCAAGGCTGACTCCGCAGCAGGTGTCGGGGCGTCACTCTGCGGAGGGATGCCGGATGATCTGTCTGGCTCTAATCTCAGAAGGTGGCCCGAGACGCACGCCCGACCCCGCTGCGGAGGTGGTCCTCCGTGGGGCTGGCGGGCGCGGTCACCGTGGCGGCCGTCCTTGACGGAGCGGTGGGTTCGGGGGGAGTCGTAGACAGCCTGCTGGTGCTGCTGGCCGCCGTCGTTGCCGGCTGCCTGCTCGGTGCCTGGACCCATCACGCGATCGCGGCGACGGGCGTGCTGACCGTCGCGACCGCCCTCACGTGGGCCAACCAGCGCCACTTCGGGGACGAGTTCGCGGTCGTCGACGACTTCGCCTTCTTCCTGATCCTCGTCGGTGCGCCCGCGCTGCTGGGTGCGGCTCTGGTGGGGCGCATCCGCCAGGTGCGCGAGCTCGCTGCCCTGTCCGAGCAGCTCGTCGAGCAGCGTCGGGACGAGATCGCCGTGGTCCGCCTCTACGAGCAGCACCGCATCGAGCTCGCGGTGCACCACGGACTCGCCGAGCGGATGGGCGCGATCGCCCTGCGCGCCGAGGGGGCTCGGGACCAGGAGAACGTGTCGGTCCGTGACGTCCTCGCGCAGATCGAGGAGACCGCGCGTGCCGGCCTGGACGACCTGCGGGAGGCTCTCGGCGTGCTGCGTGAGGAACCTGCGTCGCCGGTCGCCGAGGACGGCGGCGCTGTCGACGACGGCGCTGCTCGCGCGGTTGCCGACGAGGCCGGCCGCACCGATCCGCTCCGCCGGACCCGCCAGGCCGAGCCTGCGCCGGACCGGACCGACGTCCTGCTGGTCGTCGGCCTGGGCGTGGCAATCTCCGTCGAGTCCGTGGTCAGCAGCGCCTCCCGCGGCCCGGCGTGGGCCAACGTCCTGCTCGCCCTCGCGGTGGCCAGCCCCCTGCTGGTGCGTCGGCAGTCCCCTGTGGTCGCGCTCGCCGGGATGTTCGCTGTCGGCACGGCATCCAGCACTGTGCTGACCCCGCTCCCCGCGATGGTGGCGCCGATCGCGCTGCTCCTGGTGGCGGCGTATGCCGTGGGCTCCTGGGCGCACGGGTGGTGGCGTGCGGTGGGCGTCGCGGTGATGTGGCTCGGGCTCGTGGTCCTCGCCATCGCCAGCCCGCCGGAAGCCAGTGCCCCGGAAGGCCTTGTGCCGACCATGATCTGGTCCGCGCTCGCGGTGGGTGCGGGCATGACGGCCGCCTCCTGGTCCTCGCGTGCGGAGCAGATGCGGCAGGTGGTGCTCCAGCTGGAACGGCTCCGCGACACCGACGTGCGGGTGGCGGTGGCGCGGCAGCGGCAGCTGATCGCGCGCGACCTGCACGACTCGGTGGCGCACACCCTGAGCGTGGTCTGCCTCAATGCTGGTGCGGCCCAGCACAACTGCACTGCCATGGCCCCGGACGCCCTGGCCACCATCGCTGACGCCGCGCGCAGCGGGATGACCGAGCTGCGCCGTGGTCTGCACACCCTGGAGCCTGGCGACGGCCTCAAGACGCCGGCGCTGCGGCTGCTGGCGCACCGACTGGGTCTCACGCTGCACCTCGTCACCCCGGATCCGGCGGAGCTCGACAACGTTGACACGGCGCTGGCGCACCGGGTCCTGCGAGAGGCCCTGGTCAATGCTGGCCGTCACGCTCCCGGTGCGCGCGTCCACGCCGTGGTCAGTCCGGCTGCGAACGGCGTGCGTGTCGAGGTGGTCGACAGCGGGCCAGGGACCGCCCACGGGCCAACTCACGACGCTGCGGACGGAGACGCCGCCTGGTCCGGTCTTGGTGCGGGGGCCGGTCTGGCCGGCCTCGCCGGTCTGGTCCGCGAACGCGGTGGGGAGCTGGAGTTCGGTCCCGTCGCGACGGGTGGGTTCCGGATCGCCGCCACGATCCCCTCACCCGCTCGCGCACCCAGAGCAGGCTCGGTGGCGCGGGGACTGTCCGGTGCGGCGCTGGCCCCATGACGACCGTGCTGCTGGTCGACGACCAGGAACTGGTCCGCACCGGGCTGCGGATGATCCTCGCTGCCGAGGCCGACCTGGAGGTGGTCGGGGAGGCGAGCGACGGCATACGGGCAGTCGATGCCGCTCATGCACTCACACCGGACGTCGTGCTGATGGACATCCAGATGCCCGAGATGGACGGGATCACCGCTACCCGACGGATCGTGGGCACCCTGCCCGGGACCCGGGTGCTGATCCTGACCTCCTTCGACCGCTCACAGCTGGTGTATGACGCACTCGTGGCCGGCGCCAGCGGCTTCCTGCTCAAGGACCAACCCAGGGACCAGATCGTCGCCGGGGTGCGCGCCGCAGCCCGCGGCGACGAGCTGTTGGCGCCCTCGATCACGAGGCGACTGATCGAGGACTTCACGCGGGCCGGCCAGGCCGGTCCGCCGCCCGGCTATGGCCAGCTGACCGAGCGGGAGCAGGAGGTGATGGTGCTGGTGGCGCGGGGACGCTCCAACTCCGAGATCGCCGCGGAGCTCTTCGTCAGCGTCCAGACGGTCAAGACCCACGTGGCCCGGGTGCTGGCCAAGCTCGGCCTCCGGGACCGGGTCCAGGTTGTTGTGGCGGCCTACGAGTCGGGGATCGTGCGACCGGGGGAGTAGGCACGCGGGGAGCCTGGTGACACAGTCCGCGACTGCGGCAGTCAGGTGGACGCGGCAGTCAGGTCCGGTCGGAGACCGTCGGCGATGCCGTGCGGCCGCCCACCGAGGCGATCCCGAGCCAGGTGTGCCGGTTGCCCGCCCAGCACCAGCCGACCTTGGGCGCTCCCTTGCGGGAGCGGCCGTCGCGACCGGTGCCGTTGCTGATCCACAGGGCGGGGACGCGGGCATCAAGGCGACCCGGGCGGGAGCCCGCCTTGCGTGACCCGGTCGTCATGAAGCACGTGTTGCGCTCGATGACCTCAGGGACCTGCAGCGCCCAGGCCAGCCCCTCGCTCACCGTCATCAGGTCCCGCCCGCGGGCGCGCAGCTGTGGGTCGACCTCGTCGGGGCTGAGGTTGGCGAACTCATCGCCGCGCTCCGGTGCGTGCACGGCATAGAGGTCCGCGTCGGGCACCTCCACGCCCGGCGCCGGGCCGAACTCGGCCAGGTCGGTCAGGTCCTCCACCACGAACCCTGGGTTGTCACCGAGGCGGAGCAACGTGGCCAGCACTGCCGCTGGCGTATGCCGGGGGTGCAGCACCAGCAGCTCTCCGGTGAGGCCGTTGGGCAGTGGGGGGACCTCCAGGCCGAGGCTGGTCAGGTGAGCGTGCTGGGCGGTCAGTGATGGCAGGGACGGGACTGGCACGGGGGCTCCTCGGGTCGGGCTCGACGGAACGCACCGGGTGGCGGCGGCATTCCCGGGGCGGGCCGACAAAACCTCCCTCAAAATACGTGGAGGGCATGCAAAACCACTCGGAAAATTGGGTGGTGCACACTGTCCCCATGGTGCTCGCAACAGGGATCGGCTCGTGGCCCGGGACTGACATCCGGGAAGCTCTGCGCGTGGTGCGCGACCTGCTGGCCGAGGCTCCCGAGGGGGTGACGACGATGCCCTATCTCCCCGAGCTCCCGGCCCGTGGCCCCGGCACGGACCTGATCGGTCGGACCACCGCAGTGCTCGTCGACCTGCCCGTCGACCTGCAGCCCCAGGGATGGCGCCTCGTCGACCGGCCAGGACGTGACGCCGAGCGGACCTCCTCCTGGTGGCGGCAGGACCTGGACGAGCTGGCCGAGGCGTATGACGGGTGGACCGGGCCGCTGAAGCTGCAGCTCGCGGGGCCGTGGACGCTGGCCGCCGCGCTCTGGCTGCCGCTGGGGGACCGCGTGCTCTCCGACGCCGGAGCCACCCGCGACCTCGCGGAGTCGCTGGCGGAGGGCGTGCGCACCCACCTCGCCGATGTCGCCCGCCTCGTGCCGGGTGCGCAGCTGACCTTGCAGCTCGACGAACCCACGCTGCCCAGCGTCCTGCTAGGTCACATCAGGTCCGACTCCGGCTTCCGCGTGCTCCCGACCCCGGACCTGAGCCAGGCCGAGCACGTCCTCGGGACCGTCATCGACGCTGCGCGCGGCGCCGGGGCCGCCACGGCGATCCACTGCTGCGGTGACGCACCGCCCGTGGACCTGCTGCGCGGCGCGGGACCCGACGCCATCTCCCTCGACTGCGCCACGCTGAGCACCGCCTCCTGGGATGCGGTCGCGACCGCTGTCGAGGCAGGAACCAACTTCTGGGCCGGCGCGCTGGGGACCACCCGGCCCACGGCATACGAGCAGGCGCGGGACGCGCTCACCACCCGCTGGAGCGAGCTGGGGCTGAACCCCGCCACGCTCGCCGACGTCGGTATCACCCCCGCCTGCGGGCTGGCCGGCGCCAGTCCGGAGTCGGCTCGCGGCATCACCCGGGCCAGCGTGGATGCAGCACAGGCCCTGGCCGAGGCAGCAGCGGGGTGAGCGTGCCGTGGCAGGGCAAGTATGCCGCGATCGCCCTGATCTGGGGCTCCAGCTATCTGCTGATGAAGGTCGGCGTCGAAGCCATGTCCGGCGTGCAGGTGGCGACCCTGCGGGTGTTCTGCGGGGTCGCCGTGCTGTTGCTCCTGCTGCGGCTGACGAGGGGGCGGCTGCCCCGTGGACTGGGGACGTGGGGGCACCTGCTGGTCACCGGCACGCTGCTGTGCACCATCCCCTGGACCCTGTTTGCGGTGGGGGAGCAGCGGGTCGACTCCTCGATCGCCGGTCTGTCCAACGCGGTCACGCCGGTCGCGACGGTCCTGTGCTCGATGGTCCTGCTGCGCGCGGAGCCGGTGGGGCGGCGGCGGATGCTGGGTGTCGCCGTCGGCTTCCTCGGCGTGCTGCTGATCTTCCAGCCCTGGTCGGTCGAGCGCGGCCCCGACCCGCTCGGCTTCGCGATGGTGCTGACCGCGTCGGCGAGCTATGGCGTGGGTTGGACCTATGTCCGGCGGTTCCTGCGCGGGGTGGACCCGGGCGGGTTGTCGATGCCCACGGCGCAGGTCCTGGTGGCCACGGCCCAGATGCCGGTCGTGCTGGTGCTGTGGTGGTGGCTCGGCACGGGTGACGACATCGCCACCCCGTGGTCGCTGCACGGCACGGACTGGCTCGTGCCGTTGGTGTCCGTGATCGCCCTCGGCGTCGTCGGGACGGGTCTGGCGCAGTGGCTGCAGTTCGACGTCGTGCGCGCAGCCGGACCGACGGTGGCGACCAGCGTGACCTATCCGATCACCGTGGTGTCGGTCCTGCTCGGCGTGCTGGTGCTCGGCGAGCGACTCGGACCGGTCGTGCTCCTGGGGGGTGTGGTGGTGCTGGTCGCCTCGGTCCTGATCGGTTGGACCCCACGCCGACAGGGCAGGCCAGCCGCGACGGCCGGGCGCCACCGCTGACCACGAGGTGCTGGCGTCCCGCCAATCAGGACGCGGGGTTGGCGGCCGGGGTGGCGCTCGTGTGCACGAACGGCTCGTCCTCGGCGACCCAGCTCGCGGTCACCACATGCAGCCCGTCGGACAGGGCGCTGTCGGACAGGTCAAACATCACCGCGCCTCCGGTCGGGCGCTCGGTCAGCTGCTGTGAGACCTCGTCGCCGTCGTCGATGCTCGCGGTCACGGCGACGTTGGGGCCGGACGACTTGAGCAGCGCGAAGCTGATCGGGGAGTCCGGGTTGACCACCCACCACTCGACGCCCTCCTGGATGCCTGGGTTGAGCCAGTTCAAGCGGGGCTCACCCGCGGACGAGGTGATGTCCTGGTCGATCACCCAGCTCATCCCGTCGAGCTTGCGCACCGCCCATGAGTGCGCGAACGGCTCACCGTCGCCACCCTCGCCCCACACACTCACCACCTGTGCCGAGTCGTGGGTCTCCTCGTAGGCCGAGCGGATCGCCCACTGTGGCTCACCGGAGGCACCGCCGAGGTCCTCGGCCAGCCCGGCGACGCCGTTCTCCTCGAAGACCGACACGTCGGGGAAGTAGGCCATGGACTCGGGGCTCAGCATGGCGTAGGCCTCGTCCATCGCACCGTCGATGAGCAGCTCGGCATAGCTCTGCGCGACCGCGAGCCCCTGGCTGGCGGGCTCCCCGGCACCCTCCTCCGGCGGCTCAGCGGAGGACTCCGTGGTGGGTTCCGGGGAGGACTCGGTGGTGGGCTCCACGGTGGTTGGCTGTGGGGTCGCCGTGACCTGGTCGTCGTCGTTGGTGGCGACCTTGTCGGTCTTCTCGGCGGTGTCGGTGGTCGGCTCGGAGTCCGTCGGCTGCGTCGAAGCGGGCGGCGCCCCGACATCGGGCTCGCTTTCGCTCCCGCAGGCGGCCAGCAGGACGAGTGCGGCCACCGGCAGGGCTCCCCTTGTGATCCGTCCCGCTCCGCGGAGCCGTCCCCGGGCTGTGTGCTGCGTGCGCATAGTTCCTCCTCGTGCGGGGTCCCTGGCCCCCGTCGCGTGGGACGCGTCCCTAACGGTGTGTGCCCTCACTCCCCAGACGCTCTCAGGTGTCCCACGGTTGCACGACGGCGCCGATCGCGCACCTGGGATCTACGCTGAGCGCTCGCGTTAAGGGCGACCGCCCTGCATAGCGTCGGCGGGCGGGAAGCGGTCCCACACCCGGTGGGCCCCCAGCAGCTCCTGCACCTGGCTGAGGGCCGCTGTCGCGGAGTCCGCCACGACCACGCCTGAGCCCTCCACGCCCGCCTGGACGAGCGTCGATGCGCCGTCTCCCCAGGCACCGATGGCCTTGGCGTGCCGGAACATCTCGGTGAGGAGCAGGGTGACTCGCGGGTCCACCACCGCCTCGGTCGCCTCGGTGAGCGCGTCACCGCCCGAGGCCTTGGCGTCGGACGCCGGCGTGGTCGGTGGTGCCGGTGCCGGGGCGCCGGCCACCAGCACGGCGTCGAACTCGACCGAGCGTGCGGTGACGAACGAGCGCTGCACGGGGAACGGGTCGCCGGACTCCTGCCCCAGCATGCCGCCGTGCGGTGCGATGACCAGCGGAGTCATGCCGGCCGCGTGGACGGCCTGACGCAGCTCGCGCACGCCCTCCAAGTCGGAGGCCTCGTCCGCGATGATGCCTATCCGGCGGCCGTCGACCGGCCAGGTCCCGCCGATCTGGGACAGCGCCGGGCTGGGCTGCACCTCGACTGGGGGGATGGTCGGCTCCGGGACGGGCAGGCCCAGTCCCTGGGCGACCTTCTGGCACAGCACCGGGTCGATGTTGGCCAGGCAGACCAGCTGCCGCTCCTTGATGACCTGCTCGTAGCACTTGCCCAGCTCAAAGGTGTAGGCGTCCACGATCTGCTGCTGCTCGACCGGGGACATGCTCATCCAGAACAGTCGCGGCTGGGTGAAGTGGTCTGCGAAGGAGGCAGGGGCGCGGCGCTCCTTGGCGCCGTCGACGCGCTCGGGCACCTCGACATACCCGCCGCCCCCGGCACCGACCGTGAACGGGCACCCGCCGTCGACGGTGTTGGGCTTGTAGGGAGCGTTGCCGGTGTGGACGGCGTGCTGGTGGAACCCGTCGCGGAACATGTCGTTGACCGGCACGTGCGGGCGGTTGACCGGGATCTGCGGGAAGTTCGGCCCGCCCAGGCGGGTCAGCTGCGTGTCCAGGTAGGAGAACAGCCGCCCCTGCAGCAGCGGGTCGTTGGTGACGTCGATGCCGGGCACCAGGTGGCCAGGGTGGAAGGCGACCTGCTCGACCTCGGCGAAGAAGTTGGTCGGCGCGGCGTCCAGGGTGAGCCTGCCGATCCGCTGCACCGGAGCCAGCTCCTCGGGGACGAGCTTGGTCGGGTCGAGCAGGTCGATGCCCTCGAAGGTCTGGTCCTCGGTGTCGGGGAAGGTCTGGACCCCCAGCTCCCACTCGGGGTGGGCCCCGGCCTCGATCGCGTCATACAAGTCCCTGCGGTGGAAGTCGGGGTCGACCCCGTTGATCAGCTGTGCCTCCTCCCACACGAGGGAGTGCGCGCCGAGCACGGGCTTCCAGAAGAACTTCACCAGGGTGGTGCTCCCGTCGGCGGCGACCATCCGGAAGGTGTGGACCCCGAAGCCCTCCAGGGTGCGGAAGGAGTAGGGGATGCCGCGCCCGGACATGTTCCACATGGTGTGGTGCTGAGCCTCGGTGTGCAGGGACACGAAGTCCCAGAACGTGTCGTGGGCGCTCTGCGCCTGCGGGATCTCCCGGGCCGGTTCGGGCTTGACCGCGTGCACGACGTCGGGGAACTTGATGGCGTCCTGGATGAAGAACACCGGGATGTTGTTGCTGACGAGGTCGAAGTTGCCCTCGGAGGTGTAGAACTTCACCGCGAAGCCGCGGGTGTCCCGCACAGTGTCGGCGGAGCCCCGGAAGCCGACGACGGTGGAGAAGCGCACGAAGACCGGCGTCTCGGTCTCGCCGTTGAGGAACGCCGCCCGGGTGATGTTGCCGGCGGTGCCGTAGGAGCGGAAGCGGCCGTGCGCGCCGGTGCCGCGGGCGTGGACCACGCGCTCGGGGATGCGCTCGTGGTCGAAGTGCATGAGCTTCTCGCGCAGGTGGTGGTCCTGCAGCAGCACCGGACCGCGGGGGCCGGCCGTCAGCGAGTGGTCGGTCTCCGCGAGCCGCATGCCCTGCGCCGTGGTCAGGTGGGCATCGGCCTGTGAACGGATGTCATCGGGTGCCGAGGGAAGGTCCTTCCCGGTGGCCGAACCCGGCCGCGGGGCGCGCTGGTCCGGCTTGGGGGGCAGGGGCTCGCGCGGCTCGGTCGGTTCCTGCACGGTGGGTGGTTCGCTGCCCGGTGCGCCGGGGATCGTGATGCCGCCGACCGCGTCGCGGACGGTGTCTGCGACCCCCTTCGCGACCTTGGCAGCGCCCTGGGCGACCGACGAAGCGGCCTCCGCGAGCTGCTCGGTAGAACCGCGCTCGGACTCGTCCTTGGTGACCATCACACGACGGTAGGACCCAGTCTGCGGGTCGTCGCGCCGAAGCCGTGGGCCGCGGTGCCCGGCGGACGGCGATGTCGGCGGCGTGCGACAAGATGGGGGAGTGAGCGAGACAGCACCGGAGGACGTCCGGCACGAGTGGACCGAGCTGGCCGAGCAGATCAGGGAGCACCAGTTCGCCTACTACGTCAAGGATGCCCCGACGATCAGCGACGGTGAGTTCGACGTGCTGCTCAGGCGTCTGGAGGCGATCGAGGAGGAGTGGCCCGAGCTGCGGGTGCCGGAGTCACCGACCCAGCTGGTCGGCGGGTCCTTCTCGACGGAGTTTGCGGCGGTCGATCACGTCGAGCGGATGCTCAGTCTGGACAACGCCTTCTCCATCGAGGAGGTGTCGGCCTGGGCGGACCGCGTCGAGCGCGAGGCCGGGGGCGTCGACGTGCACTACCTGTGCGAGCTCAAGATCGACGGTCTCGCGGTCAACCTGCTCTATGAGAAGGGGCGCCTGGTGCGCGCGGCGACCCGCGGCGATGGCCGCACCGGTGAGGACGTCACCCTCAACGTGCGCACGATCCAGGGGATCCCGCACACGCTGGTCGCGCCGGAGGACCAAGAGGGTGCTGCGGTGCCGATCCCGGACCTGCTGGAGGTGCGCGGCGAGGTCTACTTCCCGGTCACGGCCTTCGAGGAGCTCAACGCCTCCCTGGTCGAGGCGGGCAAGGCGCCGTTTGCCAACCCGCGCAACACCGCGGCAGGGTCGTTGCGGCAGAAGGACCCTCGGGTGACCGCCTCGCGCGGTCTGCGGATGCTGGTGCACGGCATCGGCGCGCGCACCGGGTTCGAGATGACACGGCAGTCGCAGGCCTACGAGCTGCTCGGCGCCTGGGGCTTCCCGGTGTCTGCCCGGGCCAAGGTCGTGGACGACCTCGCCGACGTGGAGGAGTTCATCACCTACTACGGCGATCACCGCCACGACGCTGCCGAGCACGAGCTTGACGGGATCGTCGTCAAGGTCGACGAGGTCAGCGTGCAGCGCCGGCTCGGCTCAACCTCGCGCGCGCCGCGGTGGGCGATCGCCTACAAGTATCCGCCCGAGGAGGTCACCACCAAGCTGCTCGACATCAGGGTCAACGTGGGGCGCACGGGGCGCGTGACGCCATACGGCGTGATGGAGCCGGTGAAGGTGGCCGGGTCGACCGTCGAGCAGGCGACGTTGCACAACGGCTATGAGGTGGAGCGCAAGGGCGTGCTGATCGGTGACACGGTGGTGCTGAGGAAGGCCGGCGACGTGATCCCGGAGATCGTCGGTCCGGTCGCTGAGCTGCGCGACGGGAGCGAGGTGGCGTTCGTGATGCCGACGAACTGCCCCTCGTGCGGCACCACGCTGGCCGAGCAGAAGGAGGGCGACAAGGACATCCGCTGCCCCAATGCGCAGAGCTGCCCGGCCCAGCTGCGCGAGCGGTTGTTCAGTCTGGCCGGGCGCGGCGCCTTCGACATCGAGGCGCTCGGTGGGGAGGGAGTCAACGCCCTGCTGGACGCCGGCGTGATCAACAACGAGTCGACCCTGTTCCGCCTGACTGCCGAGGACATCGCGCGCGTGCCGCTCTACACCCGCGCCGCCAAGAAGACGGACCCGCCTGAGTCGGTGGTGGACGGGCGGGTGCTCTCGGCGAACGGCACGAAGCTGGTGGCCAACCTGGAGCAGGCCAAGAGCCAGCCGTTGTGGCGGGTGCTGGTGTCGCTGTCGATCCGGCACGTCGGGCCGACCGCGGCGCGCGCCCTGGCGACCGAGTTCGGCTCGATGGACGCCATCCGCGAGGCGGGGGTCGAGCAGCTGGCGGCCACGGAGGGTGTCGGCGGGATCATCGCCCAGTCGGTCGTCGACTGGTTTGAGGTGGACTGGCACCGCGCGATCGTGGAGGAGTGGGCAGCCGACGGGGTCCGGATGGCCGACGAGCGTGATGAGTCGGTGATCCGCAACCTGGAGGGGCTGACTGTGGTGGTCACCGGCTCCCTGGAGGGCTTCAGCCGAGACGAGTCCAAGGAGGCGATCGTCTCGCGCGGAGGCAAGGCAGCCGGCTCGGTGAGCAAGAAGACCGACTATGTCGTCGTGGGCGAGAACGCCGGCTCCAAGGCCGACAAGGCCGAGGAGCTGGGCGTGCCGATCCTGGACGAGGCTGGCTTCCGGCGGCTGCTGGAGACCGGTTCACCGGACTGACCGGACCGTCGCGGAGCAGGTGCGCTTCGTCATACTGTGAGGGGCCTTCCGGTCTCAAGGAGTTTCATCAGCGCAGGTCAGCGCTGACATCTGGTGGTGAGGGGAGTTGTCGGTGCGCACGCACGTCGAGCCGGGCCACGTGGACTATGTCCCCGACCCCGCTCGCTGGCGGATTTTGCTGGTGCTGCTCGCGGCGATCTTCATGTCATTGATCTCGGTGAGCATCGTCAATGTCGCGCTCCCCGCGATCCAGGAAGGTGTGGACGCCACCGAGTCGGACCTGCAGTGGGTGCTGTCCGGCTATGCGCTGACCTTTGGTGTGGTGCTCGTGGCCGCGGGCCGTGCGGGCGACGTGATGGGTCGCGGCGGCATCTTCCTGGTCGGCGTGCTGATCTTCACCCTCTCCTCGGTCGCCGCCAGCTTCGCGCCGACCGCCGACTGGCTGATCGTCGCCCGCTTCGCCCAGGGGGTCGGCTCCGGGCTGCTGAACCCCCAGGGCGTCGGCATGATCCAGCAATACTTCCGCGGTGCTGAGCGCGGCCGCGCGTTCGGCTACTTCGGCAGCACTGTGGGTGTGTCCGTGGCGATCGGGCCGGTGCTCGGCGGGTTGCTCATCGACGTCGGCGGGCCTGACCTGGGCTGGCGGCTCACCTTCCTGGTGAACGTGCCGATCGGGATCCTCACCATCGTCCTGGCACTCCTCTGGTTCCCGAAGCCGTTGACCCAACGCAGCGCCCTCGCCGGCTCGCTGCTGCGCACCGTGCGCTCGCTGGACCCGATAGGTGCGCTGCTCCTGGGCGTGGCCGTCCTGGCGATCCTGTGGCCGTTCATGGAGGCCCGGTCCTCGGCGATGACCTGGCTGCTGCTCCCGGTCGGGGTGCTGATGGTCTGGGTGTGGGTGCGCTGGGAGCGCTATTACAAGGCCAGCGGCCGCAGCCCGATGGTGGACCTGAGCATCTTTCGCACCCGCAGCTTCAGCAACGGCACGCTCATCGTGGGGCTGTACTTCCTCGGCATGACCAGCATCTGGGTGCTCGTCGCGCTCTATATGCAGCAGGGCGCCGGCCGCTCCGCGCTCGAGGCCGGCATGGTGGGACTGCCGTCGGCCGTGCTGTCCGCCCTCGCCGCCAACTGGGCCGGGAGGCGGGTGTTGCGGCTCGGACGACGACTCGTCATCGGCGGGCTCTATCTCGCGCTGATCGGGCTCGGCCTGAGTGCCGCGGTGGTCTTCCTCCACGAGGCCGTGGGGCTGAGCGTCTGGTGGCTGCTGCTCACCCTGTCCTTGATCGGGGTCGCCCAGGGCACGGTGATCAGCCCGAACCAGACCCTCACCCTCGCTGAGGTGCCGTTGCGGTATGCCGGCAGCTCCGGTGCGATCATGCAGACAGGTCAGCGGATGGGCACCTCGATCGGCATCGCCGTCATCACCGCCGCGGTCTTCGCCGCGCTGCAGGTCTCCAGCTGGTCGACCGCGACCGCGCTCGGCTTCGCCCTGATCGCCGGCGTCATCCTGGTCGCCCTGGCGGTCGCCTACAAGGATCTCCACGACCGACGCGGGGGCACCACGCCGCACGCGTGAGCGCGGCGGATCGGCACTGCGCGTCACTGCGTTAGGCGTGCGGATCTTGCCGCTGCACCGGTCGACCGTGACGATCCGCCTGCCTGCCACTCGCCATACCGATTCGTGAGTCGCCGGCGCCCTCACCCGTCCCAAACGACTGTGGCCTCCTGGGTCAGTTGCGCGCCCTCGCTCACCGGGTGGTCCGTGAGTCGTCCGTCGTGCATCAGGTGCTGCACGCTGACGCCGTGCTGCAGCGTGGCCACGTCGGCGACGATCCGCCGGTGACAGCGCCACCACACCGCCTCGCTGCACATGATCACCGTGCGCCGCTCAGCAGCAGTCGTCAGCAGGTCGCTCATCGCGTCGGCAAACTCGGGTGTGCGGGTGCCGGCGGCATAGGCCCGGAACTGCGCGACCCGCCACCACCGGTCAGGGCTGGCCGCCTCCTGCTCAGGGTCCAGCCGGCGTCGCCCACCGAGACGCTCCTCCCAGTGATAGTCGATGCCGCGTCCGGGTAGCCACTGCTCCAGTGCCTCCCGGCGGGAGTCGGGGTTGTGGCGGCTGCCGGGGAACCGACGGACGTCGACGAGCCGCTGCACCTCGGCGCCGACCAGCAGGTCACCGAGCTTGTGCTGGTCGAGCGTGCCGTGCCCGACGGTCAGGAGGGTCGGTGGCTGAGCCATCCAGCCAGGCTAGTGTCCCGCGCCGGTAGTTCGTGGAGGGAGCCTGCCGAGTGAGGCGAGGATCTCGTCTGCGGTCTTGGTCCAGACGAACGGCTTGGGGTTCTCGTTCCAGGTGCGTCCCCAGCCGCGGAGATCCTTCTCCAGTGCTTGGACGGACCGGAAATCTGAGCGTTGCAGCAGTTCGCGGGTGACTTGGGCGAAAAGTCGCTCGACCTGGTTGACCCAGGAGGAGTAGGTCGGGGTGACGTGCGTCGTGAACCGTGGGTGGGACTCCAACCACTTCTTGATGCTCGGGTGCTTGTGGGTGCCGTGGCTGTCGCAGACCACGTGCACATCCAGGTGGGCAGGGACCTGGTCCTCGATCTTGGCCAGGAACTTCTTGAAATCGCTCGTCCGATGGCGGCGGTGGGTGGAGGCGATCACGGTGTCGTCGGCCACGTTCAGCGCGGCGAACAGGCTGGTGGTGCCCTGCCGGACGTGGTCGTGGGTGCGTCTCTCAGACATCCCGGGCATCATCGGGGACGCTGGCTGGGACGTGGCCAGGGCCTGCAACTGGCTCTTCTTATCGACGCTGAGCACGACCGCGTTCTCCGGCGGGTGCAGGTAGAGACCGACGATGTCGTACACCTTCTCCACGAACAGCGGGTCGTTGGACAACTTGAACCCGTCCGTGCGGTGCGGCTTGAGTTCGAAGGCCTTCCAGATCCGCCCGATCGAGGACTTGGACAGCCCGGTCCGTTCGGCCATCTTCGCCCGTGACCAGTGCGTCGCGTTGGCTGGCGTGGACTCCAAAGTAGCCGCCACCGCCTCCTCGACCTGCTCGGCGGTGATTCTCGGCGGACGGCCGGGCCTCTCCTCATCGCTGAGGCCGTCCAGGCGTGACTTCACGAACCGGGACCGCCACTTGCCGACCGTGGCTGCCGAGCAGCCCAGTTCCGCGGCCACGCTCTTGTTATCTGCTCCCGCAGCGCACCCGAGCACGATGCGGGAACGTAACGCCAGCGCCCGCGAGGACTTCCGGCTCCTGGCCCACCGCTGGAGCTGATCACGCTCCTGCTCGTTCAGCACAAGGGCGGGCTTCGAGCGTCCTGATCGCGCCATAGTGCATTCTACGACTTATCACACGAATTTAAGACGCGAATCACTAGCCCCGTTTGACTTAACGTTCCTCAGAGGTTAGTCTGATTTTGGGTGGGCTTCCTTTATCTTGATCTCATTCCAGTCACAGCCGTTCGCTGTGCCCAATTTGGGGATCATCTATGTCAGCTCATTCCGCCCTACCTCCTCGACCCTTCTACCTCACTCGTAAACTCTTCGCCGCAGTTCTCGGCCTAGGACTGACCCTCGTGCTCACGGTCGCAATGATCGGCCCAGCCGAGGCCGTGGACCGAGTGGGCCTTGGGACCGCCACCAGTTACGCCGTGCTGGCCGGCTCCACCGTGACCAACACCGGTCCTTCCGTGATCAACGGAGACCTCGGAGTGAGTCCCGGCACCGCGATCACCGGCTTCCCTCCGGGTCAGATCAACGGAGAGGTTCACGCGGCCGACGCCGTCGCGAACGTCGCCAAGAACGATCTCGCCACGGCTTACAACGATGCCGCAGGGCGCGCGACGGACGTCACTGTCACCGCAGACCTCGCTGGACAGACGCTCGTGCCCGGGGTCTACACCGGCGCCACTTTAGCGCTTAACGGTCAATTGACCTTGGACGGAGCAAACGAGCCGGATCCCGTTTTCATCTTCCAGGCATCCTCAACGCTCATCACCGGCTCGAGCAGTTCCATCATCTTTATCAACGGTGCAGACGCCTGTGACGTTTATTGGCAGGTGGGCAGTTCGGCCACCATTGGCACTGGAACTGCCTTCGCCGGCACCGTCATGGCGATGACGTCGATTACCGCCAATACCGGGGCAACGGTCCAGGGACGACTCCTGGCCCGCAGTGCCGCAGTCACCTTGGACACGAACACCATCAACGTGCCAGCCTGCGACGACGCTCCGACCCCGACCGAGCCTGCTCCGACTCCGACTGAGCCTGCTCCGACTGAGCCTGCTCCGACTGAGCCTGGTCCGACTCCGACCGAGCCTGCTCCGACTGAGCCTGGTCCGACTCCGACCGAGCCTGCTCCGACTGAGCCTGGTCCGACTCCGACCGAGCCTGCTCCGACTGAGCCTGGTCCGACTCCGACCGAGCCTGCTCCGACTCCGACTGAGCCTGGTCCGACTCCGACCGAGCCTGCTCCGACTGAGCCTGGTCCGACTCCGACCGAGCCTGCTCCGACTGAGCCTGGTCCGACCCCGACCGAGCCTGCTCCGACTGAGCCTGGTCCGACCCCGACCGAGCCTGCTCCGACTGAGCCTGGTCCGACCCCGACCGAGCCTGCTCCGACTGAGCCTGGTCCGACCCCGACCGAGCCTGCTCCGACTGAGCCTGGTCCGACCCCGACCGAGCCGACAAGTCCTCAGAACGGGCAGATCAGTCCCTTGCCGAGTGGCGGGGTACAGACTGGCGGAAGCCCGAGCGAAGGAGCGAACGGCTTGCTCCTGACGGCCGGCCTCCTCGCTTCGGTGCTCGGCCTCGGCGGGCTGGTCATGACCCGTCCACGCAAGACGTCGAACTCTGGCTGACGTGCGTCCTCCGACAGACGAAGGCCGTCACCGGCTGACCGAGGGTCGTCACCGGATGACCGCAGGCCGCAGGCACCTCGTGGTGCGTGCGGCCTGCGGGCTTCTGCTGGCGCTGGGGCTCAGCTCGCTGGCGGTCGCACTCGACGATGGCGTTCAGACTCCGGACCTGGCGCTGGGCACGCCGCTGTCCGAGCCTTCTGCGCAGCGGGCTGCCTTTGTTGCTGACGGTGCTACCCCGGCTCTACCCGCGCCGTCGTTGGGCCGTTCCGCGGTCGAAGTCCTCGCGTCGGCCTCAGCCCCTCCAGCCGGGGCCAAGGCGGCTGCGCCGACCGCACCCCTGGGCACCTCGTCGCCCGACGGGGTCAACGGCGAGGTCGCACGCCCCACCACGCTGTCCATTCCCACCATCGATGTGAAGTCCCTAGTAAATCCCCTCGGCCTGAATGCCGACGGCACTCTCGAGGTCCCCGCACGCGGACCGCTTTATGACCAGGCTGCCTGGTTCGACGGTTCACCGCGTCCGGGCCAGGACGGTCCCGCGGTGCTCCTGGGGCACGTCAACGGGCGCGGCGGGGTGCCATCGGTCTTCTTCAGGCTGGCCGAGCTGCGCGTCGGCGACCAGGTCGTCGTCGACGGCACCGACGGCTCTCCAGCCGTTTTCGAGGTCTACCTGACCGAGCAGTACCCCAAGGACGCCTTCCCCACCGCGGCCGTCTACGGTGACACCGAGGGCGCGGAGCTTCGGCTGATCACCTGCGCCGGAGCCTGGGACGCAGGGGTCGGCCACTACCAGGACAACACCGTCGTCTATGCACGACTGCTACCCAGCGGGTAGGTGCCGGACGCCTCGACATACACCTGCCTTCGTCTCGGTCGCAGGATGTGTGCGGGATCTCCCTCTGACGGCTGATTCGCCCGCAGCCCGGGCGCGCACGTCTCGTGGTGGGTCAGTCCGTGGCAAGGTGGCAGGAGTCTGCGACACGAGGAGGTCAGCGGCATGTCTGAGGAAGATCGCTCGGTGGTCGTCTACTGGCGTCCGGGCTGCGGCTACTGCATGAGGCTCAAGGCGTCGCTCGGCGACCTGGGTGCCAAGGCTCTCTGGGTGAACATCTGGCAGGACGACGACGCCGCGGCGTTCGTGCGCAGCGTCAACGACGGCAACGAGACGGTGCCCACGGTGGTCATCGACGGCACAGCCCACACCAACCCTTCCGCCAGCACCGTTCGGGAGAGGCTGGAGACACTGGCATGACCGAGATCAAGACACAACGGGTGTATGCCGGTGCACCGGGTGGCTGGCACTCGATCCTGGTCGATCGGGTCTGGCCGCGCGGGATCGCCAAGGGCGACCTGGACGTCACCTGGCTCAAGGAGGTCGGCCCGTCCACGGAGCTGCGCACGTGGTTCGGGCACGACCCCGAAAAGTTTGACGAGTTCGCCCAGCGCTATCGCCAGGAGCTGGACGGGTCGGACGCGTTAGACGAGCTGCTCCACGAGGTGCGCGGCTACCAGCGGGTGGTGCTGCTGTTCGGGGCCAAGGACGAGGAGCACAACCAGGCCGTCGTCCTGGCCACGCTGCTCCGCGAGCGGCTGAGTGGCTGACTACCTGGGCCGCATCCTGCCGCGACGTCCCCACCTGGGCACGGATAATACGGCGGTGCGATAGTTATAGCGCTCCCACAGGGCAGACAAGCGTGCTCAGGTTCGGACAGGAGGCCTAGGTTCAGCGGGGCAGCGCGTTCGGAAGGCGCGGATTGGGAACCTAGACTGACCCCATGTCCGCTTTGTCCCGCGACGATGTCGCGCACGTCGCCATGCTGGCCCGGATCCAGCTCACCGATGAGGAGCTCGACCGGCTGGCCGGTCAGCTCGACCAGATCGTCGGCTGGGTCGGTCAGATCAATGAGGTCGCCGCGCAGGACGTGCCGCCGATGAGCCACCCCCTGCCGCTGACCAACGTGACCCGCGCCGACGAGGTGCGCCCGAGCCTGACCGCGGAGCAGGCGCTGTCCGGCGCCCCCGAGGCCGCGCAGCAGCGGTTCAGCGTCCCCCGCATCCTGGACGAGGAGTGAGCGCCCGTATGTCGACAGTCACCGAGCTCACCCGCCTCACCGCCGCGCAGATGGCCGACGGCCTGGCGGCCGCCGACTTCACCTCTGTGGAGCTGACCCAGGCCCACCTAGACCGCATCAGCGCGCTCAACCCGGTGCTCAACGCCTTCCTGCAGGTGGACGCCGAGGGCGCGCTGGCCACCGCTGCCGACGTCGACGCACGTCGCGCGGCTGGAGAGACCCTGCCCCGCCTCGCCGGGGTCCCGATCGCGGTCAAGGACATCGCCTGCACGCAGGGCATCCCGACCACGGCCGGCTCCAGGACGCTCCAGGGCTGGGTCCCGCCCTATGACGCCACGATCGTCACCCGCCTCAAGGAGGCCGGCCTGCCGATCCTCGGCAAGACCAACATGGACGAGTTTGCGATGGGCTCCTCCACCGAGCACTCCGCCTATGGGCCGACCCGCAACCCGTGGGACCTGGACCGGATCCCCGGCGGCTCCGGAGGTGGCAGCGCGGCGGCGGTCGCTGCGTTCCTGGCGCCGCTGGCCATCGGCTCCGACACTGGCGGCTCGATCCGCCAACCGGCGGCCGTGACCGGTTCGGTCGGGGCCAAGCCGACCTATGGCGGCGTCTCGCGCTACGGCATCATCGCGCTCGCCTCGAGCCTGGACCAGATCGGCCCGTGCGCCCGCACCGTCACCGACGCCGCGCTGCTGCATGAGGTCATCGGTGGCCACGACCCGATGGACTCGACCAGCATCGATGCCCCGGTCCCGGCCGTCGTCGAGGCCGCCGCCAACCGGGACCTGACCGGGCTGCGCGTCGGCATAGTCACCGAGCTGACCGGTGATGGCTACCAGGCCGGTGTCCAGGCCCGCTTCGACGAGTCGGTCGAGCTGCTGCGCCAGGCCGGCGCCGAGATCGTCGAGGTCTCCTGCCCGCACTTCGACTACGCGATGGCTGCCTACTACCTGATCCTGCCGAGCGAGGCCTCCTCCAACCTGGCCCGCTTCGACGCGATGCGTTATGGCCTGCGGGTCAGCCCCGAGGGCGTGGAGTCGCCGAGCGCCGAGCAGGTCATGGGTGCCAGTCGCGACGCCGGCTTCGGCGACGAGGTCAAGCGCCGCATCATCCTGGGCACCTATGCGTTGTCCTCGGGCTACTACGACGCCTACTACGGCCAGGCGCAGAAGGTCCGCACGCTGATCGCGCGCGACTTCGAGGCGGCGTTCGAGCAGGCTGACGTGCTGATCAGCCCCACGGCGCCGACCACGGCGTTCCGGATAGGGGACAAGCTGGAGGACCCGATGGCGATGTACCTCAACGACATCGCCACCATCCCCGCCAACCTCGCCGGGATCCCCGGACTGTCCCTGCCCAGCGGCGTGACGGACGAGGACGGCCTGCCCGTCGGCATACAGATCCTCGCCCCGGCGACCCAGGACCAGCGGATGTATGCCGTGGGTGGCGCCCTCGAGGCCTTGCTGGCTCAGCAGTGGGGCGGGTCGGGCAGCGTCCTGGACCGGGCCCCAGAAGTGACTACAGGGGTCACCTCCGGAAATCGCACCGGGCCGGCCACGAGCGAGGAGGCGCGATGAGCACCCACACCGTCGATGCTGTCGTCGACTATGACGAGCTCCTGACCAGGTATGACCCGGTCCTGGGCCTGGAGGTCCACGTCGAGCTGAACACCGCGACCAAGATGTTCTGCGGGTGCGCCACCGGCTTCGGGGCCGAGCCCAACAGCCAGACCTGCCCGGTGTGCCTGGGGCTGCCCGGTGCGCTGCCGGTCGTCAATGCGACTGCGGTGGAGTCGGCGATCCGCATCGGCCTGGCGCTGAACTGCCAGATCGCGGACTGGTGCCGGTTCGCGCGCAAGAACTACTTCTATCCCGACATGCCCAAGAACTTCCAGACCAGCCAGTATGACGAGCCGATCGCCTTCGAGGGCTACCTGGACGTGGACCTCGATGACGGGACCGTCTTCCGGGTCGAGATCGAGCGTGCCCACATGGAGGAGGACACCGGCAAGTCGACGCACATCGGTGGTGCCACGGGCCGGATCCACGGTGCGGACTACTCGCTGGTCGACTTCAACCGCGCCGGCATCCCACTGATCGAGATCGTCACCAAGCCGATCACGGGCGCGGGGGAGCGGGCGCCCGAGGTGGCGCGTGCCTATGTGTCCGCGCTGCGCGACCTGCTCAAGGCGCTCGCGGTGTCCGAGGTCAAGATGGAGCAGGGCAACGTGCGCTGCGACGCTAACGTCTCGCTGCGCCCCAAGGCTGGTGAAGACGCGACGTCGGCGGAGCAGCTGGCCGTGCCGCTGGGCACCCGCACCGAGACCAAGAACGTCAACTCGTTGCGCTCGGTCGAGCGGGCCGTGCGCTATGAGATGTGCCGGCACGCGGCGGTGCTCGACTCCGGGGAGAGCATCCTGCAGGAGACCCGGCACTGGCACGAGGACACCGGCGTCACCACGTCTGGGCGGCCGAAGTCCGATGCTGACGACTACCGCTACTTCCCCGAGCCGGACCTGGTGCCGGTCGCGCCGACGCGGGAGCGGGTCGAGGAGCTGCGCGCGACCCTGCCGGAGCCTCCGGCCGAGCGACGCAAGCGGCTGCAGGGCGACTGGGGCTTCTCGGACCTGGAGATGCGCGACGTGCTCAACGCCGGTGCGGTCGAGGTCATCGAGGAGACCGTCGCGGCAGGGGCGACGCCGGCTGCTGCCCGCAAGTGGTGGACCGGTGACCTGGCCCGTCGCGCCAACGAGGCAGGCACGGCGGTGACCGAGCTCGGCGTGACCACGGCGCACATCGCAGAGCTGGACGGGCTGGTGCGCGACGGGCGGCTCAATGACTCGATGGCCCGCCAGGTCATGGAGGGCGTGCTGGCCGGTGAGGGTGGTCCGACGCAGGTCGCCGACGCCCTCGGACTGGAGCTGGTCCAGGACGACGGCGCCCTCGAGGCCGCCGTGGACCAGGTGATCGAGGCCAACCCCGATGTCGCACAGAAGGTGCGGGACGGCAAGGTCCAGGCTGCCGGTGCCCTCATCGGGCAGGTGATGAAGGAGATGCGCGGTCAGGCCGACGCGGCCAAGGCCCGCGAGCTCATTGTGCGAAAACTCACCTAATTTTGTCCAGGTTTTGTTGGTCGCACCCACGTTTTCGTAGCGGTTTTGACACCGCCACGACCCTTGCCGGCGCGGCTGTTCTGTCGCTGGCGCTGGTGGGGTGCGGCTCGTCCGGCATCACGGCGTTGGCGGCGGACGGCGGCTGGGGCGGCGGGATGAGCCTCGGGGACGGCGAGAGCGTGCAGATCGGGACCGCCCTGTGGTGCGTCGAGGGTGACGACCCGGCCGAGGTCTCGGGCGTGGAGTTCGAAGAGGTCCGGGGGATCGAGATCGTCGACTTTGTCGTGGTCACCCAGCCTGTCACCGAAGACCGTTTCGGGTCCGGGGAAGGACCGTTGGGCACTGATCTGCCGGGCCGGGCGGACGGGCAGATCCACGGGCGGTGCGCAGACTTCGACGAGACAGGCAACGCCCCGGACGACACGGAGGTGTCCTATGTCGTGCTGGAGTTGGCGTTGGTGGAGGGACAGACGGTCGGGACCGCGACCGGGCTGCGCGTCGAGTCCGACGCGGGCAGCGCCGTCGAGATGATGAGTGTCGTGCTCTGCGACGAGGCCGCTGTCGATGAGTGCGACCCGGATCTCGAGGCAGTCACCACCGGCGGACGCTGAGCTGCGCCAAAAAACTGAGTCAGGGCCGTGGGCAGCCCACAAAAACCGCTATCAAAATGCGGATCGCGCCTACGAAACCGCTATCAAAATGCGGGTCGGGCCTACGAAACCGCTATCAAATTTGTCATGACTCAGGGACCGGTCCGAGGAGCGCGTTCGCCCAGGCGCCGTGCACCGACTCGTCGTCGCTGGGGTGGAAGATCCCGGCCAGCACGTCACGATAGAGCCGCGACAGCTCGTTGCCGGTGAAGTAGGAGGACCCGCCACTGGCCCGGATGGCCTTCGTCACCACCGACAGTGCGGTCTCGGTCGCACGGGACTTCACGGCCGACAGCTGCGGCATCCACATCGCGCCGCGGTCCACCCCGGCGTCGACGTCGTGGGCCAGCGCGGCGATCTGCGGGTGAATGGCGTCCAGCTCGATCGCCGCGTCGGCCAGGCGCCACCGGATGTCTGGGTCATGGGCATACGGCGCACCCTTGTTCTTCATCGAGGTGCGCTTCTGGACGGTCGCGACGGCGAGGTCCAGGGCTCGCTGGGCGATGCCGGTGTAGACCGAGGCCAGGAGCAGCTCGAAGCTGGCGAAGATCCCGAAGACGAACGGGTCGGCCGTCGGCCCCGGCGGGATCCGACGGACCACCCGGTCCGCCGGGGCATGCGCCCCGGAGAGGATGGTCGTGCGGGACTGGCTGCCGCGCATGCCCATGGTGTCCCAGTCGTCCTTGATCTCGAAGCCACCACCGTCGCGGGTGATGAAGCCAAAGACAGACATCGGCTCCTCACCGGTGCTGTCCGTGCCAAAGGTGCCCAGCCGCGTCCAGGCCGGTGCCAGGGAGGTGAAGATCTTGGTGCCGTGGAAGCTGAAGCCGCCTGAGCCGTCGGGACGGGCCTCGGTGCGGGAGCCGAAGAGCACCAGGTCGTTGCCGGCCTCGGAGATCCCGAAGCCGAACACCTCTCCGGCCGCCGCGTCGGCGAACACCCAGTCCATCGACTCGTCGCCGGTCGCGTGCACCACCCGGGCGACCCCCATCCACACGTGGTGCATATTGATCGAGAGCGCCGTCGCAGGTGCGGCACCGGCCAGCCGCATCTGCTCGCGGGTCAGCTGCTCAAGCGTCAGCCCCAGGCCGCCGAACTCGGTCGGCACCATCGCCCGCAGATAGCCGACCTCGGCAAGGTCGGCCAGGTCCTCGTGCGGGAAGCCGTTGTCGCGGTCGACCTGGGCGGCGCGGTCGCGGATCCGCCCGAGCAACTCGTCGGTGAGAAGGACACCAGGACTTGGCAGGGCATCCGGGGTGGGCTGGGCACCAGGGGCGGGCATCGGCATACTCCCTCGGGGTCAGGGGACCCGGTGGGGTCCACTCAGGCACCACCAACCTACGCCGCGCAGGCGGTGGCACCTCAGCCGGCGGGGGCGACCTGTGTCGAGGGGGCCAGGGCAGCGGGATCCGGGATCAGCAGCAGCCGGTCGTCCTCCTCGGCCGGGTCGCCGCGGAAGGTGTTGCTGGTCAGCACCCACAGCTTCCCGTCGACGCCGCTGACCACGCTGCGCAGCCGGCCAAACTCACCCTCGAGCAAACGCTCCGGCTCGCCCACCGTCACCGACGCCCGGTCCGTGCCGGTGCCGCGGTCCTGCACCGGCACCCGCCAGAGCGACTGACCACGCAGCGCCGCGACATACACACTGCCGTCCCGGCCGACCGCGAGCCCGGACGGTGAGGCCTCGGAGGTCGGCCAGCTGATGACCGGGTCGCTGAAGGCGGGCTCCCCGCCCGGGCCCTCGAACTGCGGCCAGCCGAAGTTGTCGCCGGGATGGATCAGGTTGAGCTCGTCGAGAGCGTTCTGCCCGAACTCGCTGGCCCACAGCCGCCCTGCCTGGTCCCAGTCCAGCCCCTGCACGTTGCGGTGCCCCAGCGACCAGATCGGTGAGGAGGGGTCAGGGTTGTCCGGCGCGGGCTCCCCGCTAGGCGTGATCCGCAGGATCTTGCCGGCGAGCGACTGGCCGTCCTGGGCCTGGGCGCCGTCGGAGGCGTCGCCAGTGGTGACATAGAGATGGCCGTCCGGGCCGAACTCGATGCGCCCGCCGTTGTGGTTGCCCGCCTTGGGGATGCCCTCGAGGACGACCTCCACCGAGGGTTCCTCCCGGCCGTCCCCGGTGACCACGCCCGGCTCCACGCGCAGCACGCGGTTGTCGGTGTCGGTCGTGGCATAGGCGAAGAACTCACCCGGCTCACCCTCGTGCCAGGACGAGTCCGCCGGCACCGCCAGGCCGAGCAGACCCCCCTCACCTCCAGGGCTGACCCCGGGCACGATGGTGACGCGCTCAGGGTCGGCTCCCGGCACGACGTGGAAGACCTCGGCGGTGTCACGCTCACCGACCAGCAGGCTCCCGTCGTCGAGGGCGACCAGCCCCCACGGCACCTCGAAGCCGGTGGCGACCACCTGGACCGCTTCCGCCGTCGTCGGCGTCTGGTCAGGAGTGTCCGTCTGCGAGCCATCGTTGGTCATGGTGCCCCTTGTCGGGGTCTCACCGGCGGTGGCCGCCGCAGGAGTCGCGGGAGTCCGGTCGACATCGCTGCTGCACGCGCCGACCATCGACCCCACGGCGATGGCTGCCAGCAGGACGGTGGGAGGTCGGCGGGTCACGGTCGCCATGGTGGCAGCCTGTCACGGGCAGGCCGGTGAGCGCGAGTGCGCGGCGAGGCCGGGGATGAGCCTGCCCCACGGACCGCACGCGCGACCCCGACCCGTCGGTTAGCGTGGGTTCGTGCCTGTCATCAGCGTGCCGAGCTTCCTGGCAGACCTCATGGAGCCCATCGAGGGCGCCGAGGTCGTCACCTGGGACATGCGAGAGGCGCCACCGCGGGATGACCTCGAGCTCGTCGTGGTCCCGCAGTTCAACGCACCTCGCGTCAAGCGCCTCGATGAGCTGGGCTCGCTGCGCGGTGTGATCACCCTGACTGCTGGCTATGAACACGTCACGCCTCACCTGCCGCCAGGGGTCCCCCTGGCCAACGCCGTCGGCGTGCACGACTCGGCCACCTCCGAGATGGCCCTGACCCTGATGCTCGCCGCCCAGCGCGACATCCCCGCCTCCGTGCGTGCGCAGGACGCCGGGCACTGGGGGAAGCAGCAGGTCACGCGCTCCCTCGCCGACTCACGGGTGCTGATCGTCGGCTATGGCGGGATCGGCCGGGCCCTGGCCGCTCGTCTGCTGGCCTGCGAGGCCGCCGTCACCGCCGTGGCCAGCCAGGCCCGCGACGGCGATGAGTATGTCGACAGGGTCCACCCCGTCGACGACCTGTCAGTGCTCCTCCCGGACTGCGACATCATCGTCCTGGCGGTGCCGCTGCTGCCGAGCACACGAGGGCTGCTCAGCGCTCCGCAGCTCCGGTTGCTGCCCGACGACGCCCTGGTCGTCAACGTGGGGCGCGGTGCTCTGGTCGACACGGACGCGCTGCAGGCTCAGTGCGCGTCGGGGCGGTTGCGCGCGGCCCTCGACGTCACCGACCCCGAGCCGCTGCCGGAGGGGCACCCACTGTGGAGCACACCGGGCGTCCTGATCACGCCGCACCGCGGCGGCAGCAGCACCGCCTTCCCCCCGCGGGGTGCGGCCTATGCCGCCGAGCAGATCAGGACCTTGGTCCGCAGCGGACACATCGACCACGTCGTCGCCACAGGTCAGGAGCGGTGATGAACACTGGGACCCGAACCCTCATCCTGGTGCGGCACGCGAAGACCGAGCAGGTGCCCGGCAAGGTCGACCATGACCGCGAGCTCCTCCCACGGGGCGAGGGTGACGCCCGCGCAGGGGGAGCGTGGATCGTCGAGCACGGGTTGGTGCCCCACCTGGTGCTCTGCTCCACCGCCACCCGCGCGCAACAGACCTGGCAACAGATGGCCGAGGGCGGCCAGCTGCGCGACGTCGAGGTGTGGAGCGACCGCCGGATCTACAACGCCTATCCCGACGAGATCCTCGAGGTCGTGCGCGAGGCGCCGGAGGACGTGCGCACCGTGATGGTGGTCGGGCACGCTCCCGGGATCCCTTCTCTGGCAGTCGGACTCGCCGACGAGTCAGACTCTGACGCCAGCTCGCTGGCGACCCTGCGCGAGGGAATGCCCACAGGGGTTGGCGCCGTGCTGGAGTGGGACGGGCCCTGGGCCGACCTGGACGCGGAGTCCGCCAGGCTGGTCGGCGTGCACCGGTGGCGGCAGGAGGGGGCGTGAGCCAGGGATCGCACGCCACGAGCGAGGGGCCCACCGACCGGCAGGCGAAGTTGCTCGACCCAAACTCGGCCGACCTGAGCCTCCTGCAGGACCGGCAGGTGGCGGTGCTCGGCTTCGGACCGATCGCCTCCGGCCACGCCCTCAACCTGCGCGACAGCGGAGTTGACGTGCGCATCGGCGTGCCCGCGGACAGTCGGGCCGCGGCACGCGCCGAGGTCGAGGGGCTGCTCGTCGTCGAGGCGGCGGCCGCAGTCACCCAGGCGGACATCGTCGTGCTGCCCACCGACGACTCTCACGATCTGGCCGGCGTGCCCACCCTCCTGGACGCAGGCCTCGAGCCGGGCGACCTGGTGCTGGTCACCGGCGGCGAGCCGGTGCACCGCGACGGCCTGACCGTGCCGCCCGGAGTGGACCTGGTGGTCCTGCAGGCGATCGGGGGACCGGAACGGCTGCGCGGTGAATACCTCGACGGCCGCGGCGTCCCCTGCCTGGTCGCGGTCGAGGCCGACCCGAGCGGGGTCGCCTGGCCCGTGCTCACGGCATACAGCCAGGCCCTGGGCGCCCTGCGGTCCGGCGCACTGGTCACCTCCGCCGAGGAGCTGACCGAGGCGAGCCGGTATGCCGACACGGCAGTCCACGAGGCCGTGCAGCACCTGGTGCAGGACGGGTTCGACACCCTGGTGGCGCGGGGGACCGCCGAGGAGGTCGCCTACCTGGTCACGCTGCACGAGCTCAAGGAGCGCATCGACGCCGCGTGGGTGCTCGGCTTCGGCACCGAGCAGGTCGCCGACCGGGAGGCCGCCGAGCTGTCGAGCCGGCGTGCCGTGGCGCGCGCAACCCACCAGATCGACCAGGTCGGCCGACGGGTGCGGGGGCTGATGAGCTGGATCCGCTGAACGGGTAGTTTGGGACCCTGCAACACGTTTTGGAACTGCGCAACGACGCCGGCTCAGGAGGATGCATGACCACCCAGACCGCACCGACCTTCACCGTCGAGCAGCGGCCCGACCCGGCCACCGACGAGCAGGTCGCCGAGCTCCTGGCCAACCCGGCCTTCGGGGCGAAGTTCACCGACCACATGGCGTTGGTCGACTGGAGCAAGGACGGCGGCTGGGCCCATCCGCGCATAACGGCCTACGGCCCGATCCCGCTGGAGCCGGCGGCGTCGGTCTTCCACTACGGCCAGGAGATCTTCGAGGGGATGAAGGCCTACCGGCACGCCGACGGGTCGGTCTGGACGTTCCGTCCTGAGCAGAACGCAGACCGGTTTGCCCGTTCGGCCCGTCGGCTGGCGCTGCCGGAGCTGCCCGAGGACCTGTTCCTGGAGTCGCTGCGCGCCCTGGTCGAGGTGGACCAGCGCTGGGTGCCGGGTCAGGAGCTGGGCGAGGTCAGCCTCTATCTGCGCCCGTTCATGATCGCCACCGAGCAGGCACTGGGGGTGCGGCCGGCCAACCGGGCGCTCTTCTGCGTGATCGCCTCACCGGCCGGCGTCTATTTCCCCGGTGGTCTGAAGCCGGTCAACATCTGGCTGTCCGAGGAGTTCGCACGTGCGGCCCCCGGGGGCACCGGCACCGCCAAGTGTGGCGGCAACTATGCCGCGTCGCTGGCCGCGCAGGCCGAGGGCATCGACAACGGCTGTGACCAGGTGGCCTTCCTCGACGCGATCGAGAAGAAGTGGGTCGAGGAGCTGGGCGGGATGAACCTGTTCTTCGCCTATCGCGACGGCTCGATCGTCACGCCCGAGCTGAGCGGCACGATCCTCGAGGGCGTCACGCGCAACTCGCTGATCGAGCTGGCCCGCGAGCGCGGCCATGAGGTCATCGAGCGGAAGTACTCCATCGACGAGTGGCGCGCCGACGCTCAGAGCGGCGACCTGGTCGAGGTCTTCGCGTGCGGCACCGCGGCGGTGATCGTCCCTGTCGGCACGCTCAAGTGGCGTGGCGGCGAGGTCACCATGGGCGGCGGCGAGCTTGCGGGCGACCTGCGCAACGCGCTGCTGGACATCCAGTATGGCCGCGTCGAGGACACGCACGGCTGGATGCACCAATTGGTCTGAGTCGCCGTGAAGATCGATCTCAAGAAGGATCTCAAGGCGCTCTATCAGCCCGGCTCCGCAGACTTCACCGAGGTGGAGGTCCCGCCGCGCGACTACCTGGCGCTCGACGGGCACGGCGACCCCAACACGTCACCGGACTATGCCGCGGCGGTGTCCGCTCTCTATGCCAGCGGGTATGCCGTGAAGTCCGCCCTGCGGGCACGTTCGGGGGAGGACTTCGTGGTCGGTCCGCTGGAGGGGTTGTGGACCAGCAGCGACCCCACCTCCTTTGCCGACCGCCGCAAGGGCGAGTGGGACTGGACGATGCTGATCCCGCTCCCGGACGTCGTGAGCGCCGAGGACGTCGCGCAGGGTCTCGCGGTTGCGGCCGGCAAGAAGCCGGAGCTGCCGGTCGATCAGGTCCGGCACGTCGTGCTGGAGGAGGGCGACTGCCTGCAGATTATGCACCTCGGCAGCTTTGACGACGAGGGACCGGTGCTGGCCCGGCTGCACCACGAGGTCATGCCGGCGCGCGGGCTGACCTTCAACGGACCGCACCACGAGATCTATCTGAGTGACCCTCGCCGGGTCGCGCCCGAGCGGATGCGGACCGTGCTGCGCCAGCCGGTGTGCCCGGTCGCCTAGCGGACGAAGATGAGCCCCTCGTGGGTGACGGTGTAGAGGAACAGCCTGCCGGAGCGGTCGTAGATCGCGAGGTCGACGTCGCCCAGCTCGGTCCACTCCACGCGGTCGCCCCGTGGGCTGGTCACCAGCGTGAAGAGCCCGCCGATGTCGCGCAGCGCAGCGATGATCGAGCGGTCATAGGCATAGCGGTGCAGCACGGCCTTCGGGTCGGCGCGCTGATAGCCGGGTCGGGGTCCCACGCCCACGGTGCGCTCGGGGCCAAGACCGCTCAGCGCCGCCGCCAACGAGTGCCCCGTGTCGCCGTGGTGGAAGACGAACTCGAGCACCGACATACGAGGTCGCAGGTCGTGCAGGACGGCCAGCTGGTCATCGGGGGAGGGGGCCGCAACCACGTCAAACCCCAAGTCATCCCACGTCACTGAGGACCGAGCCGCGGTGTCGGCGTGAAGGCGATCGGGAAGCTGATCGCGCCGGTGTTGCCCGACATGGGCAGCCAGTTGCCGGGGCCGTCGGCGCGCGCATCGGGCATCCGCGCGGCGAGGATCGGCAGGGCGACGGCCATGTCCATCCGGGCGACCCAGTGGCCGAGGCAGTGGTGCACGCCGCCGCCGAAACCCATGTGCATCGGGTGCTCGACCGTGATGTCGAAGGTCGGGTCCGGTTGGGCGCGGGGGTCGGTGCCGGCGCTGTGGGAGAGGACCTGGACGATGTCGCCGGCGCTCAGCTGCAGCTCGTCGCCCAGCACGACGTCCTCAAGGGCCTCCCGCGTGATCCAGGTGACCGTCGGGTTCACCCGCATGACCTCCTCGACGGTGTTGCGCCCGAGGTCGGGATCTGCGGCCAGCAGCTCCCACTGGCCGGGGTGGGCAAAGAGGGTCTGCAGGGCCAGGCCCAGCTGGTTGCGCGTGGTCTCCATGCCGGCGAAGATCAGGAACACCAGCGCGACCGACAGCTCCTCGGGGGAGAGCTTGCCCTCCTGCTGGTGGCGCACCAGGTCCGAGACCAGGTCGTCGCGCGGGTGTGCGGTGCGGTCGCGGACCACGTCGTCGCAGTAGCCATAGAGCCCCTCCAGTGCGGTCTCGATCCGCGGCAGGTCCTCCTTGACCCGCACGCCGAAGCTCTTGCCCAGGTCGTCGGCCCAGTGCGCGACCTGCTCCCACTCGCTCTCGGGCAGCCCGACGAGGCGGCACAGGATGCGTGAGGCATAGGGCTCGGCGAACTCCTTGATGAACTCCACCGAACCGCGCTCGCTGAACCCGTCGACGAGCTCGTGGGCCAGCTGGGTGAAAGACGGCACCATCGCTGAGATGACACCCTGCTTGAAGGCGGGGTTGAGCAGGCGGCGCATCCGCAGGTGGTCCTCACCCTCGAGCGAGAGCAGCACCTTGTGCCACCAGTCGCTGAACATGCCGGAGTGGATGCCGTTCTGGGACGGCCACCTGGCGTTGCCCTGCCGGAAGCGGCGGTCCTTGAGCAGTGCGGTCACCTCGGCGTGGCGCAGGACGGCGTGCCCATAGCTGGTGCGCGCCCACCAGGACTCCTCGCGGGCGCCGATCACCTCGGGGCCTGTCACGTCGAAGGTCGGGTCGGCCAGGTCGAGGAATCGGCTGCTCATGAGCAGATGCTACGAGGCTCTGTGGGGCAGGGGGGGTCGAGGCCGGGCACCCGGGCTCCACCCCACGAGCGACGCGGTGGCGTCCCACTGTCGCCGCGGCATACACATGTATGTGTATGCTCAGGGCATGTCGGTGATGGAGAAGCGGCTGCAGCTCCTCCTGGATGCGGAGCGCTATGCGCTGGTGTCGCAGGAAGCCACACGCTCCGGGCGGAGCGTGGCCTCGGTGATCCGGGAGGCGATCGACGTCCGCTTCGAGCAGGCTGAGGCGCAGACTCGACGGGCTGCTGCGCTCGGCGAGTTCCTGGCCCTGGGGCCGGACGAGGACGGGCAGCCGGAGGACGTCGTTGCTGCACTCCAGGGCGAGTTCGAGGACCACCTCGATCGCAAGGGCGGCCCGTGAGCACGGTCTTTGTCGACACCTCCGTCCTGCTCCTTGCCCAGGGTGGACCGCACCCGTTGCGCGAGGGGTGCCGCCTGTTCCTGAGCCGGTGCCAGGCACAGAGTGTGGAGATCCATGTGAGCGTCGCAGCGCTGCAGGAGTTCACCTCTCACCGCCTGCGTGCCCGCCCGCGTCGTCAGGTGCTCCACGAGGCCGCCCTGCTGCGGCGCGGTCTCGTGCTCCACCCCTTTGATGAGCAGGTGCTCGACGCGATGCTCACCCTGCTGGAAGGGTCGGACCTGGGGGGACGGGACGCCGTCCACGCAGCGACCGCAACCGTGGCTGGCTTTGACCACCTCGTCACGACTGACCGTGATTTCACGGGAGTCCCGGGGCTGACCTCCGTTGACCCGGCGGAGTGGTTGTTGGACTAGCTCCCGGCGAGGATGTCCAGGAGCCGGCGGCGCAGGTCGTTGGAGCGCTCGCTGAAGCGACGTTGGGCGGCGGCATACTCCGCCCGACCCTCGGGGGTCTCGATGCGGACCGGTTCGTAGCCGAGCTCGGTCAGGTCGTAGGGCGCGGCCCGCATGTCGAGCTCGCGGATCTCGCGGGCCAGCCGGAAGGCGTCCAGGGTCAGGTCGCTCGGCACCAGTGGCGACAGCTTGAAGCACCACTTGTAGACATCCATGCCTGCGTGCAGGCACCCCGGCTGCTCCATCGCGACCTGCTGCTCGCGGGTGGGCGCCAGCGTGTTCAGATGTGCCGCGTCCGGGGTGAAGAACCGGTAGGCGTCAAAGTGTGAGCAGGTGATCGTGGCCTGCTCGACGACCTCGTTGGTGCCGTCCGGGCCCAGCCGCAGCGGCCAGCCACCGTGGCGGATCGCCTCGTCATCAGCGCGATAGACCATCGCCCACTCGTGCAGGCCGAAGCAGCCGAACCGGCCCGGACGGGACAGCGTCGAGGTCAGCAGTGCCCGCACGAAGAGCAGCACCGACTCCCGCTTGGCGACGAACGAGGCGACGTCGACGCGTGCCCGGCCCTCGGCATACGCATAGAACGGCCAGTCCGCCCGCTCTGCCGCGCCCTCGAGCGCGACCTCGGCGCCCGGGTGCCAGCGGCGCAGCTGTCCGGGGCGGTGGTGGTAGTACTCGAACAGGAAGTCCTCGACCGGGTGCTTGCGCCCGTCCGTGCGGCGCTCGAGGCGGGCCGCGGTCAGCGCATCGACGGCCGCCTCGTGCTCCTCGGCACGCGAGCGCCAGTCGCTCGCGGGCAGCACCTGGGTCGTCACGGTTCACCAGGGTATGCCGTGGGCCCCGTGGAGCAGAAGGTCACCTGTCCGCACGGAAACCGCGTGGCGGCGGAGGCAGCGACCGACCTAACCTGGCGGGCATGGGCAGCCTGCACGCCGACGAGGTGAGCGTCGAGGACCGTGTCGTCCGGCGCCTCGTCGACCACCAGTTCCCGCAGTGGGCGGGCCTGCCGTTGCTGCGCCTGCCGCCGGGCGGGACCGACAACCAGCTGTTCCGGCTCGGCGAGGAGCTGCTGGTGCGCCTGCCTCGCATCCACTGGGCGGCGGACTCGGCGCTGTGGGAGCACACCTGGCTGCCGCAGGTCGCGCCGCACCTGCCGCTGACCGTCCCCGCGCCGGTGGCGCTGGGTGAACCGGGGGAGGGCTATCCCTGGCACTGGACGGTCGTGCCCTGGATCGAGGGTGCGCAGCCGACGGCTGCATCGATCGACCTCGAGGAGTGGGCGACCTCCCTCGGAGCGTTCGTGCGGGCCTGCCGCGCGGTGCCGGGGTTGGGCGCGCCGGTGGTGACGAGTGGTCGCGGCGGGCCGCTCGCGGCCCAGGATGAGTGGGTGCGGGAGTGGGTCGCGCGCGCCGACCCCGCACTCGTCTCCCGCGACGCGGCCCTCGCGGTGTGGGCCGACGCGCTGGCCGCACCCGTCTTCGCGGGCAACCCGGTGTGGTTCCACGGTGACCTCCACGAGGGCAACCTGCTGGTCCGCGACGGTGACCTGACCGCGGTGATCGACTGGGGGACCGCTGGGCGCGGCGACCCGGCCATCGAGCTCAATGCGATGTGGGGCTACGTCCCGGAGCCGGTGTCCGACCTCTATCGCCAAGAGGTCGGGCTCGACGAGGCGGCCTATCGCCGGGCGCGCGGCTTCGCCCTCGCGCCGGCGATCAGCGGGATGACCTACTACCGCGACACAGCGCCGCACCTGGCCGGGCCCAGCGTGCGCACGGTGCAGCGCCTGATCGCCTCGCTCGACTGACCTACTTCGGCGGGAGCGTCCTTGCGAAACTCACCCCGCGCTCCACGATCTCGCGCAGCTGTTCGTCGCTCTCCACCCCCTCGGCGTCGACGTGCAACCAGCCCGACATCACGCGCTCGCCCATGACCTGGGGCCGGATGTGCTCACCCACCGGGTCCTCCCGATCAGGATCGCGCCGGAACATCAGGGCCCCGTCATCGCCCGCCGCGACCGCCATGTTGCCGTTCACCAGGAAGCTGAGTCCGCCAAACATCTTCTTCTCGCTCACCCCTGGTTCGTCCGCGAGAACGTGACGGATCCGCTCGGCCAGCCCCTCGTCATACGTCATGGGATGCAGTATGCCGAGGGGCACCGACAGTGCGCCAGAGACGGATCAGTCGATCTTGTGCAGTGCGTCGCCCTTGTGCATCGCGACGTGGTCGGTCTTGTCGCTCTTGATCTCGTATTGCGGGTCCTGTGGCGAGCAGCGCCGCGTGTGCCCCTTGTATTCGGTGTCGCTGGTGTGCTTCTTGGTGATGACGCCGGTGACGTGCCCGGCCTCGGAGTTCCAGCGCACGTGGTCGCCGACGGCGAAGCCCTTGCTCATGATGTGTCTCCTCGGTCGTCGCTTCTCTCTTGGCAGGTCGGTGTCACAACAACTGATCGACCCAGGTGAAGTCATAGTCGGTGAAGTCAGCGACGTCCTCGACCCCTGGGTTCGCCGCGAACGGCCCCTCGGAGGTCCACACGTGCGGACTGCCCTGGATCTGGCCCGATCGGGCGACCTCGAGGTCGGCGAAGACGGCAGCCTGGCCGGCGCCCGAGCGCAGCCCCTCGAGCAGCGTGTCGGCATCGACCTCGGCACAGTCGCGGGCGATGTCCTCGATCACCGGGATCAGGGCGATGCACCGCTGGTCGACGAAGAACGCACGACGCAGCGCGGTGTCGAGCGCGTCTGCAGCCTCGAGCCCTTGCTGCTTGGCGGCCTGGACGGCGGCGAGGGCAGGCAGGGTCGTGGCCGGGAAGGTCCAGTCGTCCGCCTCCCAGGGGGACCAGCGGAGGTCGGCGCGCACGGCGGTGATGGTCGCGATCTCCTCGTCATGCTCCGGCCGCGACCCGGGCTGGCGGTTCAGAAGCTCCAGCGGGAAGACGCGGTGATCGATCGTCAGGCGAACTCCGCGCTCGGCTGCCACCTGGTGCAACGTGTGCAGCGCGAGAGTCGCCCAGGGGCACGAGACGTCGGACCAGACGGTGAGCACCCCTGCATGCGGGTTGTTTAGCTGCATGATGGGTCCGCCCTTCGTGGTCCCTTGCGACGCTACCGGCCCCTGGCGCAGATGTCAGCCGCGCGGGCCAGTGTCAGCGTGCTCCGGGGGCGCACGGCATACGGCGGGCAGTCGTGAAATCTGTCGACATGCGGACGGCGACTGTCCGGGATCCGTTCTACGCTCGAACCATGAGCACTGACGCAGCTGTCGACGCGATCCTCGAGGTGCGACCACTCACCGTCGAGACGTGGCCGGCGTTCGATGCCATGGTCGTGCGCCACAACGGGATCTTCGGGGGCTGCTGGTGCACCTGGTTCCATCCTGAGCGTCACGATCGCGCCCCGGGCGCCGAGGGCAGCCGGCAGATGAAGCGGCAGTGCGTCGAGGGTGGCATCGCGCACGCCGCGCTGGTCATGGACGGCGACGAGGCGATCGCCTGGGCGGAGTTCGGCACCCCGTCTGAGTTGCCCAACATCCACCACCGCAAGCAGTATGACGCCGAGAAGGTGGGTGACCCGGACTACCGGATCACCTGCGTCTTCGTCGACAAGAGGTACCGCCGCAAGGGCGTGACCGAGACCGCGATCAAGGGCGCGCTAGAGCTGATTGCCAAGGATGGGGGTGGCGTGGTCGAGGCCTATCCGCACGACCTGACGGAGCAGACCAAGAAGTTGTCGTCCTCGTTCCTCTACAACGGCACGCGCCGGCTTTATGAGCGACTTGGCTTCACCTATGTGCGGCCGAAAGGCATGAAGAACTGCGTCATGTCGATCACGGTGCCACCCGCGGTGCCTACGGCCACGCCAAACTAGGTCAGGTGAAGGCGCTCATGCCGGTGACAGCGCGGCCGACCAGCAGCGACTGGACGGTGCGGCTGCCCTCATAGGTGTAGACCGCCTCCAGGTCGGCGAAGTGCCGCCCAACGTGGTGGTCGAGCAGGATCCCGTTGCCGCCCAGCATGTCCCGGGCCAGGGCAACGACCTCGCGTGCGCTGACGGTGCAGTGCAGCTTAGCCATCGCCGCCTGCTCCAGGGTGCACTCGCCGCGCTCCTGCAATTGGGACATCCGGGTGCACATCAGCTGCATCGAGGTGATCAGCGTGACCATCGTGGCCAGGGCGTCCTGGATCAGCTGGTTCTTGGCCAGTGGCCGGCCGAACTGCTCACGGCGCAGGGCATAGGTCAAGGCACCCTCATAGGCGCCGACCGCGTGCCCGAGTGCCTCCCAGGCGACCGTCTGCCGGGAGCGCATCAGCACGCGGTTGGTGTCGGCAAAGGTCCGGGCCTCTGCGAGCCGGTTGTCCGCCGGCACCCGCACCCCGTCGAGCCGGATATGTGCCTGCCACACACCGCGGTTGCTGATCTTGCCGGTGATGACCTCAGCGTCCCAACCGTCGGCCTCCTGGGGCGCCTCGACGACGAAGCCGCCGACGTCACCGGACTCGTCCCGCGCCCAGACGACGGCCAGGTCACACACCGAGCCGTTGCCGATCCACCGCTTGGCACCGTCGAGCACCCAGTGGTCTCCGTCGCGGCGCGCGGTTGTCTCCAGGCTGACCACGTCCGAACCGTGGGTCGGTTCGGTCAGCGCGACCGCACCGAGCAGCTCGACCCGTGCCATGGCAGGGAGCCAGCGCTCACGCTGCTCGTCCGAGCCCAGCTCGTGCACCGAGGTCATCGCGAGCCCGGAGTGCACCGCGTTGAGGGTGGCGATCGAGCCGTCCCCACGCGCCAGCTCTGCGCACATCATCCCCTCGGCCAGCGGCGAGACCCCGGCGCAGCCATAGCCCTCGATGGCTGCGCCGGCGACCCGCGTGGCGGCATACCCCGGCACCAGATCACGCGGGAACTCGGCTGCCTCCCAGAACTGCGCCGCCCGCGGCACGACCTCCTCGTCGCACCAGGTGCGCACCCCGTCGCGCAGCTCGCGCTCGGTGGTGGTGAGCAGGTCGTCGAGACCGAAGAAGTCGGTGCCCCGGGACCGGCCCAGGTCGGCGCCGTCCGGGACCTCGCGCGCGGAGTCGGGCATCGGGCTGGGTTGCTCAGTCATGCTCTGAGCGTATGCCGATGCGCGGGGACGCTTCACCGCGAGGGCTCGGTCTGGCAGTCATAGTGTCGATGGATGCGGTGGTTCTCGAGAAGCCGGTCCGTGGCGGTGGTGGCAGTCAAGGCCGCCGTGGCCGCGGGTGCGGCGTTCTATCTCGGGTCCCTGCTGCCGTCCCCGGTCGCTGACTACAACTACTACGCCGCGCTCGGCGCCTTCACCGTCGTGGGCCTGGTCGTCGTGGAGTCGCTCAAGGAGTCGTTGCGCGTCCTGGGCGCGGTTTCTGTCGGGCTTGCGGTGGCGCTGGCTGTCCAGGAGGTCGCCTGGACCAACTGGTTGACGGTCGCCCTCACCATCCTGCTGGGCACCCTGCTCGGTGCCCTGCCGATCTTTGGCGAGCAACGCACGTGGGCGCCGCTGGCCGGCCTGTTTGTCCTTGCCACCGGAGGTCCGGATCCGGAGCCGATGGCGCTGGGCTATCTGGTCCAGGTGCCCCTGGGCGCAGTGGTCGGCGTGATCGTCAATCTCGTGCTGCTGGCCCCGCTTGGGAGCCACGACCTGGACCGGGCTACGTCGCGGATGCTGGACCTGCTGCCGAGCCAGATGCGCAACTATGCCGAGTTCCTGACCGAGCCCGCCAGTGACGACCGCCGCCAGCGTGCGGACGAGGTGATCACCGTCAACGCGCGCGAGCTCGTGTTGGCGCAGTCTCATCTGCGCTGGGCGGTCGCGGAGGGGCACGAGGCGCGGCGGGGCAATCCGTGGCGGCGTGGGCACGGCCTGGTTGACCTCGAACGCGCCCAGGCAATCGGTCGTTGCGCCGCCGCGCTGGCTGGGGTCAATGCGGTGCTTGCAGTCTCGGCACCGGCGGAACGCGAAGAGGGGGCGGCGCTGCGTCGTGCGGCGGCCGTCATGCTGAGCCGATCAGCTGACGTCATGGAGGACTGGGGGAGTGTCGGCACCGACGAGGCGATCGTGGACTCGGCTGAAGAGGGCATCGATCGGGTGCTGACCCAGGCCAGGAGGATGAGCGACGACGACGGGCTGGACCACCTGCTGTTCGGCACGCTCGCGGTCACGCTCCGGGCCTGCCTGGACATCTATGCCCAGGACGTCGCCTCCGACAGGCCCGGGGCCTCCGAACCACGCCACAGCTAGGCGAAGGGCGGGCGGGCGTCGAGGCGCTGCGAACCCTTGCCGGCGAGCCGCCAGAGGCGGGCGGCGGCGTCGCGGTCCTCCTCGGTGATCAGGTTGCCCATCCAGCGCAGCGCCAGGCGCATCATCCACGGCGAGCGCATGCCGATCGGCCCGAGCTTGGGCAGCACCCACGGCACCGTCACCAGCCCAGCCAGCCGGCGCGAGATCGAGAATGCCTCGCCGTAGTGGTCGGTCAGCAGCGCCGGCCAGGCCGCGGAGAGGTCGGACTCCTCGGTCAGCAACTGCGCGGCCAGCCGCCCGGTCTCCAGGCCATAGTCGATGCCCTCGCCGTTGAGCGGGTTCACGCAGGCCGCCGCATCACCGATCAGCATCCAGTTGGGCCCGGCCACGCCCGAGACCGCTCCACCCATCGGCAGCAGCGCCGAGGTCGGCATCCGCAGCTCGCCGCTGACGCCGAAGTCGGCACGACGCTGGTCGGCATAGAGCTTCATCAGCGGGCGCAGCTGCACCTCGGCCGGACGCTTGGCCGTCGCCAGCGTGCCCACACCGAGGTTCACCTGACCGCCGCCGAGCGGGAAGATCCAGCCATAGCCCGAGACGATCGAGCCACTGTCGTCACGCAGCTCCAGGTGCGAGCTGATCCACTCGTCGTCGCTGCGCTCGGAGTCGACATAGGACCGCGCCGCCACGGCATAGACCGTGTCGCGGTGCCACTCCCGGCCCAGCATCTTGCCCACCGGCGAGCGGACCCCGTCGGCCACGACCAGCCGGTCGCACTCGATCTCGAAGGTGCCCTCGGCCCCCTTGAACGTCACGCCGCGCACCCGCCCGGCCTCCTGCCGCACCGAGATCGCGCGCGCACCGTCGACGCCGAGCGCCCCGGACTTCAGGGCTACCGTGCGCAGGTGGTCGTCCAGCTCGGTGCGTGCCACGGCCGAGCCGTATGCCGGGAGGTTGCCGGCGGCCTTCCGGCCCCGACCCTCGCTCCACTCCAGGTGCAGGGTCTGTCCGAAACCGTGCGCTCGCAGGCCCCGACTGCGCGGGTGCGTGCTGAGCCAGTCGCCCAGCCCGAGCAGCTCCAGCTCGGCGATCGCCCGCGGGGTCAGGCCGTCGCCGCACGTCTTGTCCCGGGGGAAGGTCGCCGCGTCGGCGAGCACCACGTCAAGGCCAGTGCGGGCGGCCCAGGCCGCGGCGGCCGAGCCGGCCGGGCCGGCGCCCACGACGAGGACGTCGGTGCGCTGGGGAGGGGAAGAGACAGTCACGCGGTCCATTCTCTCAGGAGAGGGGAGCGGCTCTGTCCGTGGCTCGGTCGCTGCGCTGCCGGGATGCTCCACGATCGCACATCCGAGCCGTTGATCCTCACAAGGGTTTCATGTAACGTATCGGTATGGGTTCCACGAGGGAGCGCGTGCGTCGACATCGGGAGAAGCTGCGAGAGCAGGGGCTTCGACCTGTTCAGATCTGGGTGCCGGACGTCAGGGCGCCGGAGTTCGCGGCCGAAGCTCATCGGCAGTCCGCGGCGATTGCCTCCAGCGAGCTGGAGTCCGAGGACCAAGCGTTCGTCGACGCCATCTCCTGGGAGTGGGACGAGCCGGAGTGAGGCGCGGAGAGATCTTCACGGCTGCCGCTCGCGGCCCCTACACAGGCAAGCCGCGGCCCGTCGTGGTCATCCAGGATGACCGCTTTGACGCTACTGCTTCGGTGACCGTCTGTCCGCTCACGACCAACCCTGTGGAAGCTCCGCTGACACGTCTCGCGATAGACCCGACGGAGACGAACGGTCTTGACCAACCGTCCACACTGATGATCGACAAGCTGATGACGATGCCCCGGACCGGCTTGCGTGACCGGGTGGGCCGCCTGACGGATGACGACATGGTGCGTCTCAACCGCGCCTTGGTCGTCTTCCTCGGCCTCGCGGGATGATCCGGTTGGTGGCCCCGCGCAGCAGCGCCGCGCAGCACGGGGGTGGGCACACGGCATACCCTTGTGCCCATGCGCATCTGTCGGTTCACCACTGGTGACGATCCCGAGTTCGGACTGGTCGACGGGGAGGGCCGGCGGATCGTCTCGATCACCGGCGACCCGCTCTACACCAAGATCGAGCTCACCGGGCAGACCCACAACGTCGACGAGGTGCGGCTGCTCGCCCCGGTCATCCCGCGGTCCAAAATCGTGGCAGTGCAGAAGAACTACGCCGACCACGCCAAGGAGATGGGTGGCAGCGTCGCCGAGGTGCCGGGCATGTTCTTCATCCCCAACACCGCCGTCGTGGGCCCGGACGACCCGGTTGTGATGCCGGCCCTGACCAGCGAGGTCAGCTACGAGGCCGAGCTTGCCGTCGTGATCGGCCGGATGTGCAAGGACGTCAGGGCCGAGGACGCAGCCAGCGTGATCTTCGGCTACACCGTCGCCAACGACGTCACCGCCCGCGACCTGCAGCGAAGCGACGGCCAGTGGAGCCGGGCCAAGGGGATGGACACCTTCTGTCCGCTGGGCCCGTGGATCGAGACCGACCTGGACATCACGGACCTGCGCGTGATCAGCCGCGTGGACGGCGAGGTGCGGCAGGACGGCAGCACCGCCGACATGGTCCACGGCGTCGGCCGGATCATCGAGGTCGCCTCGCAGGCGTTCACGCTGTTGCCTGGCGACGTGCTCCTCACCGGCACCCCGGCGGGAGTCGGACTGGTCGAGCCGGGGCAGCGCGTGGAGGTCGAGGTCGAGGGCATCGGCGCCATGAGCAACCCGTTTGTCCGCGCCGAGCCTTAACCTTTGCAGGTGCAGGATTCTCCGGTAGGTGTCTTCGACTCGGGCTTTGGTGGTCTCACCGTCGCCCGGGCGATCATGGACCAGATGCCCCACGAGTCGGTGCTCTATCTCGGGGACACCGCCCGTGCTCCCTATGGTCCGCGGCCGATCGCCGAGGTGCGCAGCCATGCCCTCGAGTGCCTGGACCGCCTCGTCGACCACGGGGTGAAGGCCTTGGTCATCGCCTGCAACTCCGCCTCGGCCGCGATGCTGGCCGATGCCAGGGAGAGGTATGCCGTGCCGGTCGTCGAGGTGATCCGTCCGGCCGTGCGTCGCTCGATGGCCGCGACCCACAACGGCCGGGTCGGGGTGATCTCCACCGAGGCGACCCACCAGAGCCGGGCCTATCTCGACGCGTTCGCGGCGGCTCCGCCCGACGTGCAGGTCATCAGCCAGCCGTGCCCGCGGTTCGTCGAGTTCGTCGAGGCGGGCGTCACCAGCGGCCCGGAGGTGCTCGCCACCGCCCGGGACTATCTCGCCCCGCTCATCGAGGCCGACATCGACACCCTGATCCTGGGCTGCACGCACTACCCGCTGCTGTGGTCGGCGCTGCAGTACGTCCTGGGCGAGAGCGTCACCCTGGTCTCCTCCGCCGACGCGACCGCGGCCGACCTCTATCGCGTGCTGACCGACACCGACACGCTGCGACCGGAGTCCCAGGGAGCGCCGACCCACCAGTTCCTCACCACCGGCGACCCGCACGACTTCACCCCCCTGGCCCGACGCTTTCTCGGGCCCGAGGTCGAGCACGTCGGCCGAGCCTATGTGGGGAGGGCCGGCGAGTGACCCTGCGCCTGACCGTGGTCGGCTGCTCCGGCTCTTTCGCCGGGCCGGACAGCCCCGCGTCCTGCTATCTGCTGGAGACCGAGCACAAGGACCGCACCTGGCGCCTGCTCCTCGACCTGGGCAGCGGTGCCCTCGGACCGTTGCAGCGGCATACGGACCCCCTCGCCCTCGACGCCGTCGTCCTGTCGCACCTGCACCCCGACCACTGCCTGGACCTCACCGGCCTGCACGTGATGCGCAGCCACTCGCCCACGGGCAGGTCCCGGCGGCGCCTGCGCGTCTATGGCCCCGATGGCACCGCCGAGCGGATCGCGCGGGCGCACGGTGTCGAGCAGGCGACTGACGTCACCGACGTCTTCACCTTCGTCACGGTCCGCGATCGGCGCGAGTTCACCGTCGGGCCGTTCCGGCTGGTGCCGATCGAGGTGACCCACCCGGTGGAGGCCTATGGCTATCGCGTCGAGGCGGGCGGGGTGACCATCGCCTACACCGGCGACACCGACAGCGGCCCGGGGCTGTCGCCGCTGATGGCCGACGCCGAGCTGGTGCTGGCCGACAGTGCCTTTGTCGAGGGGCGGGACCGCGCCCGTGGCATCCACCTCACCGGCCGGCGCGCGGCCGAGGCTGCCCTCGCGGCGGGTGGGGTGCAGCGGTTGATGCTGACCCACCTGCCATCCTGGAACGACCCGGAGGTATGCCGCGCGCAGGCTGCCGAGGTCTGGCCCGGTGAGGTGGAGCTCGCCGAGCCAGGGCGCACCTACGAGCTATAAGAAGCAGGTGCTGACCTCGTGGTTCTCGTCACTTCATCCCACTCACGAGTGCCTGCCAGCTGAACGCGCCGACCACGCCGTCCGGCTCGGCGCCGACGGACGTCTGGAAGTCCTTCACCGCGCGTTGGGTCGCGGCACCGAAGGCACCGTCGACGACGATCGGCACACCCCTGACCTTGAGCTGGGCCTGCACCGCCTTGACCGCCTCCCCGCGGGATCCCCGGCGCACGGTGACCACCAGGACGCCCCAGGTCCGCGGACCGACCACACCGTCAATCGTCAGGTTCCGGACCTTCTGGTGCGCCCGGACGGCCTTCTCGGTCCCCGCCCCGAAGTCCCCGTCGACGCTCGGCGTCTGCCCGCGCGCCCGCAGGAGATGCTGCAGAGAGCGGACGGAGTCGCCCCTGGCGCCACGCTTTACCGTCGGCCACGGCTTCAGCGTGGTCACGACGGCCTGGTCAATAGCCCACATCATGTCGTCGATGCCGCAGTTGCCATAGGCGAACCGCACGAACCCGCTCTCGCCCCACGACCCGCCCCAGGAGTTCTTGACGATCCAGCAACGCTGCCCGTCGTCATACCCGACGACGCAGATGCAGTGTCCGCCGATCAGGTCGCCGGTGACGCGGTGATAGACGCCACTGCCATAGAAATAGAAGTCCTCGTAGACCGTGAAGCAGGCGACCACTGGTCCCACCGACGCCAGGTGTGCCTTGATCGCCGCAGGGCTCGAGAGCACTTGCCAACCGGTGATCCGGGTGACCTTGTGGCGCCAGTCGGACGGCACGGCGCACGGCTGGTCCGCGTCGCTGTAGGGGTAGCGCGACTCGTCGGTCAGCCCAGCCCTCATCGCATCGAGGGCGGGTTCCGGCCACCAACCGCCCTCGGGACAGGTGCCCGCATAGGTTTGCGGGCCATAGCAGAAGAACAACTGCGCCTCGGACAGGTTCGGCTTGAGGTTCGGGTTGCCGCCGCCGATGCGGACCATCGACTCGACCGCGGCGACGACACCGAATGCCACGCACGACCCGCAGCCCGCCTGGTCACGGATGCCGGTGACGTAGTTGCCACCGTTGCGGGCACGCCAGTCGACCTTGGTCGGTGCGCCGGCCCAGTCCGCGGAGGCGGCCGCAGACTTGGCATGCCGTGCGGCGACGGACTCGGACTCCTCCAGGGTGGGGGCCCCAGGCCCGGGCACGTAACCCAGCCGGTGAACCGGGTCGAGGACCTGGAGCTGCGTGGCGGCGGAGAGCCGCTTGACCTGCCAGCCGCCCTCCGAGGCACCGAGTGCCTGGCGCACGTCCTCCGGTCCGATGGTCAACGCCATGGCTGCCTCCCCGTTCGTGTGGCACTGGTCGGGCGGACCCGACGGCCCTCCCTAATGCTGAGTGTCCTCCTGCCCGGGGAGTTCGTCCAGGGTGCTGTCGGTGTCGGCCTCCACGGGGGTGGTTGCCGCCACAACCACCACTTCCAGATGCCGCTCGTCCCGCGGCGGACCGTCCTCCCACGGGCGGCGCTGGATCATCCTGACCGCTGCGGTCCCGGGGGTCTGTGCGGTGAGGCGCAGCGTCTCGGGGAGTCCGCGGCCGACCTGCGGGTGCTCGGCTGAGCCCAGTAGTCCCGGGGCGCTGCGGGCGAGCACGGCGTCCACGACCTCACCGAGCTCGGCCCCCAGCGACGGCGAGCCAGCCTCCGGCTGTGTGTCGGAGACCTCGACGAACCACAGGTAGCCGGCACCCCCGAGGCCGGGCAGCTCGAAGGTCAGCGTCTCGCCCGGAGACATGACGAGCGTGGCGGGCAGCTCCATACATGCAGTGTGTCGCACGGTCCGGATCCGTGCGGCCGCGACTGCCGCCGCTGTGACCGAACTCCCAGGTGGGGCTGCGAGGATGCCGGGATGAGCACACGCATGGGCGGCGCCGTGGCAGGGATCGCGGCAGGGACTCTGACGCTCGCCGTGGCCGAGATCGGTGCTGCGCTGATGATGCGCGGGGGCATGGGGTCTGGCAATGCTTCACCGCTGGTCGCGGTGGCGGGCGCCTTCATCGACCGGACACCGGCCTGGCTCAAGGACTTCGCGATCGCGACCTTCGGCACCCAAGACAAGCTCGCCCTGTTTGTCGGCATGGCGATCGTGCTGAGCGCGGTGTGCGCTGCGATTGGCGCGCTCGGCGGACCTGCAAAACCTCCCCAAAAAGGCGTGGGCGACCAGCAAAACCTCCCTAAAAATGGGTGGCCGACGTGGGGGTTGGGACTGTTTGCGCTCGTGGGGCTGGTCGGAGTGGCTGCGGTGCTGAGCCGCCCGGATGCGGCAGTCATCGACGTCGCGCCGACGGTGATCGGCACGCTCGTCGGGCTGTGGACGCTGGACCGGTTGTGGGGCAGGCTCCGCGTGGCCGAGGCCGCGGTCGACCACGACCAGACCATGGGCTCCGGGCAGGCCAGCCGTCGCTCGGTGCTGCTGTGGGGTGGCGGACTGACCGTCGTTGGCGCGCTCGGCATCGTGGCCGGCCGCACGCTCAGCAGGGCCGGCGAGGTCGTCGAGGCCGCCCGGGCCAAGTTCGGGACGCTGCGGGTCTCGGACCCGGTGCAGGTGCCCGCAGGCGCCTCGCAGGGGGTCGCGGGGCAGACGCCCTACGTCACGCCCAACGACGAGTTCTATCGGATCGACACCGCCGTCACCGTCCCTCAGGTCGACCCGCAGACCTGGCGGCTGCGGGTCACCGGCATGGTCGACCGGGAGCTCGAGCTCACCTTCCAGGACCTCCTGGACGCTGACCTCGTCGAGGCGCTGGTCACGCTCACCTGCGTGTCGAACTATGTCGGCGGCAACCTGGCCGGCAACGGGGTGTGGACCGGCCTGCCGGTGCGCGAGGTGCTGGCCCGGGCAGGGCTCCAGGACGGCGCGGACATGGTGCTGTCGACCAGCGTCGACGGCTTCACCGCGGGCACGCCGCTGGAGGCGATGACCGACGACCGCAACGCGCTGATCGCGGTCGCGCAGAACGGTGAGCCGCTGCTGCCCGAGCACGGCTTCCCGGTGCGCCTGGTGGTGCCGGGGCTCTATGGCTATGTCTCGGCGACCAAGTGGGTCACCGAGCTCAAGGTGACGCGCTTCGACCAGGATGAGGGCTACTGGACCCCGCGCGGCTGGTCGGCGCTCGGACCGATCAAGACCGCCTCACGCATCGACGTGCCCCGCGGCGAGTCCGTCAACGCCGGTGAGGTCGTCATCGCCGGCGTCGCGTGGGCGCAGCACCGGGGCATTGACAAGGTCGAGGTCCGCATCGGCGACGGCGACTGGCAGGAGGCGCAGCTCGCTGCTGAGCCGACGATTGACTCCTGGCGCCAGTGGATGCTCACGTGGCAGGCCGAGCCGGGGGAGTATGCCGTGAGCGTGCGGGCCACGGACGGCACTGGGGAGGTGCAGACCGACGAGCTGGCCAACCCCGCCCCGGACGGCGCGAGCGGCTGGCACACGGTGGACGTCACGGTCGAGGGGAGTTGAGCCGGGTCCCAGACTCTAGCGCGCATGACAGCCTCGCCTAGACATCATATGATGCTAATACTGATGCTCTGAGGAGGCCTCGATGAGAACGACAGTCAATATCGACGACGAGCTGTTCGCCCGGGCGAGCGAGCTGACAGGTGTGAGCGAACGGGCGGCACTGCTGCGTGATGGCCTGAGGACACTGATCCGGGTGGAGTCCGCCAAGAGGCTCGCTGCACTGGGTGGTTCGGACCCGTCGGCGACAGCCGCACCCCGACGGCGCGAGGGGACTGCGTGATCCTGGTCGACACCTCGATCTGGATCGACCACCTGCACACGTCCCAGCCCGACCTCGTCAGACTTCTCGACCAGGATGCCGTGGGCTGCCATCCGGCGGTGGTGGAGGAGCTGGCGCTGGGGTCGATCGCGCAGCGCGATGTGGTCCTGGCCCTCCTGGAGAGCCTCCATCAGTTCCCTGTGCTGGGTCATGCTGAACTGCTGACGCTGGTGAGCGGCCGACGGCTTTGGGGACGAGGCCTCAGCGCGGTGGATGGGCACCTGTTGGGGGCCGTCGCGCTCGTCAGTGGCGCACGGCTGTGGACACGCGACCGGCGTCTGATGGCGGCGTGCCGCGATGCCGGGGTCGCCTGCCTCGGTGAGCGGACCTGAAGCTGCCCGCACGGGACGGTGACAACCCGATAGCGTGCGGTCATGACTGAGCAGACCCCCGAGATCTCCTACCTGCGCGTGCCCGAGCGTGACGACGTGCCCGAGGGCGTGACGCGCCTGTGGGACAAGTCGGAGCAGGCGTTCGGCTTCGTGCCCAACGTCTTCCGCGCGCAGGCCGTCAACGGCGACCAGTTCCTGGCCTGGTGGAACTACTTCAACCTCCTGGTCAACAAGGAGGGGCACCTGACCAACGCCGAGCGCGAGCTGATCGCCGTCGTGGTCAGCGGCCTCAACCGGTGCACCTACTGCGCGATCTCCCACGGAGCAGCGCTGCGGCAGTTCACCGGAGACCCGGTCACCGCAGACCTGGTGTCGGTGAACTGGCGTCAGGCGGACCTCGCACCGAGGGAGGCGGCCATCGCTGAGTATGCCGAGCTCCTCACCCGGGCGCCGGACGAGGTCACCCGTGAGGACCTGGAGCCGCTTCGTGATGTCGGCATGGACGACCACCAGATCATGGAGGTCGGGCAGGTCATCGGCATGTTCAACATGACCAACCGCGTCTCCACGGCGCTGGGCTTCATCCCGAACGAGGAATACCACTCGCACGCGCGCTAGGCGCCACCAGCTCAGTCCCGCCGCAGGTCAGCCCTGCCGCAGCTCGGGGAAGTCGGAGTCGCGGAACTCCTGACCGACGTGCCCGGTCGTCCCGGGCGTCGAGGCCTCGGTGGCCAGCTCCTGCTCGCGGGTGCGCAGCTCGACGCGGCGGATCTTGCCGCTGATCGTCTTGGGCAGCTCATAGAACTCGATGCGGCGCACCCGCTGCCAGGGGGCGAGCTGCGCGCGACAGTGCTTGAAGATCGAGAACGCGGTCTCCCGGGTGGGCTCGTGCCCGGGGGAGAGGGCAATGTAGGCCTTGGGGACCGCCAGGCGCACCTCATCGGGTGCCGGGACGACGGCCGCCTCCGCAACCGCCTCGTGCTCGATCAGCACCGACTCCAGCTCGAAGGGACTGATCTTGTAGTCGCTGGCCTTGAAGACATCATCCGTGCGCCCGACATAGGTGATCGTGCCGTGCGCGTCACGCGAGGCGACGTCACCCGTGTGATAGAAGCCGTCGGCCATCGCCTCGGCGTTGCGTGCGTCGTCACCCTGATAGCCGGTCATCAGCGCGACCGGGCTGGCGGACAGGTCCAGGCACAGCTCGCCCTCACCGGCACCCTCGACCAGGGTCCCGGTCTCGACGTCGAGCAGGACGCACGGCATACCCGGCAGCGGCTTGCCCATCGAGCCGAGCTTGACCGCCTCGCCCGGCATGTTGCCGACCTGGGCGGTCGTCTCGGTCTGTCCGTAGCCGTCGCGCAGGGTCAGCCCCCACTGCCGCTGCACCTGCGAGATGACCTCGGGGTTGAGCGGCTCGCCGGCCCCGATCACCTCCCGCACCGCCCCCGGCCCGCCGGACAGGTCGGCGTTGATCAGCATGCGCCACACGGTGGGTGGCGCACAGAACGTGGTGACGCGATAGGACCGCAGCACCTTGAGCAGGGCGCCGGCATCGAACCTCGCGTAGTTGTAGACCAGAATCGTCGCCTCGGCGATCCACGGCGCAAAGAAGCAGGACCACGCGTGCTTGGCCCAGCCCGGCGAGGAGATGTTGAGGTGCACATCCCCGGGACGGACCCCGAGCCAGGCCATCGTCGACAGGTGCCCGATCGGATAGGACGCCTGCGTGTGCTCGACCAGCTTGGGGCGGCTGGTGGTGCCGGAGGTGAAATAGAGCAGGAGTCGGTCGTCCGGACCCGTGCCGGGGTGCTCAAGGACGCCCACCTCGAGGCCGTATGCCGAGTGCAGGTCGGTCCACCCGTCCGCCTCCCGGACGCTCACCCTGAGGTAGTCGCCGGGGACGTCCGCGAACTTGGCGGTGTCGGCGGCGTTGGCCACGACCGCTGCGGCCTGGCCGCGCTCGATGCGGTCACGCAGGTCGGCCGGTCCGACGGCGGTCGTGGTCGGCATGATCACGGCGCCGACCTTCATGATGCCGAGCATCGTGTCCCACAGCTCGACCTGGTTGCCGAGCATGACGATGACGCTGTCGCCGCGGGTGACGCCCTGCGCCGTCAGGAACGCCGCCACCTGGTCGGAGCGCTGGGCGATCTGGTCGAAGGTCAGGGTCTGCTCGCTGCCGTCCTCCTCGACGACGATCAGCCCGGGCCGGTCGTTGCCGCGGGCGAACGCGTCGAACCAGTCCACGGCCCAGTTCCACACCGGGCCCACGTCGGGATAAGAGAACTCCTCTCGCGCTCGGTCGGGGTCACCCTGGAGGGAGAGGAGCTGGTCACGAGCTGCTCGGTAGGCCGTCGTGGCTGTGCTGGACATGACTCATCCTGGCACGCGGCGGGGTGCCAGGGACAGACAACGTCGGCCCCGGCAGTGTGCCGGGGCCGACGTTGTGGTCAGGATCTAGCCGTCATCCGGTTTCTGCCGGCACGATCGGTGAGGTTGCGTCTGACGGATACACCTCTTCCGTGCCCTGGTCGTCCGTGTAGAAGACCACGACCCTAAGGTGGCGATTCACCTCCGAGGCCTCGACCGTGTAGCCAATCTGGTTGGTGGTAGGCACCTCCTTGGTGGCCACGGTCCGCACGTCGTCGCTGAAGTCGGCCGTGGACGAGGTCTGCCACTCGTAGGTCATCCCGGCGTCCACCGCCTCCTCAAGCCCGTCAGGGTCGATGAACCCACTGGGCAGGACCGACTGCCCAACCCGGGGGGTCATCGTCGACAGGGTCAGACCCTCTGGGTCGTCGTTGATGTTGACGACCGCCAGGTTGTCCGGTCCGCCGACCACGCCAGAGACCACCTGCCGCAGCTGGCCGTTGTCATCCAGGAAGGTCACCACGACCCTCAGGATGGCTCCTGCGTCACCGTCACCCGGCGTGAAGGACTGCTGCCAGGTGTTGGTACCAGCAACGCGGGTGATCGGTCCACCCTCGGTGGGGGACGGGTCCCAGGCCTCGCCGACCTCGCCGGCCTGCCAGCTGAAGCGGATGCTCTGCGGGCTGGTGACCGTGGGGTTGCCTTCGGCGTCCTCAAAGGTGACCGTCGCAGTGATCTGCTCGTTCTCGGTCGGCGGGTCGATGGTGCCGGTGAAGGCGATGGTGCCCATCGACGCGCACGGCGTCAGTGCGGCCGAGAGCTCGAAGCACCCGCCGTCGCCGAACTGCAGCATCTCGATGTTGCGCAAGATGTCTGCACCCTCGGACTCCTCGAACTCGGGGCCACCGACGTGCACGATCTCCCAGTAGCCGTCTGGCAGCTGGTTGATCTCGTAGTTCGCCACACCCTCCGCGTTGAGGAAGGGGTCGGCGTAGACGGCCGTGTCGAGGACGCCCTCATCGTCCGGGACAATCACGATCTCGCGAACGATCGAGATATCACCGGGGTCGATGTTCCCAGCGAACACACCAGCCTTGAGTTGGGACAGGCTGTCGTAGCGGGTGCCGTTGTGCTCAAGCTGCACCCGCAGCATGGCGTCGCCATCGATGAAGTCGTCGCCGAAGCGACCCTCCATGACGTCGCTGCCGGGGCCGCCGAACAGCAGGGTCGAGACGCCGTCGTTGTCCTGACGCAGCGGGTTGTCCGCCAGGAAGCGCAGCGTGTAGTCCTGCTCGTGACCGGGGTTGAGCAGCTCGGTCAAGCCGTCGATCTTGGCGAAGCCCTCACGGGTCGCCATGTTGACCTCGTCGGCAGCCAGGTCGTCGGGTGCCACACCCAGTCCACGGATGACGTCGTCGCCAGAGCCGCCGGACAGGGCCTCCACGTGCGTGAAGCGGTCGCGGATCGCGGTGACGTCTGGCGGCTGCAACAGGTTGAAGTTCAGGTCCGCATCGACACCGCCGCTCGTCCCGTAGTAGGTGACGTAGTCGAAGCCGAACATTCCGTGGTATCTGTCGGTGCCGCCGGAGGACGCGACCATGATGTCATCTCCGCCCTCGGCGTCATGGTCGTCGGAACCGGGTCCACCGATGAGGACATCGTCTCCACCGTCCACGTCGTCCTGGAACTGCTGTGCGTTGTCACCCATCAGCAGGTCGGCGTGCGAGCCGCCCTCCAGCCAGTCGTCTCCCTCGTTGCCGAGCGGGTTGTCCCGACCGGTGCCTCCGAGGAAGAAGTCGTTGCCGGTCCCGAGGAAAGCGGTGGCCGCGCCAGAGTTGTCGGACGTCTTGGTGACGAAGTCCGACCCGGCCTGGCCGAGCAGGAGGTCGATGCCCGGCCCGCCGTCGATCGCGTCGTTGCCGTCACCGCCCTTGATGTTGTCATCACCGAAGGAGTCGGTGAGGATGTCCCTGCCAGGACCGCCCTGGATGGTGTCGTTGCCAGAGCCTCCCTCGATGATGTCGTCGCCGCCGTAACCCCACAGTGAGTCGTCACCCTGACCACCGCGGATGCGATCGCCAAGAGTCCGGTTGCCATGGATCTCGATGTGCTCGTCGCCGTCCCAGCGGTAGGTGCCGTTGGGCGTCAGGCTGAGACCCTCCGGGAGCGGGTCAGGCAGGTTCTCCAGGTCGAGGTAGGGGGAGTGCGAGATAAAGATGTCTGCTGGGAGCAGCGAGGCATCCGTGTTGCGCTGGATGAGGTTCGAGAACGAGTTCGCTTCCAGGGCGGAGAAGAGCTGGTTGCCCTGGTTGCGGAACAGGTAGTAGAACCGGTCACCGAACTGGAGGTCCTCCAGCTGCTGCTCGAACACGTGGTTGAACGTGCTGCCGAGCATGCCGCCAAACGGATCCAGCGACTCGGCCAGACCGCCGACCCAGAAGTCGACGTCCTCCAGGCCGGTGGTGCTGATGCCTCCTGCTGCGTTGCCCCAGGTCGTCCCTGTGCTGTTCATGAAAGCCTCGCGGTCGGCGGGACCTTCTGCTGCCGGGAACAGTGCCTGGATGTCGACCATGGTGCTGTCGGGGATGGTTGACACCCCACCGAGCACCACGATGCGGTTAGGCGCCAGGCGCAGCAGCTCTGCCTCCAGGCTCGCGGTGAGCCCGGTGGGCGGCACCAGCAGGATCGGAGCGTTGCTCAGGCCCGCCGGTGACGAGGCCGCGAGGGCATCCGGGTAGCTGGCGCCGGTGGCGATATACACCGTGCCGCCAGGGGTGGCAAAGTGCTGGCTGACCAGCTCGCTGGTCTGATAGCGGTTGATGCCTCCGAGACGGGTGACGGGGGCCACCGTCTCGAGCGCTGTCACCACAGCCGGGCTGATCGCCGACTCGCCACCCAGCACGACGATCTCGCTCGGGCTGAGTCGGGCAAGCTCGGCCGAGGTCTCCGTCGGCACGGAGTTCGGGTACACCAGCAACAGCGGCGAACCGTTGGCTGCGGCAGCCGCCGCGCCACCGAGTGCGTCAGCGTAGTTGGCGCCACTGGCGATGTAGACGCGGTTGGCACTGGTGAAAGCGTTCTGCGTGACCAGGGCCGCCGTCTCGTAGCGGTTGGCTCCGGCGCGACGCTCGACGGTCGGTGCGTAGGTCTCCAGGGAGTTGAAGACCTGCTCACTGATCGCCGTCGTGCCGCCCAGCACGACGATGCGCTGCGGCTGCAGGCGCACGATCTCCTGCAGGGTCGGTAGCGGGATGGAGTTCTGCCCGAGCAGCAGGACCGGGCCACCCTCGACGGCAGCCGCAGGACCGCCGGCCAGGGCGTCGGGGTAGTTGGCTCCGCTAGCCACATAGACCGTGTTGGCAGTGGTGAAGCTGTCAGCACTGATCGCTGCCGCGGTGGCAAAACGGTTGGCACCAGCGATGCGCTCAACGATCTGGACCGTCGAGATGCCGTTGACCAGTGCCTCGGCCGCAGCACGCTTGCCGTTAAGAGTGGTTGCGTCCAGCACGGTCGGGTGCTGACCGTAGGCAGCGACGAAGTTGACCAGCGAGGTGGTGCTGGGACCGCGCCCGAAGTTCTCGCCGTTCTTCAGCGACAACCCGAAGTCCCGCCAGCTGGAGTAGGGCTCCAGGTTTGCGCTGCCGGTGTCCTCGTAGAAGGTGCGGCGGGCCTGCTGCAACCCGGGGACGCCGGCGTCGCGCCCGCGCATGATGTTGATCGTCGGCAGGTCGAGCGGGAGCCCCAGCAGGTTGTTGCGGAGCGTGCTGGTGACCAGCTCGTCGACCTGGTTCGCGACCTGGTTGGTCGTGCCGTTCACGATCGCGCCCGCGGCCTGCTCTGGGTCCAGCACGCTGCCGGAGGGGCACACCTGCGGATCTGCCTCGGTCGGACCAGGCACGAGTGGGACTGCGCAGTGATAGGCCCGCGGGTTGAGGAAGCCGTCGAGCAAGAGGGCCGACTCGGACCCGAACCCTTCCCGCCTGATGTCCTCGGTCAACATCGAGTGACCGAACCGATAGACCACGTGCGCGAACTCTGCCTTGATGGAGGCGTCGATGGTGCTGTCGTAGGCGTTCTCGTTGAAGACCACGACGTCGATCGCCGGCTGGACCGTGCGGGCGAACTCCTCGAAGACGAGGTGCTGATACTGCATCTCGTTGGTGAAGCGGGCCGCCTGGAAGATGCGCTCGTTGTAGGTCCAGTCGTCAGCCTCGCCGCTGCTCTCGAACGCGGCCTTCAGGTCCGGGTTCGCGTCGAGAATGGAGGTGATGTGGTCCACGAGCCGGTTGTGCTCGGCGTGGAAGACGTGGTGGACGGTGGACAGGCCGATGTTCTCGTTGCCACGACCATCACCGGTGATGAAGTGCTCGCCCAGCAGGACGTTGTCATAGCCGGGAATCTGCGGGCATTCCGCCTCTGTGCACGAGGGGTCATCGATCGGGTCAGCCGGCGTCGCACCGTGGGCAATGTCGTCCAGGAACGACTGGCTGAGTGGGATCGCGTCAGTCGAGAGCAGGACCTGGCCCTCGCCGGTGCCGGCCTCAACCGAGCCACCGGGCGTAATGAGCTGGGGGAAGCCGCGGTCCGGTCCCGGGATGAACTGGCCGTAGAGGTCCACGTAGACCTGCGGGACGTTGAGGACGCTCTCGTCGACGAGGTTGATGCCCAGGACGGTCAGCGCCTGCTCCTGCACAGCGTCCCAGGTGGCGAGGCCACCGTTGGGGCCGTTGAGCAGGCGGCCAGTTGCCTTCGGCCCGCTCGGGGTCGAGATGTATTCGCGGATGAAGACCTGGTGTGCCGGGTGCGAGGTGTAGGTCTGGTTCTGGTCCACCCACGGCGTCGTGCGGTTCTGGTGCTGACGGACGTCGTCGGCCGTGCCGAGAACTCCGTCCAGGCCGGGCTGGTTCGTGGCGCGGCTCATCGCCATGAAGTTGAGGTGGGGCGTCGCCGGATTGAAGAGCGGGTCGTCCGGGCTCAGGGGCACGATGATGGAGTCGGTCGGGCTCTTGTCGACCAGGTCGAGGCCGTGGTCAAAGAACTGCCCGAAGAAGACGAACCACATGTTGACCGGCGGCGAGAGCGCCTCGTCGGCCGTCATGTTCGGCAGGTAGAGCTCCCCGGTCACCGGGTCGATCACGGAGTCGGGGTTGTTGGCGGCCGCCTCGGCGACCGTCGGGTTGTTGGTGGTGTTGTCCACGATCAGGTTGCTGATGACCCGCGGCTGGGAATCGTAGACAAGGCCGTCGTACTGCTCGTAACAGGTGCCTGCGGGGTCCTCGCACATCGAGGTGTCACCGGCTGTCGGTGCGCCCGGGGGTGCCGTCTCACCTTCGCGCCAGCGGATCGGCAGCAGTCGGGGCATGAGCTCGTTGGACTTGCCGGTGGCCGTGTCGAACTCGAGGTTGTTGAAGGAGCCGTCGACCGTGCGCAGGCCGTGGGGGAGCATCGGAGAGCGCACGCACTTGTTGGAGGTGTCCTGGTTGTCGGTGCAGAGCAGCGAGTAGGTCTGATCGTTAGTCTCCATGGCGTAGGCGTGTGCCTCGGAGATCTCGATCTGCTTGAGGATGAACTCCAGGTCGGAGGGGATCAGCCGGAAGGCCGGGTCCTCGTCGGTGGCCATCGGTGCGAAGTTCGAGTCCTCCGCGCTCACAAAGGTGGCGGCGCTGGCCGGCACCAGGGAGATTGCGAGCGCCGCCCCGCCAAGGACGGCCACGGGTTTGCGCCACTGGCGTCTGCGCACCCCCCATGCGATGAATGCGATAAGAGCGATCGCTAGAGTTCCTGCGAAAACGATCATGTTCCCAACCCCATGTCTGTGTACGAATCCTTCACGGCGCGCGCCCCCAGTAGCCTTGCCTGCTGCTCAAGACGTCACGGTTGAATTGCAGGCGCGTGTGCTATGTATCCCACTCGTGTGTGCCTCAGGTCACAATGGGTAGTTCTACCCATTGTGCTGGCACCCGTCCTTCTGCTATGGCGTGGATCGAGTGAGTCCGCGAGGTCACTAGGGTGGTCTGTCGTGGGTGACATCTTCGCCGGACGCTATGAGCTGGTCGACCCCCTCGGCGAGGGTGGGGCCGGTGTCGTGTGGCGCGTCTGGGACCCGCGCGGGCAGCGCTACCTGGCGGCCAAGGTGCTGCGGCAGGTTGATGCGGCGTCCCTGCTGCGCTTCATCCGGGAGCAGACCGTGCGCATCGAGCACCCCCACGTGCTGACCCCGCTGGGGTGGGCGGGGGAGGACGCCAAGGTGCTGTTCACGATGCCGATCGTGCGCGGTGGCTCGATGGCGACCCTCATCGGCGACTTCGGACCGCTGCCTCCTCGACTGGCCGCGACGCTGCTGGACCAGTTGTTGGAGGCCCTCGATCAGATCCACGGGCAGGGCGTGGTCCACCGGGACGTCAAGCCGGCGAACCTGCTGCTGGACGCCACCGGCGCGGCGAGGCCGCACCTGCGGCTGAGCGACTTCGGCGTCGCGACCGCGGTGGATGAGCCACGGCTGACCCATGGGCCGGTGACGCTGGGCACCCGGGGCTATCTCGCCCCCGAGTGTCACCAGCCCGGCTGGGAGCCCGACCCCCGTGCCGATCTGTATGCCGCGGGCATGGTCGCCGTGGAGATGGTCACCGGGACGCGCCCTTCCCTCTCCCGGCCCCTGGACGCGCTGGCTGGCGTGGCCGTGCCCGAGGGGCTGGCCGAGGTGATCCGAGGGCTGGGAGAGTTCGACCCGGCCCGGCGCACGCCGACTGCGGCGCGGGCACGGCAGGGGCTAGCGTTGACCGGGCTGGTGGGCGGTGATCCCGCTGACGTGGTGGGCGAAATCGAGATCTTCGACCAGGTGCCGGAGCTGCCGACCGGGTGGGGTCCGGATGGGCCGGAGGCGGCCGCGCAGCCCGCATCAGCCGCCGTGACGCCGCAGTCCCCGCCGCCCGAGGACCGAGCGGGACTCCTGCTCGCCGTGGCGCTGCTGGTGGGTGGTGGGCTGGTGCTGCTGCTCGCGGCCTACCTGGCGTGGGGCTGAGCCCTACCTCAGGGCTGCCCTGACGAGCACGAAGCGACCGGCGCCGGCAGTGGCGCGCTGACGGACTAGTGTCAGCGCTCATGGACCCTGCCAGTGACGTGCACCCACCGACTGCCTTCTCCCAGCTGCTCGGGATCGAGGAGATCGTCGCGGAGCCGTCCCGCGCGGTCTATCGCATGACGGTCTCCCCGCAGTTCGCCAACCGCAACGGTGTGCTGCACGGCGGGGCCCTGATGTCGCTGGTCGACCACTGTGCCGGGACGATCGCGTTTGCGAACTGTCCTCCGGGCACGACCAACGTCACGCTCGAGGCCAAGACCAACTTCTTCCGTGCTGCTCGGATCGGGGACACCGTGATCGCTGAGGGACGCCCACTGCACGTGGGCCGGACCTCAGTCGTGGTCCAGGTGATGACCACGCGCGGCGACGGCAAGGAGGTCTCGGCCACGACGCAGACGCAGCTCTATCTTGAGTGGTCGGACTAGACCTGCGGTGGGCGGGCCCGTCCGAACCGTCCCGTGGACCTCGCCAGCCGACGCTCAGAGACTCAGGCGTGCGACGGCTTCTCCATCGTCCATCTCACCGGTGAGCACGAAGCCGGCCCGCAGATAGAACGGTTTGGGCCCACCGTGGCCCTGCACCCAGCTGGTCTCGATCGCGGTGTGCCCGGCCGCCCGCAGGTCGTCCGCCCAGAGCTCGAGGGCACGCCCGCCGATGCCACGCCCCTGGTGCTGCCGGTCGATCAGGAAGCGCCAGAGATAGGGGTCGGGGGTGCCCTCGTTGACAGCGTCGGCCCACATCAGGAAGCCGGCGGGCTCCCCGTCGGCCTCGATGCCCCGCAGCGCCGGCACCACGGGGTGACCCTGCTCGGGTTCGGGGAACAACGCGTCGGTGAAGGACTGGTCCATGGTGGCGACGAACCGCTCCTGGGTGCGGTGCGTGCGCAGCCTGCGATAGTCCCAGACGTTGGCGTGGGTGAGCTCGACGAGGCGGACCTGCTCCGGCGCACTCCGGGGGCGCACGCGCCAGGCCCGCCGCTGCTCGGCGGTCATGGAGTAGTAGGTGTTGTCGTCCCAGGCACCACGCCACCAGAAGGACTTCGCGGCGAAGTACTCGAACGACATGCCGAGGCGTTCGAGCAGTCGCGCAGAGGCGTCGTTGTCCGGAGACAGTTCGGCCACCAGGCGGTGCACCCCCAGCCGGTCGATGAGGTCGTCGACGACAGCGCTCACCGCCTCCACGGCATACCCCTTGCCCTGGTTGTCGCGGGTGAGCGTGTAGCCGATCTCCGCTAGGCCACAGTGCTCGTCCACGCCGACAAAGATGTCGCCGATCAGCTGGCCGTCCAGGTCGATGGCGAGCTGGGTGCCGGTGCCGACGGCGATGTCGTCGCGGTCGGCGTGGGCCGCGACCAACCGCTCGGCCCGCTCGCGCGGATAGGGCAGGTCCCAGTCCTGCAGCGCCGCGACCTGCGGGTCGTTGCGGTATGCCGTGAGGATGCCGATGTCGTCCTGGCGCAGCATGCGCAGCACGAGTCGGGGGGTCTGCAGCGGATAGACGGTGTCACTCACGTCTCCCATGGTCGGGCCCGGCCGCCGCGGAAGCAACGGGATTGTCAGACTGGGCGGGAGTGAAGGAGCTATCGGTCAAGGACGAGGTCGTAGTAGTCCTCGTCGAGGATCACGGTCGAGTAGTAGAACCGGCGGTCGATCTCGTCCGAGATCGCCTGGCGGTAGTCGTCGGGCGGCGTCGCTCCCGGCTCGGGCGCGAACTCTCGGGTGAGTGCGTTGTAGCGCCCCTGGTCGGTGATGAAGCTGCGGTTGTTGAAGATCACCAGCGGATCGCTGCCAGAGAAGACGTCCCGGCCCATGAGCAGGCGGGAGTCGAACTCCAGCCCCATCAGGTTGGAGATGGTCGGGATGATGTCCATGCTCGAGACCGGCTCGTCGATCGTCTCGGGCTCCATGCCGTTGGCATAGATGATCAGGCTGCTCTTGTGGAGCTCGAAGTTGCTCTCCACCTCATGCCCGGCCAGGTCGTCGATCTCGTCCTCGCTCAGGCCATAGGGGTAGTGGTCGGCGCTCAGGACGATGAGGGTCCGGTCCGCAACCCCGGCCTCCTCCAGCCGCTCCAGCAGGAGCTCCATGGCCCGGTCCAGCTCGATCTGCGTGGCCAGGTAGGCCTTCCCTGCCTCCGAGTACGGCAGGTCCGCGACCAGGTCTCGGTTCTTGGCGGCGATGAAGTTGCCGCCGAAGTTGTACTCGAGGTGCCCGCTGACGGTCATGTAGTAGGCGTGGAACGGCTCGTCCTGAAGGACCTCGGGCATCGTCACGTCGATCATCTCGACGTCCGACTCGGGCCAGGTGCGTGCCACCTCCAGGCCGTTGCCGACGCCCTTGTAGTCGTAGCCCAGGTTGGGGTGGGAGATGTCGCGGGAGTAGTAGTCGTAGGTGTGGTTGTGATAGGCGAAGGTCGCATAACTGAGCCGCCTGAGCTGGTTGCCCATGGCCAGCGGCATGGAGTTGCTCCCAGACTCAGCCATGCTCCAGACGCCGCTCTTGGGGATGAGGCCGGTCGTGGCGGCATACTCCCCGTCCGAGGTGCTGACACCCCAGACCGGGTTGTAGAAGTCGGTGAAGTGCAAGCCCTCGTGCGTCATCTTGTGGAGCGTGGGAGTCAGAGCCGGGTCCACGGCGTAGTGGGAGTAGGCCTCGGCGGTGATGAAGATGAGGTTGTAGTCCTCGAAGCGGCCGGTGTGGTCGTTCTGGTCGGTCGGTTCGCGGGATCCGAAGTACTGGTGCGTGTTCCTGAGCTTGTCGCTGTCCGCGGAGGCCATGAGTTGCTCGAAGTCGATGTCCATGACGTTCTGCTCGACGGGCGCGGGCGGGGCGTCAGGGGAGTCAGTCTGGCGGGGGCCGTCCGGGTGGCCCGTGGAGTCGGGGGACTGCGTCGACGGTCCCTCGCTGTGGTCGGGTGGGTCAGGTTGGGGCGCCACCACGGGGGGCGGTGCCAGCTCCCGTTCAAACCCAAACATGGTGCGCTGCAGGTCCAGTCGCATGCTCGTGAGGAGGCCGAGCTGGTCGACCGATGCGACGGGGTGGTAGTCGCGGTAGTACATGTCATAGGCGCTGTTCTGCCCGCGGTCGCCGAGACTGATCCCGGCTAGCGCTCCCACGACGAGGACGATCATCAGTCCGGCCGGGACAGCCCGCTGCCGCCACGTGGCCGGCCGCTCGCGTCGGCTGGTCCTGATCACCAGGAAGATCACCAGCGGTGCCGCCAGGAGGAGCAGCCACCCGGCGTGGTCGACGGCCTTGCCGAGCACGTTGCCACCGAACTCGGCGGCCTGGCCGGCGCGCCGAGCGGAGAAGACGGTGTAGAAAGTCTTGAAGATGTCGTAGTAGATGAACTGGGTGATGAACAGCGCGGCGCTGCCCGCCAAGAACCCCGCGATCACGACGTCGCGGGTCACGCCGGTGACGAAGCCGGCGACCAGGTGCGCCAGGAGCGCTGCGGCGCCGGCGAAGAGGGCGGCATAGAGCACCCCGATGCCAAAGAACGGCAGGTCGGTCTTGGCCCGCAGGACAAGCTCCATCAGCAGCAACGAGGCCAGGAGGAAGCCCGGGAGAGCGAGTCCAGCCAGGCCCCCGCGCTCGTCTGCTCGCCGCGCCTCTCGCGGCTCCCCTGCTTCGTCCACTGCGCACTCTGCCCGTCTTGTGGGGTCGTCGCCCATCGTTGTCCTTAGCAGACCAGTGTTGCACCACGCGACGCGGGAGCGCGGCAGCGCGCCGGGTGTGAGTGTCCGACCCATCAGTGGTTATCGTGACGGAGACACCCAGGATCCAGAGCGAGTGAGAGGACGGCGCCATGACTGAGCCGCCCCAAGCCGGTCTTGCCCGCGCCGCCCGGCTCTCGACCCTCCCCCTGGGTGTCGCGGCCCGCGCTGTCCGTGGCGTGGGCCGTCGACTGTCGGGTCAGTCCGCTGAGGACGTGCTCGCCCAGCGCCAGGCCGACTCCGCCCGTCAGCTGTTCGAGGTGCTCGGCGGCCTCAAGGGCGGGGCGATGAAGGTGGGTCAGTTCCTCTCCCTGATGGAGTCGGCGCTGCCACCAGACCAAGTCATGCCCTACCGCGAGAGCCTGACCCGCCTGCAGTCCGCTGCGCCCGCGATGTCCGGTGACGCGGTCGGGCGGGTGCTGGGGGAGGAGCTCGGCGAGGACTGGCGCTCGCTGTTTGCCTCTTTCGACGAGTCGGCCGCGGCCGCGGCCTCCATCGGCCAGGTGCACCGGGCCGTATGGCGCGATGGTCGCCCGGTGGCGGTCAAGGTGCAGTACCCCGGGGCCGAGAAGGCGCTGATGGCCGACCTCACCGCCCTGAGCAGGTTTGCCCGGGTCAGCGCTGGGCTGGTCCCCGGTCTGGACCTGGCGCCGATCCTGGCCGAGCTGCGCCGACGCCTCCGCGAGGAGGTCGACTACCGGTTAGAGGCCGACGCGCAGGAACAGTTTGGTCAGTTCTATGCCAACGACCCCACCTACGCCGTCCCCGGTGTGGTCAGGTCAGGCCAGCGCGTGCTGGTCTCCGAGTGGCTTGACGGCGTGCCGCTGTCCACCCTGATCGACCGCGCGCCGCAGGCCGACCGCGACCGGGCCGCCGCGGCATACCTGCGTCTGCTGTTAGAGGCCCCGCAGCGGGCCGGCCTGCTGCACGCCGACCCGCACCCGGGCAACTTCCTGCTGCTGGCCGACGGCCGCCTCGGGGTGCTCGACTACGGCGCAGTCAACCGGCTCCCGGACGGCTTGCCCGACGGGCTGAGCCGGGTGCTCGGTGCTGCCGCCCACGGCGACGCCGAGGAGCTGGTCGAGGTGCTGCGCGACGAGGGTTTCGTGCGCGGTTCGGTGGCGGTGGACGCCGAGGCGGTCCGCGCGTTCGTCGACCGGTTCCTGGGGCCGCTGCAGGCAGAGGAGTTCACCTTCAGTCGCGACTGGATGCGGGAGATGTTCGCCGACCTGCAGGATCCTCGGACCGAGGGCTTCCGCGTGGGGCTGACGCTCAACCTGCCGCCGCAGTATGTCTTGATCCAGCGGGTCTGGTTGGGCGGGCTGGCAGTGCTCTCGCAGCTGGAGGCGACGGTGCCGATGCGTGAGATCGTCCGGTCGGCGATGCCCGGCTCCCTGCGCTGAGGGCAGCGTCTCTGGTCACCCCACAACCTGCTCATCACGTAGGCATTGCCGAGGTCAGCGTGGGACGCGCAGCCGCCAGACGCCTTCGAGCAGCTCCCACCGCCGCTCACTCGAACGGTCGTCCGAGACGTCGCCGTCTGCGTTGACCCGGAAGTTGTCACGCGCGCTGGACGCCTCCACGAGCACCTGTCGTCCACGAGCGGCGATGACGTCGTCCCGCTCGACGTGCCGGGCGTGCCGGAGGTCGCGCGCGAACCCGACCCTCGTCCAGGGTGAGGTGCCGCACGCCACGAGGACGTCCACCAGCCCGTCGTCGTCCCGCGCCTGCGGCGCGATCAGCGTGCCGCCGCCCACCGACGACCCGAGCGCGGCGCTGACCATCAGCACCTTGTCCGAGCCGTCCACGACGGTGCGACCGTCGACGACGACGCGCAAGTGCCACCCCTTCATGGTCAGTCCCGTGCGCACGGCACCCCAGAGGTATGCCGTCCTGCCGAGCAGCCCCTTGACCTCGGCGGCGTGGGCCGTCGCCTCGGCAGCGACCCCGCAGTGGACGACGTTGACGACCACGTCGCCGCCCTCGTCGACGAGCAGGCTGCGCCGGGCAGGTCTCCCGGAGACCGCCACATCGACGGCCTCCCGCCAGTCCAGCGGCACGCCCGCGTCGCGGGCCAGATCGTTGCCAGTGCCCATCGGCACCAGACCGACGGCGCCGACGCGGTCCAGCAGCTGCTGGTTCGTCAGCTCCTGCAAGAGCCGGTGCACGGAGCCGTCGCCGCCCACGACCACGACGTCTCGGCCTTCTGCGGAGGCGACGACCGCGGCATACTCCTGGTCCGAGGCGGAAGCCCGGACCTCGGTCGCCGACGCGCTGTGTCTCGCCAGCGCACGGCACACCTCCTCGACGCGCTCCTGCTCGGCCGAGCCGGAGGAGTCGTTGACGAGCACGAGAACAGGACGGGCGCTGGCCACGGGGCCTCCAGGGGATGAGCGGACTGCCTTGCAGCCTAGGGCAGCGGTGGGGGAGCGCTCATGTCGCTGGTGGACCACTGCGGGCTTCTCAGCCGGCCTCGACGACCATCGCTTTCACCCCGACAGTGGCGCTGTCCCGATGCGATACTCAACACCGTGGCCGAGCGGTGAAGTCGTCGTGGAGGCTGGACCACGCGGTCTGGCTGCGGTCGTCACGCTGGCACGGGCGAACACGACCTCTGCTCAACCGTGCAACCCGATAAGGAGCAACCATGGCAGTCAACAGGATCGACATCGCCGCCTCCCCGGAGTCCGTCTTTGACGTGCTCGCGAACGGTTGGCTCTTCCCGGTGTGGGTTGTTGGTGCTTCCCGCATGCGCGCGGTGGACGACGAGTGGCCAGGTGTGGGTGCCAAGATCCATCACTCGGTGGGGGTCTGGCCCGCTCTCCTCGACGACTCGACGAGCCTGCTTGAGTGGGATCCCCCGAGGCGGGCTGTCCTACAGGCCCGCCTGTGGCCCGTGGGCGAGGCGACCGTCACCCTGGACGTGGAGGCAGTTGCCGGCGGCTGCACGGTCACCATGACCGAGACGCCGTCGAGCGGCCCGTTCGCGCTGCTGCCTCGGCCCGTCGTCGATCTGCCCATCAAGGCCCGCAACGTCGAGACGCTGAGCCGCCTGGCCTATCTCGCACAGGGGCACGCGGACTGAGAGTTGTGGCCATCCCGAGCCGACGTCGTCAGGTCACTTCCGGGAGCGCGCCCGCGGGCTTGTGTCGGGCGGCCGGGACCTGTTGGGCAGCGGCGTAGGACGGGTCACGAAGTCTGCTCCAGATCGGCGGCGTCCAGGTGCCCTCCAGGGGTTGCCCCACAGGGTCATGACGGCGGGTGCAGTCATGGCTTGCCCACCTGATCTCCAGCGTGCCGCGTTCGTGCCAGGGGAGGCCCGGAGCGGCGATGAGCAGCCGGTATGCCGTGGGCGGGTCCCCCTCGGCAGGCACCGGATCCAGGCGCAGCAGGAGGCTGCCCCGGGCGGTGGACAGCGGTAGCAGCGTAGTGAGCGAACCGTGCCGGTGCGGGGCACGAGCAGTCAGCATGTGGCGGGTGACCACGCCGGTGCCGGTGGAGGCGAACAGCACATCGCCGGCGGCCGCACCCGTCACGCGCACGGCCATCCCCTCCACGTCGCGGCCGTGCCGCCGTCCGGCGGCCCGCGACCAGCGCACTCGGCAGTCGTGCGGACCGGGAGAGTCGAGGAGCGCGACACCGCTCGGGGGTCCGGGGACCACGTGCAGAGCGCCCGCACCGCACACGCCGACCGGGTGCAGGGCCCGGGTGCCCCGGGCGCGACCGACCAGCCCGAACAGCGCGGCGAGTAGTCCACCGCCCACGCGTCCTAGCGTGACGCTGACCGTGTTGGTCCCCGTGGTTCGGAGCGCACGAGTGGCTGGGGTGCCGGTCATGCCTGCGCCTCCTGACGTCCGCCCCAGCCTGCCACCGCCTCTCGTGCCAGGCGCGGCGAGACGGTGCCTGGCTGATCGTCAGCGACGCCGCAGCCAACATCTTGCCCGGCGCCACCCTCGACTACTCGGAGCGCGGCTATGAGGCACCCAGCCCACCTTGAGCTATGGAAAACTCCGGCTATCTCAACGTCCCGACGCCGGGGAGGAAGCGACCGACTCTCGCCACGTAGCGCTGATACGACTCGTCGTGGTGGCGGCGCAGATATGGCTCCTCTACGACCCGAACCTGGAGTTGGACCGCCAGCAGAAGGAGAACCCAACTGCCAAGTGCGATGCCGTTGGGAACCACAAGGGCGATTCCGGCTCCGGTCACGAGCATCGCGGTGAAGATCGGGTTGCGGACCATGGCGAACGAACCGCTGATGACGAGCTCGGTGCGCTCGTCCTCATCGACACCGACACGCCAGTTGTCGCCCATGTCCAGCTGGGTGATGAATGTGCCGACGATGCCCAGGGTCGCGAGGGCCGCGCCAGCTGTGTGGACCCAGCCGTGCTCAAGCGCTGAGATGGTCGACAGTCCGAGCAGGCTGGCGATCGGTGCGACAACGCTAGCGACGAGGGCCGTGGCGAAGAGCAGCCCGGTCCACCACTCGGCGCTTCCGAGTGACCCGCTGAGGCCCCGAAACCCACTATCGCCTGTTCGGCGGATCTGCACCGCGGTCCGGATGCCGAACCCGACCAGGGCGTAGAGAGCGAAAAGTGCGAGGGCAAGCCATTCCACCCCGCTCACCGACTCGCTTCGTTCGAGTGACGCCCTCGCCAGCCGATGCCTATAGGGGCTCGTGTCCACCGAGCAGGGGGCTGCCTATGCATGAGCGGCGTGCTCGCGCTGTGCGTGACCGGGAGGTTCGAGCTGGATGGTGGAGTGCTCGACGCTGACGGTGAAGTGGGCGGCGACGCAGTCCTGGATCTGGGCGAGCATCTCCGCGGCGTGGCCGTCGGAGACGCATTCGTCGTCGAGGACGACGTGGGCGGTCAGCACGGGCAGGCCGGTGGCGATGGTGGAGGCGTGCAGGTCGTGCACGTCCTGGACGTGCGGGACGGCGAGGAGATGGGCGCGGACCTCGCCCAGATCCAGACCCTTGGGCGTGGACTCGAGCAGGATCTGCCCGGCCTCGCGCAGAATCGTGATTGCGCGGGGCACGATCAGGGCGGCGATGAGCATGCCGGCGAGGGCGTCGACGCGGACCCACCCGGTGGTGGCGATGACGATGGCGCTGACGATGACGGCCACCGACCCGAGGGCGTCGTTGACGACCTCCAGGAACGCGGCGCGCATGTTCAGGTTCGCGGTCCTCCCGCTGCTGAGGACCAGCATCGCGGCGATGTTGCCGGCCAGGCCGACGATGCCGAAGAGGAGCAGCCCGGTTGAGCTGACCTCGTGCGGCTCGTAGAGCCGCCGGATGCCCTCGACGAGGGCGTAGATCCCGACCCCGAGGAGCACGGTGGCCTGGGCGCCGGCGGCGAGGACCTCGGCACGGCGGAACCCCCAGGTCCGGGCGGGGGTGGGTGGGCGCAGTGCCAGTGACGCGGCGACCAGGGCCATGAGCAGACCGGCGGCGTCGGTGAGCATGTGTCCCGCGTCGACCAGGAGCGCGAGGGAGCCGGTCCACACGGCTCCGATGATCTCTGCGACCAGGATGGTCGCGGTGATCGCGAAGGCGACGGCCAGCCGGCCCCGGTGGCTGCTGGCGGCGCCGTGGTCGTGACCTGCGCTCATGCTCTCGCTCCTTCCAGACGGGCGGGATCTGTCGGCGATGCTGCCAGGGTGGGCAGGTTCTTGGCGCGTCCGGCGCGGACGCCGTTGGCGATGACGAGGACCTCGGCCACCTCGTGGATCAGGACCACGGCTGCCAGGCCGAGGATGCCGAGCAGTGCCAGCGGGATCAGGACTGCGATCAGGACCAGGGACAGCGCGACGTTCTGCAGCATGATCGCCCGGGTGCGGCGGGCGTGGTCGAATGCGAACGGCAGCAGCCGGAGGTCATCGCCCATCAGGGCCACGTCGGCGGTCTCGATCGCCACGTCGGTGCCCATGGCACCCATCGCGACGCCGACGTCGGCTGTCGCCAGTGCGGGCGCGTCGTTGACGCCGTCGCCGACCATCGCGGTCGCGCCGTGGCCACGCAGCCCGGTGACGACCGTGGACTTGTCCTCGGGGCGCAGGCCGGCGTGCACCTGCTCGATCCCGGCCTCGGCGGCCAGCGCCGCGGCGGTGGCGTGGTTGTCGCCGGTGAGCATGGCCACGGTGTAGCCGCGGTCACGGAAGCCGGCGATGACCTCGACCGCCTCGGGCCGCAGCTCGTCCCGCACACCTATCGCACCGACGACGTGGCCGTCCACCTCGACGACGACCGCGGTCGCGCCCGCCTGCTGCATCGCCGCCACATCCTCGGAGAGGGCAGCGGGGTCGACCCAGTCGGGTTTGCCCAGCCGGACCCGGGCACCGTCCACGGTCCCGACCAGTCCGGCCCCGATGACGGCCTCGACGTCCTGCGCGGCAGGCACCGCACCGCTGGCGGCCAGGATGGCCGTCGCGAGAGGGTGCTCGCTGCGCGCCTCGAGCGCGGCCGCCCAGGCCAGAACCTGTTCCCGGTCGGTGCCGGCGGCGGGAGCGACGTCGATCACGACCGGCTGGTTGCGGGTCAGGGTGCCGGTCTTGTCCAGGGCGACGGTGCGCACCTTGCCGAGGGCCTCCATCGCGGCGCCACCCTTGACCAGGATCCCGCGGCGGCTGGCGGCCCCGATCGAGGCGACCGTGGTGACCGGCACCGAGATCGCCAGCGCGCACGGGGAGGCCGCGACCACCATCACCAGGGCCCGGTGCACCCACACCGACGGGTCACCCAGCAGCGCGCCGAGAAGAACGGTCAGCGCTGCGGCGATCAGGATGCCTGGCACCAGGGGGCCGGCGATTCGGTCGGCCAGCCGCTGGGTGGCGCCGCGGCGGGACTGCTCGGCCTCCACCACGTGCACGATCCGGGCGAGGGAGTTGTCCTGCGCGGTGGAGGTGACCTCTACCTCCAGCGCCCCGGTGCCGTTGATCGACCCGGCGAAGACGTCCTGGCCGGGCCCGGTCTCCACCGGCATGGACTCACCGGTGATGGCCGAGGTGTCCAGAGCGCTGCGGCCGGCCCGCACGGTCCCGTCGGTGGCCAGCCGCTCTCCCGGCCGGACGACCATGACGTCGCCCAGCACCAGCTGTGCGGGGTCGACCACGAGCTCCCGGCCGCCGCGGAGCACGGTCGCCTCTTGGGGCACCAGGTCCAGCAGGGCGCGTAGGCCATGCCGCGTGCGGGCCAGGGAGTACTCCTCCAGGCCCTCGCTCAGGGAGAACAGGAACGCCAGCGCGGCGGCCTCCTCCACCTGTCCCAACAGGGTCGCCCCGACCGCGCCGATCGTCATCAGCAGGCCCACACCCAGCTTGCCCCGCGCCAGGCGGCGCAGCGCGCCCGGCACGAACGTCGAGCCACCCACGAGCAGAGCCGCCGCGGCGAGCACGAGACCGACGGTGTCCCATCCGGCGAGCCCCGCCAGGAATCCGGCCAGCAGCAGCGCACCCGAGAGAAGACCCAGCTGGACCTCCCGCACCTGCCACAACTCCGTCGCCGGCTCCTCGACCTCTCCTGCTCGAGCCGGTGGACCAGCAGGGATCTCGCACCCGCACGCGTCCATCGCCACCTCCCGCTGCGGCTTCTCCGACCCGCTCACGCCACCGGCTCCTGCCCGGCGTGCGTGCGCAGCTCCTCCGGGGCCGGGTTCCCCTCGGTCCCCACGCCATAGTTCGGGCACAACGCCACTGCGTACCCCGACGTTGCGAGCAACCGCTCCGCCGCGTCCAGCACGCTGAGCAGCCCCGGGGCGCTGGTCAGCGAGAACATCGAGGCACGACCTTCCGGGCGCGAGACCACCAGGCCGCAGTCCCGCAGGCACGCGAGGTGCGCACTCACCGTGGACTGCGCCAGCCCCAGGTGCTCCGTCAGGTCCCGCACCTTGTGCTCGCCCAACGTCAGGTGCTGCAGGATCGCCAACCGCGACGGGTCCGACAGACCGTGGAAGAGAGCCGCAGCGACGTCGAGGCCCCCACCCTCAAAGCCTCTTTCCGTTCCACCCGAGTTGCTCGCTGTCATCGCCATTTAGCGATGATAGCGCAGGCGGCTGAGCGCACACGACCCACCGGCGGCAGCAGATCATTGCCTACCAGCCTCGCCGCGGGCGGCCGGGACGACGGTGTCGTGGCCGCGGTGGCAGGGACGGCGACCGTGTCGCGGGGGCCTAGGCGAAGGTGCCGGGTAGTTCCTGACCAGCGCGCGGATAGGAGGGCTGCGCACCACGGCGCTGCACGGCATAGGCGCCGACTCGGACCGCGTGGGCGGCGGCATCCTGCAGGTCGTCGCCCTCGAGCAGCCGCGCGGCCAGCGCGCCGGTGAAGGCGTCCCCCGCGCCGGTGCTGTCGACCGCGGTGACACGAGGGCTGGGCAGCCGGGTGACGCGAGAGCCGGACACCGGGGCGCGAGAGCCGGACACCTGGGAGGCGGGTTCGGCGCTGGCGACCACTGCTCCCTCCGCGCCGAGAGTGATGACCACTGACGGTGCCCCGGCCATCCGCAGGGCGCGAGCCATCGCCATTGGACCGCCGTCCTCGGGCGCCAGCCCGAACTCGGCCACCGCCAACTGCGCCTCGTGCTCGTTGAGCACCAGTGGATCAGCCGCCGTCAGCACGTCGTGCTCCAGTGCCAACCAGGGCGCCACGTTGAGCACCACGCGCAGACCAGCAGCGCCGGCTGCGCGGACCGCGGCCTCGGTCGACTTCGGGGGGAGCTCGCCCTGCATGAGCAGGATGTCATCCGAGCCCATGCGCTCGACGGCGCCGACGGCCTGCTCAGCGCTGACCTGGGCGTTGGCGCCGGGGATGACCACGATGGTGTTCTCCCCATCCTGCGAGACGGTGATGATCGCCAGTCCGGTCGGAGCCCCCGACACGGTGACGACGCGGTCGAGATCGACTCCGGCCGCTCGCATCCCCGCCAGCGCCAGCTCCGCGTCAGCGTCGTCACCGACGGCACCGACGAACTGCACGTTCGCGCCCTGCAGCGCCGCGGCCAGTGCCTGGTTCGCCCCCTTGCCACCGGCGGCGCGTGCGCCACCGGTGCCCAGCAGGGTCTCGCCGGGGAAGGGGTGACGCGGCACCGTCGCGAACAGGTCGACATTGCTCGACCCGATGACCAGCAACCGGGGACTCATCAGTCTCCCTTGAGGTGCGCGGCCGAGATGGTCTCGATGTGGCTCTTCGGCTCGCGAGCATGAGTCGTCTCTGCACTCAGGGTCGTGATCGCCTCAACGACCATCCCCCAGAAGCCGGCGTGATCCAAGTGTGTCGCGACCTGGTGACGACAGTCCGCGGCGGCGGGGCTGCGGAAGTCTGCGACCGTCATACCGACTGTGTGCTCACCGCGCAGCTCCACCGTCAGGGGCACCTTCCTCGTCTGCACGATCGCCGGGTCGATGAGATAGGCGATGGTGCAGGCATCGTGCACCGGCGGATCGGTGAAGCCCTGGTGCTCCCGATAGGTCGTGCGGAAGAACGCCATCAGCCCGATGAAGAACTCACCCAGCGGCGAGTCGGTCGCGCGCACCTGCTCCTCGACCTCGGCGGTCGCCAGCGCCTGGTGCGTCACGTCCAGACCAACCATGGTCAGCGGCCACGTCTCGACGAAGACGATGGCGGCGGCCTCAGGGTCGACCCAGATGTTGAACTCCGCGACCGGGGTCCAGTTGCCCACGTGATAGCCGCCGCCCATGACCACGACCTCGCGGACCCGCTCGACGATGCGCGGCTCCAGCCGTGCTGCCAGGGCCAGGTTGGTCAGCGGACCGGTCGCCACCAGCGTGATCGTGCCGGTCGGCGCGGCCAGGACGGTGTCGATGATGAATGCCACCGCGTGACTGTCCTCAGCGGGCCGGGTCGGGGTGGGCAGGTCGACACCGTCCAGGCCGGACTCGCCGTGGATGTCATCCGCAACCTCGATCCGGCGGACCAGTGGTCGACCCGAGCCGGGATGGACCGGCACGTCGTCTCGGCCGCACATCACCAGCACGCTCTGCGCGTTGCGGGTGACCTTCTCCAGCGTCTGGTTGCCGCCGACCGTGGTGATGCCGAGCAACTCGATCGTCGGGTTGCCCAGCGCGAGCATCATGGCCACGGCGTCGTCGTGACCCGGGTCGCAGTCCAGGATGATCTGGCGTGGCTTCGGCATGCTCGGCTCCCTCCAGGTGCAGGTCACTGGTCAGTATCTCGAACTGCTCGCCTGGTGACCATCATCGGCCGACAGCCATTGACGCGACCCCCCGGCAGCGGAAGAGTGAGCCCTGGGAGGAATCTTGGATCCGGTCGTGCTGACGCTCACCCTCGTGGCCACCGTCCTTGCCTTCGTCGTCTCGGCATCGGCCGGACTCGGCGGCTCGCTGGTCCTGGTGCCCGCCTATGCCCTGCTCCTGGGGACCAAGGAAGGGGTTGCCCTGGCTGCGCTCATGCTCGCGGGCAACAACGTCGCCAAGGTCATCGCCTATCGGCGCACGGTGCCCTGGGTGGCGGTGCTCGGGGTGGTGGTGGCGACGGTGGTCGGGTCCTTCATCGGTGCCCGGGCCCTGGTCCACGCGCCCGAGAGCGTGGTGGCGGGCGCGGTCATCGCCGTCATCGTGCTCACCTTCCTCATCGAGCTGCGTGGGCACCACCGCATCCTCAAGATCGGGGCGGTCGTCCCGGCCCTCGGCTCGGGTCTGACGTCCGGGTTCTCCGGCTCGTCAGGGCCGCTGAAGGGGATCGCGCTGCGCGCCCTGCGGCTCGATCGCATGCACCTCGTCGGTGCCGCGTCGCTCGTCTCACTCTTCGGCGACGCGACCAAGGTCGGTGTCTATGCCAACGGCGGCCTGCTGGCCGGTGACCAGTTCCGCCTTGCACTGTTCGCCATCCCGGTGATGGCGGGTTCGACCTGGCTCGGCCGCCGGATCAACAGCCGGCTGGGGGAGCGCGGCTACACCGTGCTGTTCTGGGGCGTCCTCAGTGGGTATGTCGTGCGCCTCGCTTTCACCTAGACCTCATCTCACTCCTCAGGAAGGCAGTCACATGGCAGCACGATCCAGACCCAAGGGTCGCCGGAGCCGGTCTCGCAGCGGCACTAGTGAACCGTCCGGAGCCGCGGTTCCCGAGCCACGCGTCCGACGGCGAGCTGCTGACGAGGCTCCCGACGACACGGAGCGGCGGCCCGACGCGCCCCCGCCGGCCGAGGTCGTCCATGTCATCCCCGAAGATCACCTCGACGTCGAGGACCTGAGCGGCATGGCACTGCCCGTCGGCATCGGGGACAGCGCCGACGCAGTGCGGCTGCCGGGCGACACCGTGCTCACCGTCCCCGACGCGTCGGACATCCCCACGCAGGAGGAGCTCGACGAGCGGGACGCGCGCAAGAGCACTCGGCGCAAACGGACTGGGCCGAGACCGGGTTCGCCCCCACCCGATCCCGATGCTCCGGCAGAGACGGCGCCGCCCCCCACGGAACCTGGACCTGCCGACCCCGACTCACGCGACCACGGCTGAGCGGTGTCGACATGGTCTCCATCACCGAGTCCCTCCGGCTGAACGACCTGGCGACCGGCACCCGCACCTCCACGATCAACGAGCCCAGCGTCGCGCACTCGACCAGGGCGATCCTGGTCACCGGCAACTGGTATGCCTCGTGGAGCCCGGACGCTGGCCGCACCTGGCAGCACCTCGACCCGTTCACGCTCTTCCCCGCCACCGGCGCCGGGTTCTGCTGCGACCAGCTGGTGCTCTATGTGCCGAAGGTCCGACTGTGGATCTGGCTGCTGCAGTACTCCGAGAACTCCAGCGGGGAAAACATCGTGCGACTAGCCGTGAGCCGCACCGGCGGTCTCGGCCCGTGGCAGTGGTGGGATCTGCGACCGACGGACCTGTCGTCGTCCTGGTCCGGGCAGTGGTTCGACTATCCCGACCTCGCGGTGAGCGACGACCACCTGTGGGTCAGCCTCAACCTCTTTGCCGGCAACAGGTGGACGCGGGCCGTCGTGGTCCGCTATCCGCTGGCGCAGCTCTCCCGCGCCCAGCCCGTCGACCGGCGGCACTGGTCGACGACGAGCGTGGGTTCGCTGCGCTTCACGGCCGGTGCGGAGTCCACGATGTGGTTCGCCGGGACCGTCGCGCACCGCCGTCAGCTGCGACTGCACCGCTGGGACGACGCGGACGACGACGTGACCAGCTGGGACGTGCCGGTGACCGCCTGGAACGACCGGGACTACACCTCGGCCTGTCCGGACGGGACCAACTGGCTGCTCCGCCAGGATGACCGCATCACCGGTGCCTGGCGCGCGGGCGGTCAGCTCGGGTTCCTCTGGGCGGCGGGACGAGCCGCCGGGCGGCCGCACCCGTTCATCCGGGGCGTGGTGCTCGACGAGGAGTCGCTCGAGCTGGTCCACGAGCCAGACCTGTGGAGCGAGCAGGGCGCCTGGGCCTATCCGGCCTCCGCGCCGCACCGGCGTGGTGCCGTCGGGCTCGCGGCCGTCTTTGGCGGGCCGACCGCCTTCCCGACCTTCACGGTCGGCACGTGGGACGAGACGGCGGCCCAGTGGCGGACAACCCCGGTGGCCGCCTCGACGCACAGCCCGCCGGACCAGTCCTGGGGTGACTACCTCACCGTGCGGCGACACATCCGGCGCTCCACGAGCTGGATCGCCTCCGGCTTCAGCCTCCAGGGTGGCTCAAGCCGGCGCCACATCGAGCCCGAGGTGGTCACCTTCCGCGCCTGACCCCCTCAGACGACCTGCACCAGCCGGACCGCGACGTGCGGCCACGAGCGCACGAGGTCGGTGAGGGTGGCCGCGCCACCAGGGGCAGGCTGCAGCCCGTTGTCCGCGAGCGAGGAGGAGAAGGCTGCGAGCACGATCAGCTTGCCTGCCAGCGGGGTCAGGTCGAGCGGGATCGGCATGGCTCGCGGGAGCCGGGCGTCGAGTCCGATGTCGAGGACGTTGCGCGAGGCCGGGGGAGAGGTGCGCACCACCGTCCAGCCGGGCGGTGCAGCAGTGGTGTCGCCGAAGAGCTCCGATGCCTCGTCCCACCAGTCGACGAAGTCCTGTGCGGGCTCGGTCAGCGGGTTGCTCGCAGCGGTCACCTCCTTCCACAGCAGCCCCGCATAGCTCGTGCGGTCCGTCGTCGGCTCGGAGGCCCGGTGGTGGAGCAGCACCTCCACCACGCTGGGCTGGGCCGGGACGCTCCACAGACCTGCGAACGCCGTCGTGGGGACGATGCACTCCATGATGTCGACCTCGGTCGCCAGCAGGTCTGGGCTGAGCGCGGTCTGCCACGGCGGTCGGAAGACCGCGAGGTCGTCGGCCGCGTCGGTGGAGCGCACGAGGCGATGGTTGTCCAGCCTCAACCGGGTGTTCCCGACCACGGCCTCCCACAGCGCCCTGGTGATCGTGCGCCCGCCTGACATCCCACGGGCCTGCCGGTCACGCTGGATGAGGTCGCGGAAGGCGTCGGTCCACTGCCCGTCGGCGCGCACACTGGGATACCACCATCGGAACGCCGTCTGGAAGGTCCAGGTGTTGAAGACGCCGGCATTGGCCTCCGTCAGCGCCCTGTTAGGTGAACCGACCCGCACCTGTGGGAAGGGCGGAGCCGCTGGGACCGGCCACGCGGGGCGGACGCCGATGTCGGGACTGCTGGCCGGGGACAGTGCCGTCGCGCTGGCCCTCGGGTCCTGGGCGGGCAGCGGCCCACGACGGTCGTCGAAGCTGTGGCAGCGCACATAGGTCACGACTGGCGTGTCCGCCGCCAGGTCGGTCTCCCACACCCCCCTTGACTGTATGGCGGCACGCAGGAGCCGCGGACCTGCGCCACCTGCGGGGTCGGTCCAGATCGAGAGGTCCTGGACGGTCGCCTCCGGCAGTCCGTTGGCGAAGTGGTCCCAGTCGTGACCGCCGGCCGCGTCGGTGCTGGTCCCACGCCATACGCCCGTGGCGGTCCCGACATAGACCGTGGCGGTGGCACCTGGGTCGACGGCCACGCTGTAGGCCGGGTCCAGGGGTCCCAGCGGCGCCGACCCCAGCTCGGTGCGCAGGCCTGTCGCGTGGAAGGTCCCCGTGGTGGCGTTGAAGAAGTAGGCGGTGTCCGGGGTGGCTGCGTTGAGGTCTCCGGTGGTGGTGACATAGAAGTCCCTGGATCCTGGGACTGCGGCGATCTCGGTGAGGTCGACCCCCACCGGCAGGCTGGCCGGGGGAGAGCCCGGGTCCAGCAGCCACTCGGTGCTCCACCGTCCCGCGCTGACCTCGGTCTGGCGCAGGATGCCGTGCGCATAGATGACGACGAGCTCGTCGGGGGCGATCCAGGCCAGTGAGACGACGCGGCCGAACGCCCCGCCGGGCACGGTCCCGAACGTGGCGGGCGGCTTGTTGGACGCCGCGTGGGGGTTGCGCGCCACCCTTGTCGTCCCGGCCGGCTCGGTGGCGGGCACCACGGGCAGGATGACCCACTGGGTGGGACTGCCGGAGGCGATGTTGTCGGCGACATAGACCCGGTCGGTGCCGAGCGCGAGCCGGCTGGTGTCCGGGGCCGGAGCCGCCCCGGGACGGCGCACGACCGCGCAGTTGGCATAGAACTCCGCGCGCGTATGGCTGTTTTCGGGGTGGTTGGTGATCGCTTCGCTCGGCCTGTGCTGCGTGTTGGTGAGCGGGTCTCGGAAGCTCACGTGCGTGCTCCGCCAGTAGCCATAGATGTATTGCGCGGCAAGGACATCCGGTGCGGTAGGGGCAAAAGCGAGGCCGCCGCCGTCGCCGACGTGGATGACCTCCCACACGGTGTCCCCCGTGCGCACGGCGGTGCCGTTGTCCTGCAGGCCGGTCGCCACGAAGTGCGAGGCGACCGGGTGGTGGTCCAGGAAGCCGGTCTCGCTCACCGACAGGCCGCTGTTGACCGCCGCGAACGAGTTGACCCGGCCGTTCTCCGTCGAGACATAGACCCCGCCGTCGCAGGCAACCCACACGGGCCGCGGGGTGGACGCGGGGCCCGGCAGGGCGATGGCGTGGACGTCAGCATGGACGTTGTTGCCCACCAGCCCAGCCCGGTCGGCACCCGCAGCCGGTGGTGCGCCGCGGTCGGAGACCCCGGGCCGAGGCCGGAGAGCGCCGTCCACGACATCCATCGCCCACAAGGACGCCGACCACTGCGCGCTGGGCCGCGGCTGCACCGTGTTGCCGCCGAGATAGATCCGGTCCGTGCCGTCAAAGGCCTCCGCGGCGATGGCCTGGTCATAGTCCCGCGCCGCGGCAGAGTCCCAGACCCTCGGCACGCGGGTGAGTCGGGTGGCGGTCGGGACGGCGGCGGTCAGGTCCGGGATGCGCCGCACGGCCGGGCGCGCGACGTGTCCGTAGAGCACATAGGCCCTGTTGTCCTCGGCGATGCTGATCGAGCACCGACCCTCGACCGGCACCCCGGGGCGGTGCATGGTCGGCACCGGTGTGAAAGACGCCCCGTCGTCGTCGGAGAGCTCGAGGCCCTGGCCGTCGACGAGCACGATGATGCGCGTTCCTCCGGCCGTCTCGATCCACACCACGTCGGTGACCTGGGTGCCGGCCGCGATTCCGGCGACCCGTGACCATTCGAAGCCGTCGCGCTCCTCGAGCGCGGGGAACGGTGGGTTTGCCACGGCCGCCGGGAGCGTGCGCCGGACCCCGAGGAACAGCCCGTCGCTCGTCGCTGCGAGCACCTCGTCGCGGGTCGCCGGGGCAACGGTCCCAGAAGTGCGGCCGGGGCGACGCGCCAGACGGAAGATGCCTTCCCCCTCGAGCAGGTCGATGCCAGTGTCCGGCTCCCACGGGTTGTCGCTGTCGTCGAAGAACGCCGGTCCCAGTGCGGTGAGGACGCCGACACCGCCGACGCGTCCCGCCCCGCTGCTGGTGCTGCCGGGCGACAGCTCACCGGTGCCCACCATGACGAAGTCATTGATCCGCGACGGGCCGAAGTCGACGAGCAGGGACCCGCACACGAAGACGGAGGTGTTGCCCCCGGCCCGCCGGTTGCCCCCGGCCCAGGTCCCGATCGGAGCCCAGGTCGCCCCGGCGTCGTCGGTGTGCCACAGCCCGCCCTTGGCGCTCGCGGCATAGGCCCGCTCGCCGTCCTCGGACACCGCGAGGTCGCGGATGCGTCCCACGACGTGCGGCCGGTCCACCGCCTGGCCGCGGCGGATGACCGACGGCCCGATCGGCACCCACCGGCCGGTGTTGCTGCCTGCCTCCG